>JAYVFJ010000386.1:0-8728 GCA_043773225.1 Chloracidobacterium sp.
CTTTCAACAGGGATTTTGCTTTGGTTCGATTGAATATGAATGGAACCTTCGATCCATCGTTTGACAGCGATGGCCAAGTGACCACCACTATCACAAACGGTGATGACACAGGCAGTTATCTTGCACTCCTTCCAGACGGAAAGCTCGTACTTGCTGGTCAAGCCTATTTGGCGAATGAGGACTTTGCCATTGCCCGCTATAATACGGACGGCAGTCTCGACTTGTCCTTCAACAACATCGGATTTACTACAACGGCATTTGGCAGCGACCGTGATATTGCCAGTTCGCTTGCACTTCAAGCGGACGGTGGTTTGGTTGTCGCAGGCTTTACGGACATCGACTACTACGACAGCGCCATCGCCATCGCCCGTTATCGCACGAACTGCGCGATCGCGACAAAGACGCCGACGTTCACACCAACGCAAACGCCGACGTTTACGGCTACGAATACGCCTACTGCGATTCCGAGTCCCTTTCCTGAATATGATCTGACGATCAGCCAGGCTGCTTCGCCCGATCCCGTATTCTACAATTGGTGGTTGACTTATACATTGACTGTGACGAATTCCCCGGCGGCATTGGGCGGCGGAGCGTGTCCGAATGTGCGATTTGGCTGGCCGACCGGTGTTCCGTTTAATTTTACTTCTGCATCCGGAACTAACGGTTATGTTGGAACGGTGGATTCCGGCGGCGTCACATTTGCCGGCGGCTGCGTTTCGTCCCAGGGTGGAGTTGTTCGCACTGCGACGTTGACGGTGGTCTTAACAATGAGAGGACTTCAGCCGGGCGTCCTTACGAGTCTGGGCAGCAATGTGATCGTTGATCCGGAAAACAATTGGCCGGAAAACAATGAAGTGAACAACACAGCGGCGACGATTCAGACCACTTACGAAATAGGGGGAACACCGATTGATACTCGAACCCCGACCTTCACGACTACTCCAACGCCGACGAACACGGCGACAGCAACAGCAACTTGCACGCCGCGGCCTTTTACGAATTCGGCTCTAATTGCGATAAATGATGGAGCGATGAGTTCGTCGGTCATTCCTGTTTCGAATATGGTGGGCACTGTTACAGCGGTGACGGTTGACCTGAATGGAATGAGCCATTCTTATCCCGATGACATTGACATAATGCTAGTCAGCCCAGGCGGGCAAAACACGCTTCTGATGTCGGATGCCGGAGGGGATGCCGACATAAACGGATCGAGCTTTACGTTTGACGACGCGGTGCCTCTCGCTCTGCCGGATGACACGCGGCTCTTGAGCGGGGCGTTCGGGCCGACAAACTATGACACGACCACAGACGTGTTTCCAGCACCCGCACCCGCGCCAGGTGGGCCGGTTGCGATGGGAGTATTCATCGGCACCAATCCTAACGGTGTATGGAGACTCTATATTAGAGACGACACAAATCTTGACACCGGCCTTATCAGTGGCGGTTGGACGCTGCATATAACGACCACCGGCGGTTCGATCTGTGCTACAGCAACGGCCACGGCGACTGCAACATCTTTCCAGCCTACTCCGTCCCTTTCCTTTAGCTCTGCAACGTATAACGAGGATGAATCTCAGGTCGCGGCGATTACCATTCGCAAGGTGATCGGAGTTGAACCAACCTTTGTCTCGTTCTCGACAACGAATGGCACGGCTACGGGCGGCGAAGCGTGCACGAGCGGGGTCGATTTCATCAACATTTCTCAGCAGATATTTTTACCACGGTTCGAGACTGAGAAGACGGTATATGTGACAACCTGTGGCGACAGCATTATAGAGGCTGACGAAACCATCAGTCTTCGTTTGAATAATCCGATTGGTGCGACTCTTGGCTTGTCATCGGCTGTTTTGACGATCAACGATACGGCCTCGGCATTCCGAAACACGGAGAACATCTCCTTAACCGGCGGTGGATCTGCAATGCCATATCCATCGACGATAACCGTGACGGGCGGCCCGACGACGATCGGATCAATGCGGGTGACCCTTTATGACCTTTCGAGCCGTTTTCCTGACACTGCGGACCTTTTACTTATCGGGCCGACGGGCACGAAATACATACTTTTTGCTGGCGCAGGAGGCTTAACGCAAAGCGGGCCGGCGACGTTGAATCTTACGGATACGGCAGGGCAGGTCTTGCCAGATAACGGCCCGCTCTTTGGCGGCGATTTTGAACCAACGTCATGGGTGTCGATAGGAGATTTGCCGCCGCCTGCGCCTTCAGGGCCATACAATCTGCCGGGCAGCACTGTCGGCGGAACCGGAACACAGACACTCGAAGGCAATTTTGGCGGAACCAATGCGAACGGAGTTTGGCGCTTGTATTTGCGAGATCGGTCGTCCGCGACTGACAGAGTTGGCAATCTCGCGGGTGGTTGGGGAATTGAATTCATTGGCCCGACGGCCACGCATGCTTCGATCTCGGGGCGGGTTATGACGGGGGACGGGCACGGGATTCGGAGTGCTCGGGTTGTGGTTACGGGTAATTCGCTTGTTTCGCCGGTGATTGCGACTACGGGGTCGTTTGGGTATTTTACGTTTGAGGGGCTGGCGACGGGTGAGACTTATGTTGTGACGGTTAATTCGAAGCGTTACATGTTTTCGACGCCGAGCCGCGTGATAAATCTTGTTGGTAATGTTAATGACGCCGACTTTATAGCCGATCCGCTGGAATGAGGTCGTTTTACGGCACCATTTCGTGCATTGGCTGACCGAAATGTCGGCAAAATAAATTCCTGCTTCTAATTCAAATAAAAAATGCCTCGTTATGCAGGCATTTTTTGTTTTTGTGCATCTAAGTATTTGATGGCACGTCCATTGCAAAGCGGTTAGTTGGTTGCTCCGCTGTGCGAATAACAAGTTTGGTCTTTGTCCAAGCGGCATTGGCCATCAAGGAAAAAGCCCGATGCGAAGGGGAGAGCGCATCGGGCTTTTTCTTTATCGGTCAAGAAGGTCGTCCTCGGGCGTTCTGATCTTTCGTTCGGGAAATTCAATGTCGAGATAAATTTCGGAAAGCAGGATTTCGATATTAAAGTTGTCGAGAGTAAGGCGGCCATCCATGCTGGTGGCTTCGCGGTTGATCCATTCGGTCTCGTTCTGTTTTGTAAAATGAGAAATAAACGGCTGTTCGGTCGCGATCAAAAGATAATCAGTAAGGCTCGGGATTGACTTGTAATATGTAAATTTATTGCCGCGATCAAACGCCTCTGTTGACGGAGACAGCACCTCGATAATCATTTGAGGATTGGTCAAAACGTCGAGACCACTCATTTTTACAAACTTGTCTTCGCCACAAAAGACAGAAAGATCGGGGTAACGATACGGGGCAAAAACAGGCACGGCGACTTTAAGATTTGAGCCAAACACTGAGCAACCGCGTCCTCGCAGCAATTCGCGCAGATGCCCCGACATATTGACGACAATCCGTTCGTGCAAGGGGCTGGCTCCCGACATGCACCAGACGTTACCATCCCAAAACTCCCATTTCTCCTCGGAGGTTCGCTCGAGTTCAAAATACTGTTCTAAAGTATATTTTTGTTCAGAAATAGCTCGCATTGTTTGGGCGGTTCATTTTGCCGTTTTTGCTCAATTGTGACAAAATACCTTTTTCATTTTACACAATAATTTATTAAAGGAAGGATAAAAATGACAGGAAGAAATAAAGTTACGGTCGTCGGTGCGGGAAATGTCGGTGCTACGGCAGCTCATTGGATAGCCGCTAAGGAATTGGCGGATGTGGTTTTGGTTGATATTGTCGAGGGAACTCCGCAAGGTAAATGTCTCGATTTGGCGCAGGCTGCACCGATAGATGGGTTTGATGTCAGGCTCGTCGGTGCAAACAGTTACGAGGAAACGGCTAACAGCGACGTCGTTATCATCACCGCCGGTTTGCCGCGAAAGCCCGGCATGAGCCGCGACGATCTGCTCAAGACCAACTCCGACATCGTCGGCCAGGTTACCGATCAGGTTGCCAAATATTCGCCGAATTCGATCATCATCGTCGTTTCAAATCCGCTCGACGCAATGGCACAGGTCGCTTTTCGCCGCTCGGGCTTTCCAAAGAACCGCGTCATGGGAATGGCTGGCGTGCTTGATTCGGCGAGAATGCGGTGCTTTGTCGCCGAGGAACTCGACGTTTCGGTCGAGAACGTCACGTGCTTTGTGCTCGGCGGCCACGGCGACACGATGGTGCCGCTGCCGCGTTATTCGACCGTCGCCGGCATCCCGATCACCGAGCTGATAGCGAAGGACAAGCTCGATGCCATCATCACCCGAACCGCGAACGGCGGCGCCGAGATCGTCGGATTGCTCAAGACCGGTTCGGCCTATTACGCTCCGTCGCTTGGCGCGGTCGAGATGACCGAGGCGATCCTCAAAGACAAGAAAAAGATCCTCCCCTGCGCCGTCTTTCTCGAAGGCGAATACGGCGTCAGCAACCTCTTTGTCGGCGTGCCCGTCAAGCTCGGCAAAAACGGCATCGAACAGATCATCGAGATCAGCCTCACCAACGACGAACGCACCGCGCTGCACAAGTCCGCCGCCTCAGTGCAGGAATTGGTTGATATTTTGAATATTTAACGACCAACATTCACGCGGCTGACGCGTGAGGTTTTGGTCAGGTCGAGCGTCAGTATTCCGTCCTTGTCCACCTCGATGCCGTGGAAAGCAAGCGTGTGCGGCGGCTTGATGCCGTAATTGCGGCAAAATGTGCTGGCGTGTATCAGCCGCGAGTGCGCTTTCTGCCGCGGCTTGAGCGGAAAAGCGTTCGGTGCAAAAGGGCTGCACGGCCTGATGCCGATCTTGAACAGCCACCGGTTAAACAGCAGCGCCACCGCCTGCGGCTCGCCAAGCGCCTGAAAAGCGCCCTTGCTCAACAAAAACTGCCCCTTATAATTCACCGACACATAAACCCGATCCGCCTTAGACGGTATCGGCCCCATCGCAAACTCTTCCCAATCTTCAAGCATAAAAAAAGATCCTCTCAGTGTGTATTATCTGTGCAACATAACATCAGTATAGCAACGTTCGGGGATCAAATGCAAGCGCGAAGCAAAAGCGTCCCGGCCGCGTAGCGGTCAGATGATTGTGGGCGTGGTGTTTCTAAATCAGTTATTACGAGTTGAGAGCTTATCTGTATCCGTATCGCGACGGGATTCATAAGTGATATAATTACTGTGAGGTAAGATCATGGTTACTGTTTTTGAGAATGACGAAAAATTGAAGGAAGTTTTTAAGACCGCTTTACTGGAGCTTTTGGAAGAACGCGGAGATCAAGTTCGCATCATTCTTGAAGAGATCATTGAGGATGTTGCCTTTTCACGCGCCATTGCTGAAGGGGCCGCTTCGCCCAAAGTCAGCCGTGAAGACGTTTTTGAACTTCTGGAGACCGCGAATTGAAAGTCGAATTCCGCGAGAGTTTTCTCAAAGACCTGCGGGCGATCAAGGACAAAAAACTTCTCACCAAAGTTCGCGAGGCCATCGAATCTCTCGAATCCGCAAACAATATTTTCGACATCCAAAACATTAAGAAACTTCGCGGCGGAAAAGACATTATCGCATTCGTATTGGCGAATTCCGCCTTGGTTTCGTATTCGAAAAGGATTCACTCGTTCTCGTCCGATTCCTCAATAGGAAGGACATTTATCGATTTTTTCCTTAATGACCTTAGTTCCTGTCACCAAAGGTGACGAACATTAAAGCCTAGGCTGAAACGAGCGGAGCAAGTGTAACCCTAGGTAAGGTTCCAACCAATATGCCGTCCCTGAAAGGGACGAACATTCCCAATTGTTTGTTGCTCCCCTTCAGGGAGCAAATCATGTTGTCGTATTTCGTAGGGTTTCACCCTACGCTATTATATTCGTCCCTTTCAGGGACAAGAATTCAATTTCCCTCAATTATCTTCCGCTCATCCGGCGTGATGTCGTAAAGCTGATAGACAAGGCCGTCGATCTGGGCGTCAAGCGAGGTGCAAAGACGTTCGTATAATGCGCGGTCGCTGTCGGTCCGCGCCGCGGCGAGTTTCTTCTTGCCCTCGATCATCTTTTCGACCAGCTCAACCATTCGGTCGTGCATGGCCTTTTCCGCCGGGTTGTTGAAATCGATCGTGCGGACAGGAAATCCTTCGAGATATTGTCCGAAAAAGCGAAGATAGGTTTCGCCGGTTCCTTCCAGTCCCGCACAGGTTTGAACGAAGTAAAAAAAACCAAGATTAGAATTCAATAACGCCAATAGGTACAAATCATTTTTAGGGATGAAATAGATCGTATTTGAGCCATAATGTCCGCCCAAATCTAATGCGAATCTGCATATTGTCGAAATATCGGGGAAAATAATTTTCGGACCTTCCATGTATTCCGCAAATTTCAGTTGCGGCTGTTGTAGCTCATACCAATTTTGTCGTGTCGCCCGTTTTTCAAGCTTTTCCTTAAATGGCCTTAGATGTTTCTCTATCGCAGGATATTTCGAAATATCAACTCCGTGAAAGGTATAAATAAGAAATTGATTCTTTTCGTCGATGTGATAGCTGCGAACATCCCGACCGTTAATAAATGGTTTTATTATTTCAGCCGCCTCTGGATTTTCGGCAACGATCTCTGCTCTCTTTTCCGCATCGATGACAAATGCTTCAGTTAGGCCGGAGACAACACCACGGCAAATTTTTCCATCAGCATATTCTTTTAACGATGTGCATCGCGATTTTAGGTTGTCAAGGAAATCGCTCGCCTCGCTGTCGCCAAAATTCCAGATTTCTTTATGCAATATCGAACTCGGAACTTCATAAATTGAATCGGCTATTGCATCTTCAATTGAGATCGATCCTCCGTGCAAAACCCTAAATTCTTCTAGGGGCAAGGGCGGCGCATAAATCGTCGCTATTTCCTTTTCGGCTTTGGGTGTCGTTATCAAAATGATCGTTCTTACGGTTGCTCCCGCGAATACAGGTAAACCAGCAAAATCTATCACCTGTTCGACATTCGTATTTTGGGCAAGAAAATCCCGCAACGGCTTTCCGTAATTCGCTCGCAAGAACTTGTTTGAGACAATCACGCCGTATCTGCCGTGCGCGTTCAAAAGCCGATTTGCTTGTTCGATAAAGTACGAATACAAGTCGGAGCGTTCGTCGTGGGATGCAAATTTTCGTTTCAGATAGTTTTTCAATGGCTTGAAACTTTCCATCCGAACATACGGCGGATTTCCGACAATCGCATCAAAACCGCCATTCGCAAAAACTTCAGGAAACGTGCTTTGAAAGCTCATCGGATTGAGCCTGCGGAGGTCAGCGGGCGGAAACGCGACTGTTAAGGAGCGTGCATGTCGGTCATCGGCACGCTCGTTTACACTCGCGTTTCCGCCCGCAGCGAACAGCGGCGTGTCCATAATGTCAAAATCTATCAGCGAATTGCCGTGGACGATGTTGTTATTTAGCGGCGGCAAAAGCTGTTCGCGAAAACCGGCGAGATATTGCTGGGCGGTGGCGGTAGTTTCTTCTTCGAGCAGTTTTAGATAGAGCGAGAGCTGTGCGACCTCGACGGCCTGTGCGTCGAGATCAACGCCGTAGATATTGTTCAGCAAAATGTCGCGTTTGTGCGGGATCGTAAGCTGCAACGTGCCGTCCGATGTCTCGCGGCACAGGCCTTGTTTGATGGCGTCGGTGCGTCTGGTCTTATTGGCGTTATACCATTCGACATGATATTTGATCAGATAGTCAAAAATTCCAAGCAGGAACGAACCCGAACCGCAGGCGATGTCCGCGAATCGCATTTTTGCGATCTCGTCAGGTGCGGCGGCCGTTGCAGAAGCCCGCACGTTAGTAAGGGCACCCTCGCCATCCACGGCGCCCTTACTTCGTGCGGGCTTCTGCAACAAAGCACCGATCGTATTCTCAACAATATAACGAACAATATATTCCGGTGTGTAATAGACGCCGCCGGCCTTTCGCACCTCTGGTTTTTCTTCGAGCTTTGCGCGTTTGTCCGTAACGACAATAGTTTTACCAAGGAACCGCTCGTAAATACTGCCGAGTATATGTATCGGTATCGTGTTGAAATCATACGGCGAATTTTTGTGCGAGAGCCACGCCAGCGTATCCGAAAATGCCTTTTCGTCCGGCTGAAACGCGGGCGAATCGAGTATCGCGTGCGGCTTAAAGATAATGCCGTTATAGACAGAGTTGAGACGCGGGATCTGATTCGCAAAATCGCGCCATTTGCTTCCTGACTTTGCACCCAAACGGTCAATGATCTCAGACGGCTCTACCAGCTTGTCTTCGAGAAAGCGGATGAAAACCAGACGGTCGAGCGTCCGCTGTGTGATCTCGGTCAATTCGTCGCCGTCGAGTTCCGCGTTATTACGTTTGAATCCGCGCGCCAGTTCGTCGCGGTGAATGTCCAATTCGGTCAGGAACGTATCGCCGACCGGTTGTATCTGAACTGCCGGAGCGACCTTTGCCGCCTTTGCCGTTTTTGCCTTTTTTAAGGTCTGAATGAACTTTTCGAGCGAGCCGTCACCGACCGCTTCGCGCGAGAAAAGATAATAGATCTTTCGAAACGATTCTTCGTCCGCGAACTGTGAGTAGTGAAATTTTTCGATGATCCCGTTAGCAGCTTTTTCGACAGTCGGCTTGTAACGCGAATCGAGGATCAGAAACTGTTCAAAATCGGTAAGAACCGCCAGCGGCGTATTCGAATTCCATCCGTATCGCATTGCCTGAAAGCAGTCATACGGATTTC
>JAYVFJ010000387.1:0-5422 GCA_043773225.1 Chloracidobacterium sp.
AGACCCGAACGGCAACAAGATCTGCCTCTTCAATGCCGGCGAGAATCGCAAAAACCCTCCCTGGCGGGTCAAATAAGCTGCCTCAACACATTAGAACCAGCCCCAGAAGCTCCGGTTTACTTTTTGCGGTATGAATGCGATCTCGGCGGTGCGCCGCGAGCGGTAATATTTCAAGAGCATTTCCGGAGCGATGCGGGTTAGCAGAGAGACGACGGCCAGTTTTAGCGACTTGCGGTGGCTGTTAGCGGTGCGGAAGGCGGCTTCGGCTTCTCGGAAATCACCATCAAGCAGAAACACTTTTCCCTTTTCGACAGCGAGATTGGCTTCGAGGTCGGCCAGTTGTTTTTCGACGATCGCCTTCTGCGCGACAGTCAGATCAAAGTTGAGGGCCACGCGTTCAAAGGCATCGTGCTCGCGCATCACGCGGCTGATCGAATCGCCCGAAAGGCTGTCCAAACGCTCGCGGTATTTGAGAAGCTGCTTTCTTTGATAGCCGATCTTCGCGCCGTTCTTCGCCATGCGCAGCCAGAGGATGAAATCGTGTGCCCGCACGCTTTCTTTCTCAAACATCCCGGCGGCGATGATCGTTTGCTTTCGGGCAACCGTTCCTGAGGTAATGACGTTGCAGCTAAAATCGAGAATGCTTTCAAAATTCGCTTCACCGGCAGACGGAGCGGTCTCCATAAACGTCCGCCGATAAGCCGTCTGCATGCCGAAAAGCACGGCATCGCAATAAACCATGTCGTAGCCGTGGCGTTCGAGGAAGACAAGTTGAGACGTCAGAAAATCGGGCAGCCAAATGTCGTCGGAGTCGAGAAAGGCAATTATCTCGCCCCTCGCATGCTCGATCGCCGTATTGCGGGCAATGGCCGCACCGGCATTTCGCTGCTTAATGTAAACAATATCATCGAGCCGCGAGCGTATCGCCCGCTCAAATGCTTCGGTGTCAGGCGAACCGTCGTTGACGACAATTATCTCGTGCTCGCGATACCTTTGCCCGATGGCCGAATCGAGTGTCTCACAAATAAATTCTGCCGAGTTATACGCCGGTATCACTACGGAAATTTTCGGTGTAGCTACAGAAACATTGCGTCCCGTTTCAATGCTGATAAATTTGTTTTGGCGCCTGTTTTCCTGCATGAATATTTAACGGGATTGACGGATCGGCTCCCATTTGGCGTAAGTTTCGCCGCGAAGGAATTTGTAAAATGCAACGACTGCGGCCAGATTGGCAAGGACAAAATAGAGCGGCATCGCCAGAAAACTGAGGCGTTTTCCGTCTCGTTCAAGCAGCCATCCGATGAATGCAAGCGAGTAAAACACTACATGAAAGATGAGAGCCGACTCATAGAACGCTGACGAGCTTGCCAGCAATATGCTTGTAAGAAAAAACCCAAAGAGTATGAACGGCACAGCATATCGCAGCACTTTGTGCGAGATCAGCTCGATGGCAAAAAAGCCGCTCTTAAACGGATTTAGCATATCGCGGTTTCGCCAGAGGTCGGTAAACGTCTGCGAAATAACGCGAACTCTCATGCGCATTTCGTCCGACGCGCTCCGATTTGTTTGTTCGAAGCAAACTGCCTCGGGAGCAAATACGCTTCGCAGCCCTTTTCGGTAAATGCTCGTGCAGATCAGAAAATCGGAACAAGCTTCGGCATACATCGGCTCGTATGCCGATTTTCTGACGGCATAAAGACAACCAGACGCCCCGATCAGCGAGCAAACGCGGCTCTCGGCGATCTTGATGAACGTCTCGTAATTCCAATAACTGCGGGCGCCTTTGCCGACATTTGTGCCGTCATCGTCAACGTAGATCAGACGGCCGGCGACGCAGCCGACGCTTTCGTCGGCAAAACTCGGCAGCAAATGCGTGAACACATCAGCGCGATAGGCGGTCGTCGCGTCAGAAAACAAAATGATCTCGCCTGTCGCCCGCTCGACCGCATTGTTCTGCGTCGTGGTCTTTCCGACGCGGCCCTCCTGGCGAAACAATCTGACGCCGCGCGTCGCAAACTCGCCTACGATTTCGTCCGTTCGGTCGGTCGAGCCGTCGGACGCAACAAGAATTTCGAGCAGATCCGCCGGATAATCGATCTTCAAGGTGTTTTCCAGCTTTTCACGAATGGCGGCTTCTTCGTTAAAGGCGGTGATGAGAACAGTCACGCGCGGTTCGATATTGGCGCGGTTAATAGTTTTAGGAAACAACATGCTCGCCAAATACACGAGCAGAGGGTAGCCGACGTAAACATACGTCAACAAGGTCACGCACGACCAGAAAAAAATCTGTTCCAGTGTCGATGTCATGTGGCCTCGGCCAGTCGTTCAAACGACGGCTGTGTTTTCACTTCCTCCTGTGCTCCGTTTTCGATCCTGTAAATTCTCCTAAACGCAACGGCATACGCGATAAGGTAATAAATAAACCAGTTATACGCCACCGATGCAAAAAAGCTCGACACCATATAACCAATTATGCCCGCCTGCAGCCCGATGGCAAGGTAATAAAACCAGTCGAGCCTGTCTCTATCAAACAGCGAGCGCTCGATCGCGCTCAGCTTGCGGAACGGACTGATCATAAATACTAGATACGCAATAAGGCCAAGAATCCCAAGTTCCGCCGAAACTTGCGTAAATGCGTTATGAGATTGCAGGTTTCTGATGCCGACGATCGGAAAATTGCCGATGCCGATGCCCCACGGATTTCGCGCCGTTACAAGCAGCGAGCGCTCGAGCAGCTCGCGGCGCTGATCGCTCGAACCAACGGTATCAAGCCCCGGAATAAATATGGACAACATTCGCAGCCCGTAATTGCCCGGCGCCGCGAGGATAACGATGCCGCCAATGACAATAGATGCGATCGTGACGTTCAGGCGGTATTTGCGGCCGAGTTTCCAGGCAAGAAAAGCGCTGCTGACGATCAGGCCGAGAAAACCTCCGCGTGAATAGGTGACCATATTTGCTGCAACAAAAAGCACGGCCATCGCAATGTAAACAAAACGCATGAGCTTGCTTTTGGCCGCTATGCCGAGCGTTATTACAAGCGGCGTCATCATCACAAAGTGCATCGCCATTTCGTTGGGATTGCCAAACATGCCGCCGACATCAACCTTGATACGGTATTCTTCAACCGCGAACTGGCCTCTCATATAGAGATCGACCGCGGAAAAACTCAAATAGACGGCTATGCCGAATGACAGCCAAAGCATGCCCATCAGCCGCTTTCGCGTTCGGACGACATTGACCAGCACAATAAAAATAACGACAGCTTTTATGTAGGGATCGTTGAATACATTCCAGGCAAGCGTCGGGTCCTTTGCTATCGGCATCGTCACGAGAGCGATGAGCGTCATTGCCAATATCGCCTTCACCTCGGTCGAAAGCATCGTCAGATTACCCTCGATCGCAAGCTGGCTGGGAACATATATCGCCAGCGTCGCTATCGCAAAATAAAACGCGGTCGCCGACAAAAATCCTAAACCCGGAATGATCTCGTATGGCCGAAACAGAACAAGTATCGAAAAAAGATAAAGCCCGAAATACGTAAAAAGATGCCCGTTTCTGACAAGCCATCGCTCGTCGCTCAGCATCTGGCGATCCTTTTCGTCCTTTTTTATTTTTTTGGCCTTTTTGTTGTCTGCCTGTGTATTCAAAACAGTGCCGAAAGGCTCGGCCAAAACTTTTTCAACGGCATATGAGCGCTCAGAATCCGCTCTTTGCTCACCTTCCGTTTTTGAAGGCGGCTCGCCCGGATCGAGTGATTCCCCGTAAGTAAAACTGTGGTTTATTAGATTTTTTGGCTCTGAGACAGTGGTGTCGTTTGCCGCTCCTGATGGACGCAGCGACGGCTGGTCTTTTGCAGGCTTGCCGCCGGCCTTAGGCGGCATTGACAGCGGCTTGTGATCCTTCTCTTTTGGACGTTCGATGGACATTGGTCGCGCTAAATTTCATACGCCTTTCTATTTTCGTCGCTATGCCGCAACCTCTTCCCGTTCCATCGTGATCATACCGCGCACTTGTCGCTTGAGGGCTTTTTCAAACTGCCTCGCTTCGTTTACGCCGCTAAAGGAAAGCTGCTGCAGATTGGCCTCTATGCGTTTGCGATAATCCGAAACCAGCGAATCGGACACGCCGAGCATCTCTGCAACTTCAAGCTGCGTCCCGCCATCGGAAATCAAATAGCAGTGCCACAGCACGTTGATCATCCGGTCATACTGTTTTGACTTGCCGCGGACAGCTTTGTTCAAAGTTTTTAAGAAATTATCGACAAATCCCGCCGCCGCTTGCTCGGCTTCATTGCGAAGCAGATCTTCTTCGGGCGTCTCGCGTGTGTCCTTAAATTCAAACGGCATCCTGTCGTCGTCGTCGCTGTCCGTGCCGCTTCCGACCGGGACGAGGTGTATGTCCATGATAGGCAAACGCGACATCACAAACGAACGAAGCGAGCGAACATCAACAGGCGAATCGATCGCCTTAAAAACGCGAATTATCAATTTCTCAAGCTCTGGATTGCTGATAACGATCTGTGCGTCGCCGGTGCAGCCGACCATTCGCGTGTCGCGTCCGAGGAACGAGACAGCTTTTACACGCTCGTCCATTTCCTGAACGTCGCGTCGAGATTTCTTATATGTCCAGTCCGCAAGGCCGTAAAGCCGGTCCGCAAGCCGCCTGTGAATCTCAGGATGGTCAACATTATCAAATCGTTTAAATGCGGCACTCGACTGGATCAGCGTCGAAACGCGGCGGGCGAGACGGTAGCTTTCCGGATAGCGTTTGCGAAGCTCCGCCGTCAGCATGTTGGTCAACTCGATCTGGCTTATCTCGGCCTCGATCTCTGAGTCCGACATCTCGGTGTCGATATAATGCTGAAAACGGTCTTTTGAAAGCAGGGCAACAAACAGCTCCTGCGTCAGATCGGTGTATGCGTTATGTTTGCCTTCTTCGACAAGGAAACCGGCCCGCTTCGACGCCCTCACCAAAGGGTGAGACGAAACGATGCGGTGCAGCTCGATCCATATCTGATTTACATCGGAAATCTTCAGGCTGTCATTCCAATTACCGACTTTTATGTGTCTATGCTGGGGCGATCTGGGCAGGCGTTCCTTTGTTTTGAGTTGTGTCATATTTCGGCCTTTCCGTTTGCGAGTTGTCCTGAGTAAGTCCGTCTTACCTATTAAGATTCCGCGAGCCACCGCAGACAGTTCGGACTAGATGCGCCTAAAAGCGCCATTTGGGATTCGAAATCAAAAACTAGATTTGCGAAATTTTTTAGGTAGAAAGAAATTCGGCAAGATCAACTGCCGAGCAGCGGGTCGATCTGGTGACGGCATGTGAGATGATTGCCTCTCACTACCTTCATTTACAATACTAGCAATATTTCACAGATTGAGCAACATTTTTTTGCTTTGTTTAACATTACTAACAT
>JAYVFJ010000388.1:0-4991 GCA_043773225.1 Chloracidobacterium sp.
GTGCACAAGCCCGCACGTTAGTAAGGGCGAAACATTCAACATTGCATGTATCGCCCTTACTAACGTGCGGGCTTGTGCAGCATGGCCGACGACTTTTTCAGACACGGATGATATACTTAACTTTATTTTTGTCATAATTATTTAAATTCGAGGATCAAAAAGGCATGAAATTACCCGGTGGATTGGATATGGAATCGATGATGCGGCAGGCACAGCAGATGCAGGAGCAGATGTGCCGCGAGATGAAGGAAATGACCGTCGAAGCGGCAGCCGGCGGCGGTGCCGTGACCGTGAAAATGCGCGGCGATTTTGAGGTTGTAAGCCTCGTAATCTCGCCCGATTTGATCAAGGACGGCGATGTCGAAATGATCCAGGATCTGACCGTCGCGGCACTCAACGAAGCCCGCCGCAAGGTCGAAGAATCACTAAAAGGCAAACTCGGCGGAATGCTGCCTCCTGGTTTGATGTAGGGAATTCAAACAGGATAGACAGGATGGACAAGATTTATCCTGCTTATCCTGTCCATCCCGTTTAAATAACAATATTAATGTTGGATTATTCAGAACCTGTCGCCAAGCTGATCGACGAATTCAAACGCCTGCCCGGCATCGGGCAAAAGTCGGCTCAGCGGCTGGCTTTTTATGTATTGCGCAGGCCGCTGGCCGAGGTTGAGAATTTTGCCGACGCGCTGCGCGAGGTTAAAGAGAAGATCGTTTTTTGCTCCGTCTGCAACAATCTCACCGACGTAAACCCCTGCCTTTATTGTTCAAACCCGAAACGTGACCGTTCGATAATCTGCGTTGTCGAGGAGCCGTATAATCTTGTTGCGGTCGAAAAGACGCGCTCTTTCCGTGGGCTTTATCACATTCTTCACGGCACACTTTCACCGATGCGCGGCATCGGGCCGGATGAATTGATGATCGTTAATTTATTGCCGCGTTTGCAGCCCGAGAATAACGACGGCGTAGAGATAAAGGAAATAATCGTCGCCACCAACCCAACAACCGAGGGCGAGGCAACAGCAAATTACCTCGCCCGCCTGTTGAAGCCGTTGGGTGTATCAGTCACGCGGATCGCAATGGGCATGCCGGTCGGTTCAGATCTTGAGTTCGTTGACGAAGTGACAATGGATCGCGCCTTGGCAAATCGACACGCTATTTAGAAAGCAGTATTAAAAAAAGAAAAGACCCGGTTTTCACGGGCCTAATCTTTGTAAGATGCGGCTCACCCTTTCGGATGAGAGCTGACTGTTACTTGAAACATAGCGCAGTAGAATTAATATGTCAATAGCTAAAGGCGGCCATGACGGGGGTCGAACCCGCATCTTACTAATTAACAGTCAGTTGCTTTACCTTTAAGCTACATGGCCGCTGGTAAATATTATCATAGGAAAAAATCGTATTTCAAAACCGGACTGTCTCAACGGCTGCTGTCGAATCACCGTGGGTCGCTTTCCACTCATCGTCGGTCCCGTAAAAATTGACGTCAAACTTCAGTAAAGATTTAGCGTGTATGCCGTCGAATATCTGCGGAGCGTCTTCAAATGCAGCGATCGTTCCGATGCCGATCACCTCGGCACCGATGTCTTTGACCAGCTCCATCGTTTCGCTGATGGCCTTGCCCGAACGGTTGATGTCATCCACTATGATGGCCGGGAAAACGTCGCCTTTATTGACATATTGGCGAAACTGCCGTTTGCCGTCCTCCATTTCCGCCCAATAGATCTGCTTGGCGCTGAGAGCTTCGCGTACGCCGAATGCAACCATGATACCGCCCGGGCTCGGGCTTATTATGGAAACATCGGGCAGGCATTTTGAGATCGACTTTTCCATCCTGAACATGCGGCTTAGCCCGACTGATAAAATGCGGGCGTTGTCGTAATATCGAAACGCGAGCGGCATCTGGAAGTAATGCGAGGCGTGTTTGCCGTTCGGGTAAACAAAATGTCCCTGTCGGTAAGCGCCGGTTGTAGCAAGTATGTCCATTACCTTTTCAGGCGGCGGAATGAGGTTAACCATTTATATTCTCCTTCTCCAATTCGTAAGATTATACCGCCCCAGGTCGGACGTTTCCAATTAGCCATTCCCTTTTTTGGACTCCGACGGCCGCAATATTTTTAAGATCAAAAATTTCTGGTCAATGCTCATCCCCGGCGGCATATTTTCGAGATCGAACCAGCCGAGTTCAATGATCTCACGACTTTTGACAACCGGTTCGCCGATTGTCTTGGCTGCAAAAATGATCTCGATATGCCGGTGAAGAGTTCTTGTTAGCACATGAGTCACATCGCTTAATTCGATGCCTGTTTCTTCTCTTAATTCACGACGAAACGCTGCTTCCGGCTGCTCGCCGGCATCCAAAAAACCACCCGGCAATCCCCAGCCGGAGACGGGCCTCAGCACGTGATTTAAAAGTAAGACCTCGCCGCGTTCGTTCGTGATAACTCCTGCGGCGGAGACGGTAAAGCTCGTTTGAAAACGCCGCGTAAGCCAACGCCTAACCCTTTTTGGCATCCATTTCCACAGTTTTCCGATCAAAATGAAGGACTTAGGCATAAAGGATCGCAGATTTTTCTTTACGAAATCATAACAATGTTATACATTTATAAACAGCAAGGGTTTAGTTTCCACCGACAAGGCCCAAAACTTTTCATTATATTAGCTTTTCCTGGAAGGTTTTTCGATAATGGGCAGAATGCGTATCTGGCAAAGGATATTTCCGGTCTTTCTATTTTTGTTTCTTGCGGATTCCGGATTTGCGCAGGATCATCGTCTATCTGAGGCGCTCGCAAATTCATTTCGCAAGGCCGATGTCGTGCGCTTAAACGTATCGCAGGATCTTCAAAAAATATCATTCAGAACAGATGGCCGTGAGATCAAACTTGCCGTCACGCCGCACGACCTTCGTAGCACTTCTTACAAGGCGCAGGACAGGAACACGCTCGGCGAAAACCTGCTCGACCCAGCGCCCGCGCATACATACAAAGGCAAAGTTAACGGCGAAGAAAATTCCGTTGTGCGGCTGACGATCGACGGTTCGCGTATCGAAGGCTATTTCACTTCGCGGGGCGAAAGATATTTTATCGAGCCGGCGGACAAATATTCGCAATTTGCAACGAGTGACGAATTTGTAGTTTATCGTGCCGAAGATTTTATTGACCGCGATAATTTAAGGTGCGGCTCGTCGCTCGAAGAAAAGATCAGTGTTGGCAAAGAACTGATCGCCGAGACACCACAGTCGCTAAAACGCATCGAACTGGCCACCGAGGCCGATCTCGAATATGTAAATGCGCTCGGCGGAGCGGCGGCGGCGAACAGCGAGATACTCAGCATTTTGAACATGGTCGAGGGCGTTTATGAGAACGAGCTTGGCCTTTCGATCAGCGTCGTTTTTCAGCACACTTGGTCAACCGCCGACCCGTTCGCGGGCGCGAACATTGACGGGACGATGCAAAATTTCCGAAGTTATTGGAATACCAATTTTCCATTTTCGACAACCCCGCGCGACACTGCTCACCTGTTCTCAGCCAAATTTAACGTTTTGGCGCAAGGCTGGGCATACACCGGCGTAATTTGCGCTAATCCCAACTTTGCCTACGGCGTGAGCGGCCGAGTCGTTTGGGCGCCGGCCAAATTTTTGCTGACGGCCCACGAGATCGGGCACAACGTCGGGGCAAATCACGTTGGAGCCGCGCAGGGCTGTCCAAATTCGCTGATGAATATTCAGTTGACCGCCGCGACGCTGCTTTCGTTTTGCACCTATTCGCAAAACGAGATATCGACATACACCGGAGCGAACGGTTCGTGTTTATCGCCGGTGGCCGGCTGCGGTTTTGATTTTGACGGCGACAGCAAAGCCGATATTGCGGTATTTAGGCCGTCGAGCGGCACATGGTATTTAAATCAAAGCACCGCGGGATTTGCCGGAACGCAATTCGGGCTAAACGGCGACAAAGCTGTCGCGGCAGATTACGACGGCGATGGAAAATCAGATGTTGCGGTTTTTCGCGAGGGCATTTGGTATCGGCTCGACAGTTCGACAAACACGTTTCGTGCCATTGTGTTTGGGCTTAATAATGATGTGCCTGTTCCCGCCGATTTCGACGGCGACGGCAAGGCCGACATAGCAGTTTTTCGTCCTTCAACCGGATATTGGTATCAGATCTTGAGCAGCAACAACGCTTTTGCGGCATTTCACTATGGGTCGAACGGCGATGTTCCCATACCCGGCGATTTTGACGGCGACGGCAAGGCCGATGTCAATGTGTTCCGTCCGTCGAACGGCACCTGGTATCGAATCAACAGCCGCACAAGTTCACTCTATGGAATTCAATACGGCACGTTCGGCGATAAGCCGGTGATGGGCGATTTTGACGGCGACGGAAATGCCGACATTGCGGTTTGGCGACCATCAAACGGAACGTGGTATATTCGGCGATCAGACGGCTGGACCGGCGCAACATTGTTCGGGTTGCCAACCGACATTCCGACGCCCGCCGATTACGACGGCGACGGCAAGACGGACATTTCAGTTTACCGTCCGTCAGACGGCACATGGTATCGCCTAAATAGCTCTGACGGATCGTTTTCCGCAAACCAATTTGGCATAAGCTCGGACAAACCCATTCCGTCTTACTACATTCATTAGATTAGCATCGAAAAAAATTAAAAGAGGCCGTCTGAAAATTAAGTTTTCAGACGGCCTCGCATTTTTAAGAAAATTTTGCCGCAGATAAACGCAGATGACACTGCGTTGTCTGCGTTTATCTGCGGCTAAAATCCTAATTGGCGATCAAGTCAACGTTAACAGTCTCGTTGGTAACGCTGACCGTCAGCGGCGTGAATGCAAGCTGTTTGGACTCTACACTGATGGTGTAGGTATGTCCGACCTGCAGTCCGCCGAAACGGTAAACTCCGAAGCTGTTCGACATGATCGAGCGGGTTTCGCCGGCTGTGTCCGTCAATGTGACGCGGGCATTTGGTATGCCCTGT
>JAYVFJ010000389.1:0-4305 GCA_043773225.1 Chloracidobacterium sp.
AACATTCTTCCTTTCGGAACATCCTTGTAAATGCCGCCCTGCATCGTTCCGTCAGGCCCCTTATTTCCGGGATCCTGCGTAAATTCGTTGGCAAGAGCAACAAAATCCTCGCCCGCCTTGGCTCGATCAAGTATCTCTTGCGCTTTTTGCGTTTTTCCGCCGGGTCGAGCTCGGGGTGCTCAGAGATGTATTTTGCGACGTCTTCGTCAGTAACCTTGTTGGTATCGTTTTTGGCTCTGTTGTCGGAATAAAGCTTGGCGAGATACTGTGCCTGCTGCAGCTTTACCTGCAGATTGGCTTTGATGACAAATTGAGGCGGCAATTCGCCCGCACTCATTTTTTGCCGATACTCGGCGCCGTATATGCGTGTTTTGGCAAAAATGTCGCGGGCCTGTTTTCTCTCTTCGTCGCTAATCTCGCGGTCCTTCATCTCGGGGCTGCTTGCCCTGAGAACTGCGATCTTTGTCTCCAGAAAATCGGCAAATTCGGCTTCGTGCGATCTTTGTTCTTCGGGAGCGCCTAGGCCGATCTTTTCCATCATGCCGCTGAACCAGCCGGTTCCGCTTGTGGGCGTGCTTTCATCGGCCCAAAAGGCGTTGATCATGTCCTCGGTGATAAAGCCGAACGGCGGCATGGGGCCTTTGTCCTGATTCATCTCGCGGTCGTAGTTGACCGCCAGAATCTCGGCTTTGATGTTGGCTAGTTCCTGACGATGTATGGGGTCGGCAGATAGGCCCTCGCGCTGTGCCTGGCTCGCAAACGCAAGCAATTGCTTGAGATTGTCGATCTGGTCCTTTTTCATTTTCGGATCAGACGCGAGACGCTTCAAAACCATCGGGTTGTTCTTGGCCACGTCTGCCAGAAGCGCTTCGATCTCGGGGCGGGTGATCTCGTTAAAAGATTCGCTCGACTGGCCGCCGACCTTCTTTTTCCAAACCACAAGCCCGGCGCCGATCGCCAGTATAACGACCACCAAAATTAGTCCTTTTGTTAAATTGCTCAAGTTCTCAATTCCTCACTTACGAAATCTAATAAATGCAAACTCTATATAGTATCAAAAAGCTCCTGTTTCAACTAACGAAAGATACTATTTTATTGTTTCGACAAGTTCGAGAAGAACGCCGTTTGCCGCCGACGGATGGACAAAAGCGACGCGGCAGCCTTCGGCTCCGACACGCGGCGATTCGTCTATCAGCCGCATTCCTTGCTCTTTTAGCCTTGCCAACGCCGATTCAATATCATCAACCTCAACGGCTATATGATGAATCCCGCCGCCGCGTTTCTCTAAAAACTTGCTGATCGGCGAATCGTCGCTGGTTGGTTCTAATAATTCAATGCGGCTCTCGCCTATCGGCAGCATCGCAACACGGACTTTTTGTTCCTCGACGACCTCAGTGTGAACATTTTCGAGGCCGAGAGCGTCTCCCCAGAATTTGAGCGCTTCGTCAATGCCTTTTGTCGCGATTCCAAGATGGTTGATCTTCATAATTGCTGCTAACTGTATGTTCAAATTAGACTTATGGCTGTTTAATCCGCTGTCCCGAGTGTCCCACGTGTCCCAAAACGATATGGGACAGGCTAAATGATTGAAAACACTAGCTTTATATCATGTTTTTGCCTGCTGTCCCACTGTCCCAGCGTTTTTTTTCGGCCACCAACTCCTCGACTGCCGTGTAGGGGTCTTTTTTCTTATCTGCAATATCCGATGCAAGTTTGTCAAGCCTTTCGCTGGTTCCATTGAGGCTCAAAAGATCGGATAAAAGCCTTTCTTGCAAAAGCTCCAGCAAACGCCAACGGGCAATGGCTTGTCGCCGTTCCTTGCTTCCGGAACCGCCGGTTTGGAAATTGTAATAGGCTTTGATGGCCGTTGAAAGGTCTTCGATGCCTTTGCTTTCGGTGGCGATGGTTTTGACGATTGGCGGATTCCACATATCGGGACGATGCGCGAGGCCGAGCAGCGCTTCAAGTTCCTTTTGGGTGCGCAGAACGCCTTCACGGTCGGCTTTGTTGATGACAAAAACATCGCCGATTTCCATGATTCCGGCCTTTATCGCCTGAATGTCGTCACCCATACCGGGCACGAGCACAACAACCGAGACATCTGCTGTCTTTACGATTTCTACCTCGTCCTGGCCGACTCCTACGGTTTCGACAATAATCTTGTCAAAGCCTGCCGCGTCCAGAATCGCCACGCAATCTACAGTTGATCGAGCAAGGCCGCCGAGATTGCCGCGTGTCGCCATTGAACGGATAAACACATTCTTATCCAGCCCGAGCGTCGCCATCCGAATACGGTCGCCGAGTATCGCTCCACCCGAAAACGGACTCGACGGATCGACGCAAATGATTCCGACTTTATCTCTGGCGTTTTTATAAAACAGAGCTAATTTATCAACAAGTGACGATTTGCCCGCGCCGGGAGAGCCTGTAATGCCGATGACCGTAGCCTTTCCGGTTTTTGGAAAGACGGCTTTCATCAACTCAGCCGCCCCGTCACCACCATTCTCAATGAGCGTGATCGCGCGAGCGATCGAACGATGCTCACCCGCCAAAACTTTTGAGATCAATTGCGTGTCCGACATCTAAAGGCTTTATTTTCTCATTCTTTCGAGCGAAACCAAAAAGCGAGCCACTCGGCCCGCCTTTTCACTTTTTCCCATTTCCACTTTTTCACTTTTCTACATCTGTCCTTCATCGGCTGACGGGCCGTAGATTGACGGGACGGGGATGTCGTTGAGCCGCAGGTAAACGGAAAGCTGGCCGCGGTGATGGATGATGTGATTCATCACGAACGAACGCATGACCGCGACTTTTGGCATTGTGAAATAGACCTGTTCGCCGTTACGCATCGTCCAGTCTGTGAAAAATGTCTCGTCGGACGTCTCAGCTAAAATACTTTTTGCCACGGCGATATGCTCGTCAAAGAAAGCGAGCAGATCTTCGCTCGATTTTGGCTCAAAGGGTTTGAAATCGAAATTTGCAAAATCGAGGACATCGCTTTTCAGCGTCTCTTTTGTCCAGCCGAACATCTCGGCACAATGAACAGCGAGCCGTCCAAATGTCATTGATTTTTCATGCGGCTGCCAGTCGAACTTATCGGCAGGCACTCGTTCGAGACACGTGCGCGTAACTTTTGCTTCGTTCTCTAATTCTGCTAAAAAGGCCGATGCGATGCGGCCGGAACTCGTTGCGGTACTTGAACTCATAATTTTACTCCTGTTTTAGTTTTCGAACTTAGAATGCCATTATAACATGTCGTTGCAGTAATGCAACAAGCTGCACACAAATTTTAAGTAGAATTGTTTGCCGTGTCAAAGCTAATATCGATTCTACCGTATAAAAAGTTGTAGATGACATTATGCAAACTCGGCGACCCCAATTTTTCTTTTAGATTCTTTTCCTTGTTGCCTGGAGCGGATACTGTCAAGCGTGTGCATTGTTGTACTCGTCATGTAGCTTTCGCCACAATTTTTGCAGGCAATGACCGGGACATTATCAACCAACAGCATATCCTTTCCGCGTCCAAACACCTGAGGGCGCTTGACGAGACGCGCTTTTTGTTTCCCGCAAATATCGCAAATTAAAAATTCGGTATTACTTTGATTCATAAAACATACGTTGTGATAACAACCGCATTTCCGCTTTTTCCCGACTTCAGAACAACCTCAATCGCTTTACCGTCAACTGTTTGACCAAGAATGATATATTTCCATTCGTCCCACTCCATATCGCGTTGACGCTCTACGATTTCACCGAACAAAATACAATTTTCAACATCCGTTTGAAAAAGATTATCATCTATCATTTCCTCAAAAGCATGTTGAGTTACAACCAAATGTCCGTCTAGCACGCAATCTCGGAATTTTTTCAAAATACGAACGAACATCTCTATATTATCTCAACACTCAAGCCTTGAGCAAAGATTTTGCAATCACGAGCCGTTGTATTTCGGATGTGCCTTCACCGATGGTGCAGAGTTTTGAGTCGCGCCAGTATTTTTCTGCCGGGTAATCTTTTGTATAGCCGTAGCCGCCGTGGATCTGGACGCTTTCCTCGGAGACGCGAACGGCAGCCTCGGAAGCGTAGAGCTTTGCCATTGCAGACTTTTGCGTTACAGATTTTCCGGCGTCTTTTGTCGCGGCGGCTTGCAAGGTCAACAGCCGTGCGCATTCGATCTGCGTCGCCATGTCAGCGAGCTTGAACTGGATCGCCTGAAATTCGGCGATAGGCTTGCCGAATTGCTGACGTTCTTTTGCGTATTTTACTGCGGCTTCGTAAGCACCTTGAGCAATGCCGACGGATAAA
>JAYVFJ010000390.1:0-2289 GCA_043773225.1 Chloracidobacterium sp.
AGAATTGCCTTGATCTCGGAAGCAAAGATAATGCGGCCATCTTTGATGTAATAATACAACGGCTTGACGCCCATGCGGTCGCGGTAGAGTGAGAGTTCCTCTCTTTGTTCGTCCCACAAAGCGATGCCAAAATCGCCTTCGATCTCGTGGACAAAATCAATGCCGCGTTCCTCGTAAAGATGGATGATCGTTTCGGAATCTGTCTTTGAGACATACACATGGCCGCGTTTTTCGAGCTCGGGGCGAAGCTCGGCGTGATTATAAATTTCGCCGTTGAATACTAGCCAGACATTGCGGTTTTCGCAGCCGCGCATCGGCTGATGACCGGCGGCAGAGAGATCTATGATTGACAACCGCCGAAAACCAAAACCTCCTTTTCCGTTATCGAAAATATGCGCGCCCGCGTCGTCGGGCCCGCGATGCGGCATCGTATCGCGCATGGCCTCGACAAGCGGCAGCTCTATGCGACCCTCGCTGGCTCCATATTCCCAAATTCCGACAATTCCGCACATATTGGCTATAAATATTGTAAACAATTCCTTTAGTTAATAGTTTTAAAGAGTTGTTTGAAAATTTAGTAAATATAAGTTTTTTCCAGCTAGCGGCTGGCAGCTAGTAGCCAGCAGCTAGAATCCAAACTTTTCGCCGTTTTAGAATGCTGGGTTTTATTTTAGCTACTAGCCGCCAGCTGCCAGCTCCCAGCCGGATTCAAGTCATTCTATCTGACTCTGCAATAAGAAATCGAGCAGTAAAAGGTGCAGCAGCGACGATCTCCCATTTAAGGATCAACGATTTTTCTCTGTGGCCATAATTACGCGAAGCGAAAGCAGAAACGACTTCGTGTCCGCCGTCGATTCCAATTGCGCGTATATACAAAGATCGTTCATCAATATCGCTGAGCCTGACGGCCGTTTGGTCTATGTCGTTTACCTCGATGCCCGGCGCAAGATGAAATGAAAAGCTAAATTTATGACGACCCGTGCCCGTCAATTTGTCTTCGATAAGCCAGTTTTTTTCAGTTTTATTGAACTCAATGGTGCGGCGATGGATTATCGGATGTTTCAATCGCGAATAGCCAAAGTGTTCTGCTGAAACGCGGTCGCGTTCAGGCGAGGTTTGCCAGTCAACGACGACAGGACGCGCTTCGTTGCCAATTATAAAGGGAAGATCGGCATTCGTCTCGCTTTGCTCCTCGTCGTCAACCATCACGGTCGAATGATATGCCGTCGAACGAAATGCGTGTCGCGCCTTGCGGTCGAGGTTGTAAACAAAACTGCCCGGATCGACGATAAACGGCCGGCCAAAAGCTGAAACTTCGATGCTGAGTGCATCGTTGTGGCCGTGCGAACCTCGCCCGTGGACGCCGCAGTCGCTGGCGTTGAAATGCAGATACAAATCACTATCCCGCATGACATAGGCACCGGCGTCGGGAAATGCCGTCGAGATTTGTGATGAGTTAGCGGGCCGCAGCGACTCAAAAGTATTTAAGCCGGCTTTGCCCAAAAGCCAGAGAATTTCCGGCGTCGATTTGGTTTGCTGCTTAAATTTTGGCTCGTTGAAAACAACGGCTCCGAGCGCGACGAGATACGCCTGATCGTCGGCGTCGCGTTTTATAATGGGAACGATATGCGATCCGTCGGCGTCGCCGATCAGCGGAACTCGTCCGTCGGGCCGCGTGATTGCATCAATGTAATCAAGCATTTGGCGAAGTTTGTTCCAATGTTTTTGCGGTATTAGATCGCCATTTTTTTTTGCAAGCAGAAAAGAATACAAAAATAATTCCGTCACAAATTTGTGATAACCGGTCGAGGCCTCGAAATCGGCGCCGTCGGACAATATCTGTTTGTCCATTTCGCGCAGCATCTCGGCGAGGCCAAATTTTTTCCATTCAGCGGCTTGCTCCAATTCCGGCAAAAGCGTCCCGATCCAGATCAAACCCACGACGTCGGATAAATAATGATTGCTTGTGGCGATGTATGAAAATTCGTTGTTGTCGAAAATAAATCTGCCGTGCTGATCGAAAATCTTCAGAATGAGAGCGAGCCTTTTTTCAGTGCACGATTTTGAATGTCGAAATATGTCGAACGCTGCAAGCAGATTGACCGCTCGCAGGGCAACTTCCATCGCGCAGTTCCAATTGGCTCCGCGAGCGTAAGGGTTTTGCTGCATCCAGATTTCTATTTGAGTGAAAAATGTTTCGGCATAGTTTTCGTCGTCGGTAATGGCAAAGGCTAAAGCCAGCGTGACCGCATGGCCGAAACGATTAAGCTCCCACAAAATGCGAATGTC
>JAYVFJ010000391.1:0-6255 GCA_043773225.1 Chloracidobacterium sp.
CGTGCGGGCCTGGTCGGCGATGGCGCGGGTGATCGCCTGGCGAATCCACCACGTTGCGTATGTCGAGAATTTGTAGCCGCGACGCCATTCGAATTTATCAACGGCCTTCATCAAACCGATGTTGCCTTCCTGAATGAGGTCGAGGAATTGCAGCCCGCGATTGGTGTATTTCTTGGCGATCGAAACGACGAGGCGAAGGTTGGCTTCGACCAGTTCGCGCTTTGCCTTGTTCGTATCAAATTCGCCGACGCTGATCGTTTGATAAGAACGCTTGATCTCAACGGACGGCAGGTGATACTTTTCCTCGATCTCGGTTATCACCGCGCGGGCCTCGGCGATCTTTGCTTTCAAAACTTTCTTCTCGGCCGCAACCGGTTTCTTATCCAGCTTGTCCTGAGTGCGGCTGATCGTGCGTTCGGCTTTGCGGATGTCCTCGACAACCTTGCGAATCGCCGCGATCAAAACCTGACGCGCTCGTTCCGTGATATTGAGATTTTTGATCTCCTGCGCGATCTCAAGCCGAAGCCTTCCCGTTTTTCGACGCAGGGTTCGCAGCCTCTTGGATTTTTTTCCGGCAGACTTTTTCTGTTCGGCGACCAGCGCGACCCAGGCTTTTAGGGCGAGCTTAAAATTGCCTCGAATGCTCTCCATGCCCTCGAGCGTCCAGCGTAGATACTCCTCGGCCTTGTCTTCTTCGATAGAAATTTCGGCCTGCTCTGAAAACACCACGGTTTCTCGTATGCTGGCCTTGCCCACGGCAAGATCCTCACCGATTTTGAGCAGACGTTCAACGGCGATTGGCGAACGCGAGATAGCTTTGTGCGTTTTTATCTGGCCGCGCTCGATGCGTTTTGCGATGACAACCTCGCCTTCGCGGTTCAATAGCGGCACGACGCCCATTTCGCGCAAATAGAGGCGAACGGGGTCGTTCGATTTGTCGAGAACACCGGCCGAGAGGTCGAGATCGAGATCGTCTTCGTCCGCGTCTTCTTCCTCGTCCTCATCAAGTGCAAGTGTCTGGGCACGCTCGATCAATCGGGCGTCGCTTTCCGCAACCGAAATATTTGCTCCCTCGAGCCGCTCAAGCACATCCTCGATCTCGTCCGCCGACATCATGTTTGCGGGAATCTCACGATGCAGTTCGTCGAGGCTTAGGAATTTTTTTCGCTTGCCGAGCGCCAACAGGCGATCCATCAGGTCTTCTTTTTCGTCGTAATCAGGCATATCTCTGTATAAAGGCTTTTGATTAAATTGCTGCCTAAATCGTTGTTCGCAATATATTTAATAACGATTTGCGGCCCGAATTTGTTTCAAATTGGGCATGGCGGCGTAAACCGAAAAGTATATCACAATTCTATGAGGCGGCGCTGCAAGTCACGACGGATTTTTTCGAGTTCAAGCTGCTCGAACGTAAGTTGGTTAAAAAGCTCGGCATTGCCTGCCTGTTCCGCAAGTGTCGCCTCGCGGCTGATCTCCATAATACGGTTGGCTATGGCCATATTTCGCAGGCTGAACACGCAATTTTCAGCCTGATGCAGCACACCGTCTATCACTTCGTCTTTTTCCCGGCGCGGCTTTCCTTTCAAAAGCTCATGGGCCAGGTCGATCGAAATCTCGTCATCGCCGATATGTTCGAGCAACGTTTCCGGATTGATCTCCTGCCCCGTCTCGTGAGCGGTTATGAACGCAATGAATATCTCTGCCGTGGAAAGATGCTCATAATCGCTCGGCTCGATCTGCGGCAGGATTATGTCTCGCAAATTGCTGTCGAAAACGAGCAGTTCGAGCAGACGGCGTTCGGCGACGGTGATTTTGGCACGGGCGGCACGCGACACTTTTTGCGTGATGTTCTGCGTGACGCCGTGTTCGATATTTTTTAGCGAATTCCACAATTCACGCTGCAGGCCGCGATCCTCGATATGAAAAAACGCCATGGACTGATCAAAACTCTCGCGGCGCTGAACGTTGTTGCGGATGGCCGGAATTACGGACAAAAAATCCTCGATGGCTTCGGATTTTTGCTTTGCGTTATTGAGATTGCGGCCCGCGACCGATGCATCGAGAGCAAACCGCAGGAAACCGGCGGCCTTGCCGCGGCGTTCGTCATAGGCGTCTTTGCCATTCTCGCGGATAAAATCGTCAGGGTCTTTGCCGTCGGGCAGAACGAGAACTTTGACATCAAAATCCTGCGGCAGCAGATGTTCGATTGCCCGCCGAGCGGCTTTGATGCCGGCGGAATCGCCGTCGTAATTAATGACGACACGCTTGGCAAAACGACTCAAGAGTTTCGATTGTTCCGGCGTAAACGCAGTGCCGAGGCTCGCGGCGGTGTTGGTAATCCCGAATTGGTATAGCGCGATCAGGTCGAGATAGCCTTCGACAAGGATGGCAAATTTCTTTTTACGGATGTCGTCTTTTGATTGAAAAAGCCCGTAGAGATTTTCGCCTTTTATGTATGCCGCAGTTTCGGGCGAGTTAAGATATTTCGGCTCGTCCTTGCCCATCGCGCGAGCTCCGAATGCGACCGGATTGCCGTTAACATCGAGAACAGGGAACATGATCCGCCCGCGAAAGCGGTCATAAATGCTGTCTTTTTCCTCATGCACGGAAACGAGGCCGCTTTGCTCTATCAATTTTTCATCTATATTTTTTTCACGGAGTAAATTGAGCAAGCCGTCCCATTTGTCGGGCGAGAAACCGATGTGAAACGCCTTTTGTGTTTCGTCCGAAATGCCGCGTTTTTTTAAATATTCGCGGGCGGCTTTTGCCTTTGCATTTTTGGCCTGTAGCTCTGTTTCCCAGAATTCGAGTGCGATCTTGTTTAGCTCGATTATCTCGTCGGAGAGTTTTTTCTTTTCAACCTTTTTCTTTTTGTTAGCCTCGTAAGCTTTATCGTCTATCGGCTCGGGCAGCATCACTCCAGAAATTTCGGCGACGCGTTTTATCGCTTCGGGGAAGTTTAGCCCTTCCATTTCCATCAGAAAGTTATAAACGCTGCCGCCTTTGCCGCAGCCGAAGCATTTATAAAACCCTTTCGACGGATTGACTGAGAACGAAGGCGTTTTTTCCTGATGAAACGGGCAGCACGCCATCCAATTCGCACCCTTCTTCTTCAGATCCTGCGCATACGGCTGTATTATTCGCACTAAGTCCGCACGGTTTTTCAGATCGTCAATGAAGTATTGGTCGTAGAGCATTTTATGCCGTTTCAGCCTATTCTTAAATTATGCACCTGTGTCACAATGTGTCACACTGTGCTACAGGCAAATGGCGGTAATTATATGCAGCAATTGAATTTATCTGCTATTCCTCACCGTTCCGTTGTCCCAGCGTGTCCCAAGCTGTCCCAACCCCTTGTGGGACAGCGTAAATATTGTCAATAATAAGGTTACGGTCATAATTGTGCCCTGTCCCACGATTTTTGAAAAAAATTCTAAACCTTTTTTTAGAATCCAAGAAATGTTGCAAGAATAGCACAGAATTGCAGAATTGTCAAGACATTCAACTCTTCTTTTTAAGGTCATCTATGAAGTATCGGTCGTAGAGTATTAAGAACTCCGTTCGCTAACGTCCGTCAGCATCGATCGCAGATTCTCGTCCAGCCGAAAGTTTACAGATTCAAGACGGGATAGAAGTGTTTGCGGTTCCTCGATTAAGCCTGCATTCTTAGCCCTGATGAGAACGCCGACCGTTCCGATCATCTCGATCTCAAGCCGCTCAGCTACACGTCTGCCTTTTTTCTCGTCTATTATCAGAAGCGGATTTTCTAAGTCGAGGGCAAGCGCTATTGAACTAGCCTCACCCGGATCCAAGTTGCGTATCTCTGGTCGTGTTTTTGAATTGCCCGACGCCGGCAGAATTTGAATCCAAGCTGGGATCTTTCTGCCATACTCCCGGGCGACCTCGGGAGTGATCGTAATTTCAGAAAACAGTCTTTGTAGGATTTCACTCTCGCCGATATTGTCGAGGGCCATTAGAGAACTCGAGTCTGCTATAACAACAAGGCTCATTTTAGCCTTTCCAGATCGCGTTTAAGCTCTTCCGCAGAATACTGAAAGATCGAAACACCGTATTTGCCCACCGATTCGATAAACTCACGTTTTGTAATGCCCGCCATTTTTGCGGCTTGACCTGACGACAGCTCGCCGATGTCAAACAAACGAGCTGCGACGATCATTTTTATCTCGGCATCAGTTATTTTTAAGCTCTCAGGTAGTTGTAGCTCAACCGTAGCAGTCATAAGGTAATTGTCCGACTAATGGATTTGCGTGTCAACATTTCGGCATGTGAGAAAGACCAATCGCATGAGATAGTTGATGAAATAACAATCTCTGAGACGCTATTCAATTAAACCTAAGTTTGGCCTGTCGATTTTTAGTAGTTCACAAATATTATTTTCTGTAAATCTCTTGTAGAGTGCTTCGACACCGAGTTCGAGTTTGAGGTTCATTTCCTCAGTGTAGATTGGCATCAAGCCAAGAAAATGAATTTCCTTGCTTGGATTTATTTTTAATGTCCAGAACTCTTCACCAAATAAACGCGGATATGCAAGCAAAACACCGGTCGTTTTCGTATTGTCTGCAAACTGAACTGGAGGATCGCCGTTCGGTATGGTATGCGTTGCCCAAATCCAAGTATCAAATTCGTGAGGAAGTCTGGCTAAATACTTTAGTTGCCGGATTGGCCAATAATTCCGTTCATCGAAAATCGATTGCTCGGACAATTCCCAAGTAGGCGGCAGACAAATGACAAGCTCGGCGTATTCGAGTCCCTTGAATGGAGAATTCATTGGTTTGTCACTCATTCCCGATGTAACAAGAGTGTAAAAGTTTCGGGTCGGCGTGGGTCGGATAACATGAATATCGACATGAACGGTTGGTGAAACAACTTCGTGTAAGACTGTTTCAGGATTTCCCACAAATTTAGTAATATGAGAATCGATCTCTTCTATTGATGGGTCTCCCAAATCGTCGAAAGTTTGCCGAAAATCCTTTTCAGAATATCGGTGAATTTGCGAACCACCTTTTGAATATTCTTCGTTCTGTGACATAACGATTTTATGTAACGTGTAGCGCCGTTGCAGCCTTGTTCGGACACAAGTCTAGGACACGCAATTCAAAACCCAGATCATCGCGCAGAATCCTTTTGTAATAACTCTAAAAATTCAGACGGTGAATAAACCGGAATCGGCGATTTCTTAAAGTCTTTTGTGTTCCGAGTGACGATAGCATCAAGGCCTTCGGCGATGGCGGAGGCACATTGGACGCCGTCTTCGTAATCCTTAAATTCAAGATCAAATGCGTCCTGCAAAATGTCTTTGTTTATAGCGGCAATCTCAAAAAGTCTTACAAATCTTCGGACCTCACTTCTCGCGTGTTCTGCATTTTTTAGTTTCTTGCCTACATAATATGCGTTAACGGGCGTGATGGCAGAAAGATAACCATCGAACATTTCGCCCGCCGCAAGCATGATGATCTCAGACGCTTCGGCATGAAAAGGATGACGTTCCAAGACATAATCCAGGATTATGTTGGTATCGATTAAAACCCTCATCTATCTGTATTTTTCTTCCAGGTAGTTAGCGATTATTTCTCGGTCTTCTTCTTTTGTCAGAGGCATGTATTTTCCTTCGGGCTTAAAAGTTCCCGAAAGTGAGCGCGCAATCGTCAACCGTTCATCACGCGATAGCTCACGCCTAAATTTATTTTCACCGAGAGATTGATTTCCGTTTCTCACTAATCCGATTATTCGTGATGCGATCTTCCACCTCTCCTTTCTGGGAAGTTTGGTGATCTCATCAATAATTTGCTCTTGTGTCATCATGGTGTCATAACCTCAATTCCGCTATTGTAGCACCATTTCCGCCTTGGTTGGATGGGGCGAAGGCGAACTTTTCGATGTGCGGGTGGGCTTTTAACAGATGGTGGACGTAATTTTTTAATGCTCCGGTTCCGAAGCCGTGGATGATGCGGACGCGGGGGAGCGAGGACATATAGGCTTCGTCGAGAAAGCGGTCGATCTCGTATTCGGCGTCGGCGGTGGTTTTGCCGATTAGGTTTAGTTCGGCGGCGGTGTCGGGCGCGTCGAGCGGGCGATGTATTGAGCCCTTACTTACGTGCGGGCTACTGACACGGGCGTTAGTGCCGCCCTCTGACGCAAGTGGTTCTGACAGTTGCAGGTCGGCGATCTTTTCGCGGAGGCGCATGCCGCCGACTAGGACTTCGGCTACCTCTTTGTCCATGCGCTCGATTGTGC
>JAYVFJ010000392.1:0-5867 GCA_043773225.1 Chloracidobacterium sp.
CAATAATTTCGATTCCGCAGGAAGTTCCGTGCTAACGTTATTCAGAACCCCTTTCATAACGTCAGCCGCAAAAAAGCGGCTGCCAACCCTCTTGGTTGGCAGCCGCGACTAGGCCAATTAACAAAGAGTCAGAAACCACGGTTTGAGGCGGCATTATGGCTCTCAGAATCGCGCATTTCTTTGACCTTGTTATGTGCGGCTTGAACTGCCTGCGATTGTTGACGAACCACATCGGCAACATTGGCAGGCAGTGACATCTCGAGTGCGTCGGTGTAGGCACTTTTCGCACTGTCTTCGCCGCGTTCGCATTCGTTGAGGATCGCTTTTTCGTCACGTCCGGTAACAGCGGATTTAATATCTATCCATCCGCGATGGAGCGCTCCTGAAAAACTGCCTTCGGTTTCCGGTTCGCCGCCGAGCGAGCGGACGAGGCCTTGCAGGATGCCTGCAAAATCGGCACGCTGCTGCGAAAACTCATAAAAAGCCGACTTGAGATCGGATCGCTCAATGCCTTCCGCGGCTTCCTTGAACCCTTCCTGTCCGTCACGGCATGTTTGTATCAGGCCGTTTAGACACGAGATCACATCATCATTCGTTGTCTGTTCAGTCTCTACCGCAGCCATAGGCTCGGCTGCTCCATATTCGTTGATCATATTTCTTTACCTCCTAAGAATTTTGAATAGTATTTATAAGCATTGCGAATCTCAGCCTGTAATGAGTGATTTGTAATTTGAATGTTCCTCATCAGGCCCGCTAAATTCAATTAAAGAATAATTTGCATTGAAGTCGCAGACTGTCTGGTATATGACACAACGAAGAAACCGTTATTACCATCCCGAATAAATTGAAATTATGAGCGTATTAGACGTTTTTGCGAGGTGAATGAATGGTGACACGATTTGCATGCGGGTGGTAAAACGCTGACGGATCGATCCGATTTTCTTTTTAGAATGAGCGAATTCTCGAACATTATTAGCGGCGGAACACTTGGCCGTATCGCCGAGGAAAGCGGTTTAGCTATAGCGATCGTTGATGACGACGCGCATCAGGTCGCGGTGTCGAACAACAATTCGATCTGCCGAAATTTGAATCCGGCGAACAAATTCTCGCCTGAATGCGCTCAATTTTGCGGGAAGGCTCTCGAAAAGGCCACGGAAGCAGGCAAGATGATCGGGTTTGAATGTCATGCCGGGCTAGATTGCCGGGCGATACCGGCAGGAAATGAGGACAAGCGATTTGTCGCAATCGTAGGGCGAACCTTTCTCAAGGCCGAGAATTATCGAAAGGCGACCGAGCGGGCGATAAAAGGCGACTGGAGCTCCTATTCGCCGGCTGAGTTTTTTGAAAATATTTTATTGACCGGTTCATCGGATGCCCTGACAAAAACTGCCGAAAAGGTAGAGGCCCTTCTCAATGAATTACAAACCGAGAAGCCGGATGAGCGCGAAACCGTAACGACGGTTGAGGCGAACGACGTAAAGCCGACGGAATTGGCAGAAGAAAATGATCTACTAGAAGTTAATCTGCAGCCGGAAATAGACGAGCCGGAAACCAAACAGCATCAAGAGAGAACTGCCGGAGCGCTAGCCTGGCGATCGTTCTTTGGCTCGATACTCAAGACAGATTATGCTCAGGCAACGTCGTCAATACTTGAATTCATTGCTCATCAATACGGTTTTTCTGCTCTGATCTGGCTTGAAAACAAGGGCGAGCGATTTGAAAACACCACCGCCTTCGGCGAAATGGCAGGCCGTAAAGTGCGTCTCGGCATCTCGCCGGACGATCACAGGCTTGTCGAGGCATTACAAAAAGAAAGTTCGCTGGAATTGGGCGAGCGGTCAAGTGAACCGTCAGAAGCAACGCGAGTGATGAATCTGTTTCCGGTCGGCCTCGGAGACGATATTTCGGCGGCAATTGCAATACTCGCTCCGGTCGAAGCGGAAGATAAAAAGAAACAGATCGCCCGTTTTTGCCATTCGATCGCTCCGCAGCTCGAGATACTTCGGCTTAGAAACGAGGTTTCAGGGCGCGATGCGATCACAAATGCGGTCAGGACATTTGGCGACAGTTTACAAAACATTGACGCGGACGATTTCTGGCAGCATTTGACGCAAAACGCGGCTGAGATGCTGCGTGCGGAGCGGGCTTCGCTGTTGATCATGGACGAAAAGTCCGGCCAATTTGAGGTCAAATCGATCATCGGCGCAAAAACTGATCTCACCATCGGCGAAGAAATTGGCGGCCGCGTTGCAAAGATCGTCTTTGCGAAAAACAAAGCCGTTGTCGTAACTGATGTGTCAACGACCGGGCTCCCGCCGGCTCCTCTTGGACAAAAATATAAAACTAACTCATTCATTAGCTGCCCGATAAATCTTGGGCAGAAAACTATCGGCGTAATGAATTTTACCGACCGGGCCGGTGGTGAGGCATTCGATAAATCCTCGCTTGCTTTGTTTCAGGCTATCGCACCCCAGTTGGCCGTCACTATTGATCGGGCAACGCTGAAGGAAAAGGCCGGTGAATTTGAGCAGCTTTCCGTCACCGATCCGCTGACCGGGCTGTTAAACCGTCGCTACATCGAAGAGCGTTTGCTCGAAGAGATCAAACGGTCGCAGCGTCACAGTTTTCCGATGAGCTTTATGATGCTCGACGTTGATCATTTCAAATCGTATAACGACGAATACGGACATCCGGCAGGCGATGCGGCGTTGAAGATGGTCGCCCAGGTTATCCGCGAAACGCTTCGCGGCGCCGACGTTGCGGCAAGATTTGGCGGCGAAGAATTCTCGATCCTTTTGCCGCAGACCAACGCAGATGAGGCCGCCACTATCGCCGAGCGCATACGCAGCAACATCGAACATGCCAATTTTCCGCATCGTCTCGTCACCACCAGCATAGGCGTTGCAAGCTGTTCGGCGGAGCTTTGCGTATCGGCAGATCTCGTCTCGGCTGCGGACAAGGCTCTTTATGAGGCAAAACGGCAAGGCCGAAACCGCGTGCGAACGTTCAAAGAAACGAACGGCAAGCGGAAAGATTAACCAGACTTAATGCGACAGATCTCGAACAAGATATTTGCACGCGCTGAAAGTGCGGATTTTGTCGGCCGTGAAGCGGAACTCGACCGTTTATTGACGCACGCAAAAAATGGCTCGGGCGGCCTTGTTTTGCTTGCAGTGCCGTCGTCCGGAACATCCGAGTTGCTGCGTCAGGTTTATGACCGTTTGTTTGACGAGCAGGAAGAGGTCATTCCGTTCTATTTTGAAGTTAGGCCGAGTGACGGCACTGCCGGAAATGCCGCACGCCGATTTTTATATGAGTTTCTGCTTCAAACGGTCGCATTCCGGCGGCGGGATGCAAAGGTGATCGAAATCTCGCCTTCGATAGACGAGATCGCAGAATTGGCGGCTCCGTCATACGGCCATTGGGTTGATCGTTTGGTGGAAACATATCACAGCGGCACGACGAATGAGCACTCTTTGATGCGAAACTGTCTCGGAGCTTCGTTGAGGGCAGCGGCTCATGATGCGCGTTCGTTCGTTATGATTGACAATCTGAATGCGGCTGCGCAACTCGAAGGCGGAGAGACTTTTTTTGAGCTATTGGCCGCTTTATTTGCACGCTCAACCATGCCTTTTGTTTTTGCGGGGCATCGCCGGTTTCTTTTTGCAAAGACGGCATTTCCTACATTCCCCGTCGAACCGCTTTCGTTTTCAGACGCAGGCGAAATGGCCGAGCGTCTTTCCTTGAAAACAGGCGTTAAGATAAATGACCAGACTCGTGACCTGATCGCCGTTCAGCTTGGCGGCAAGCCTGTCTTCATCAATCATATATTCGCTTCGGCAGCGGCTTGCGAGAACGATCTCAACAGCTTTGACCTGGTTGAGCGGGTTTATACCGACGAGATTTTCGGCGGGATGACCGGTAAGTATCTTGACGCAAGTTTCGGCCGTATCTTACCTGACATAGTTCAGCGGACAAATATCTTTCGGCTTATTTCCGAACAAATAGCAAACGGCAAAGTGCCGGCCTCGCACTGGATGAAGCAACTGCGAATTACGAATTACGAACTGCGAATTTTGCTCGACGCGTTGCATAGCAGCGAGATTATTAACGTCAGTTCAGACTCTGTTGACGTTGATCGGTCTAACATTGTTCTTTGTGATTACGTCAACGCTCTTGCGAGGCCTGAGACAAACGGCAAGACTCGCGCGCTCGTCGTTGGTGAAGCTCTCACCGCAAATATTCGCCGAGCGCCTGAATTGATGGCCCGGTTCTACCGGAAAAACAAAGCGATAGGCTTGCGTGAATTACTGCTCAAGTTTGACGGCCGCAAAATATCGGATGCGTTGATAGACTATGGCAAATTCAACGCCGAGTTCAAAGGAGCAGATGACGACAAGATCCTAAAAGCACTCAAAGAAGACAATGCCAAGATCAATCTGCCGCAGATAGTTTACACGGCTCACACAGGCGACTTTTATTCAAAACTGAATGAGCTGTGTGACATCGAACGCTCTGCCGTTGCACTCGGTTTTGCGAATGCGGGCAAGAAACAGGAATCCGTTTGGATCGCTGCCGAAATCGCCTCAAAGCTCGAAGCAAGCCGCGAGATTGCCGAATTTTGGTGCGACCGGTTAGAGATGGCCGCCGTTAATTGCAACTTCGCCAAATTCGATCTCTGGCTCATCGCCCCCGAAGGTTTTGCTCCCGAAGCGATGGATCTGCTGCGGGCACGAAACGCTCACGGTTCCAGCCGCAAACAGGTCGAGCTGCTGGCCGGTATTCTCGGCGCCGACATTATTCCTTCGGCAGAAAAAGATGCGAACGAATACGAGTTCGTTTTCCCTATGGGCGAGAACACCGAGATGATCGCCGCCTACACTATCGAGGAAATCGCAAAGCGTCATGCGTTTCCCGCAAAAGCGATCAATCAGATCAAGACCGCTCTTGTCGAAGCCTGCATCAACGCGACCGAACATTCCCTCAGCCCCGACCGCAAGATTTATCAGCGATTCGCCATCGCCCCTGACAGGATCACGATCACCGTCTCAAACCGCGGCCTGCGGCTCGCCGATAAAACGACGAAAGAGATAACACCTAACGAAGGCCGACGCGGCTGGGGACTAAAACTCATAAAAGGCCTCATGGACGAAGTCACCATCGAGCAGGTGGATGACGGCACACGCCTTACCATGGTCAAATACCTCTCAGCCGGTAAGCAGTAGGCAGTTGGCAGTCGGAGGAGATGTTCCGCGTGTCCCAAACTGTTCCAAACCGCTTTGGGACAGTGTAAGTGTTGCAAATAAACCGCTTATCAGCTACATATTGGCTGTGTTCCACAATTTTTGAAAAAAAAGAGCCAAATTGTGAAGCGTGACCGTAAGTCCTGTAAATACAGATTTTACACCGTCCCACATTTCTGGAACGCGGCGATCCACGCTGGGACAAGCTCAGCCAGTCAAAAGTAAAAAGGCAAAAGTTAAGCCCAATCTCCAAAATCAAAGACCAAAGACCAAAGACCAAAAACCCAAGACCCAAGACCCAATTTGTCAAATATCAGTTCCCGCATCAAGCTACCAAGTTCTCAGGCAAATTGAAATACCAACTTTCCGGATATGACGCAACTTTCTCAATATGACGCAACTTTCCGAATATGACGTGGTTTTCCGACTGTCGAAAGAACCCAATCGCTATCGCTCGCGGTTCTGACAAGATGCGGTTTTCCAGTTTGTATTGCTGATCATGTTTTAGTCGGCGAAGCCGACGACATAATTGTAGCCCGTCTCTAAAGACGGGCTACAAATATTCCACCGTCTTCGACGGTTTTTTTGCTAGGCACATATTGCTTGCAATGAAAAGGCTTTGGG
>JAYVFJ010000393.1:0-31088 GCA_043773225.1 Chloracidobacterium sp.
TCGGCTCGAGGCGGACGGCTATCTCGACGATTTTGCCGATCCGATACTAAATCCGACGGGGATTGCTTTTGACAAAAATGGACAGTTGTTCGTGACCAACCGTGCCGAGGGCGAGGCCTATGCCGTCGGGCGCGAGGGCGGCTGGACGGTTTACGCAACCGGGCTCGGCATCGCTACGGGCATTGCGTTTGACGGTGACGGATTGATGTATGTCGGCGACCGTTCGGGGACGATTTATCGAGTGCGCGATTACGGCGAGGTCGAGACGTTTACCGTGATGGAGCCATCAGTCGCGGCGTATCACATGGCATTTGGCCCGGACGGCAGGCTGTTTTTGACTTCACCCGGCCTCGCAAGCCACGACGCAGTGCATGTTATAGACAAAGAAGGTTTTGACGAAAAGTTTTTCACCGGCCTAGGCCGGCCGCAGGGATTGGCGTTTGATAAGTCGGGCGTTTTGTATGTCGCCGGATGCTATAAAGGCCGTCACGGCATTGTTCGCATCACGCCCGCCGGCAAAGCCGCCGAGCACTTCGTCGCCGGCAACAACGTCGTCGGCCTGTGTTTCACCCGCAAAGGCGAAATGATCGTCGCGACAAGCGACAGCGTTTATTCGATACCGTGCGGTATCGAAGGGACATTACTTTAAACGGAAAATAGAATTAACGCAAAATGGCAAAAGGCCAATGATGCAAAGCTCTGATTATCTATTACTTTCGATATTCGGGTCTTTATGTTGAAAATCCTTGATTAACGTGGAAACTGCCAAAACTCAAATAACACTCGCGTCGCTTGCCGTAGGCACCCGGCTGCTGGTGCGTTCGCGGCTCGACTGGCGTTTTGCCGCCGTCTCGCGTGTCGCCGAAGACCGTATCGTCCTGACCGTCTGCTCGCCCACTGGCCGCACTTACCGCCTTCGCCGCGAAATGGACGCCCAAATAGTCATGGAAGGCACGATCCCGATCCTACCCCACGACAAAGCCGAAGACTGGCGTGGGAATTTTAGCCGCTACGATCTTCGTTGGTGAGCATGACGATCGAATATGGGCGAATTAGATTTCAGAAATTTTGGCATTGAGCCAGAAAATATTGAACTCAAAAAACGTATCTATGAGGTTTTTTCTGAAATAGCTAGTTTTGGCGATCTCCGTTTACGCGCGGCCATTCTATATTATGGAAGTGTTTCTAAAGCGGCAAAAGCATTCGATCTCTCTTTAAGTGATTTCACTGCATTAATCGAACCACAAAAAACTAGTTCAGAGGATGAGAAAACAATTCTTCAGTGTTCAAACTATCTTTACCCAAGAGTCGATTGGGATCCTCGACGTAGGAACAGATTAGATTCACGCGTCGAAGCTGAGTTTTGTGTTTGCAATATGTATATATGGTGGGAATTTGGCGAGGCAGCTAAATTTATAGAATTTCTTCCTGACGCAGAACGCATTGCTTTATTTAACGGAGCATCTATTCGCTCAAAAAGAAAATCCTTATCTGAATATGTTGATTCTTGGAAAAAAGATATTCGTCTGACGCACATATACAAAGCAATTGAAATGTTAGAGCATTATTTTTATGTGTGGCATATGAGATCAAACGCTCATTACCTGTTCGGGCGTGTGAAAGATCGACAATTGAAATTTCGCATGAACATCGAGGAATTGTCCTCTATATCTCGTCCCTGTTCAGTTGCTACGGAGATTTTCCAAGAATATGATACTTATGACTATCATCGAACGGAAACCCAGACGTTTATCAAAAACCAACGAATCGTAGCCAAAAGTCATAGGAAAAAATTTATGAAACAGGTCGCGGAACGCGATGGTTCTAGTGCATGTAAAGCATGCGGCTCCGAGAATAAGATTGTATTAGATCACGTTTTTCCAGTATCGCTCGGAGGCTTTTCTGAGCTAGTTAACTTCCAGTTACTTTGTGCTCCGTGTAATAGCAAAAAGTCAGATAGACTAAGGCGCTTTGAGATCAAATAACTAATCCAAAGATTTGTGTCCAGTATCGTCCTGATCATTTGATTTACGCGCGTATCTCTTTGAGCGAACCGATTCGACTTCGTCCGTTATTTCCTCGACTGTTGGAGTATTTCCGCCAGTCGAGCGCATTCTCTTGATGTAGACTTTGAATTCTTCGGCGTTCATATTCTGATTTTCGCAGCTTATTTGATCTCTGATCTCACGCGTCATCTTAACTGCGTCGAATGATTTTTCTTGCTTTTCACGGTTCAATCTTACCACCTTTGTCCGCCGAAATTTGATTTGGTAAAATACTCTATTGCGCTACGCACGCAAATCTTATCTATGCAGGCTGCGAAGTCAAATGAGGAACAGATCGTCGTTCGCGGGCGCCTGCGCTCATAATCTCAAGGACATCTCGGTTACTCTTACGTGATATAATTCCTGCAAGGTGATTCTATATGACGCCGACTGAGGTTTTAAACGAGATAATAAAGATGCCGCAGGACGAGAAGCGGGTGTTATTTCGCGCTCTCAACGAACAATTGAACCAGTGGTCGTCGAATGGCAAAAGCGAGGAGCAGACGCTTGGCGGATTGATTGACGAGTGCTTTAGTGGCGTTCCGGACGACGTCATGGATAAACTTCCCGAGGACGCTTCGGTTAATTTAGATCACTACCTTTACGGCGCACCCAGGAAATGAACGACGACATTTTTGTTGATACTCTATATCTGGTTGCCCGCCTCAATCCTAAAGATCAATGGCATAAAGCCTCTGTCGAACTCGACGCTCAAATAAAAGGGCGGCATCTTGTTACAACGGAAACCGTCTTGTTGGAATTGTTAAACTTTCTCGCCGAATTTCCACCCGAAATGCGCCGAGCTGCCGCTCAGTTCACTGAACGGGCGTTGATAGGTTCCGTAATGGAGGTCATCCTTCATACCCACGACGACTTTTTGAAAGGCTTGGAGTTATACAGAAATCGCCTCGACAAGGGCTATAGTTTGACTGACTGCATCTTGATGACCTCTATGCGTGAACGCGAAGTTCAACATATCTTGACGCATGACGGTCACTTTAGGCAGGAAGGTTTTACGATCTTGCTCTGAAAACACACACACGTCTAACCTCTACTCTCGCTCGCGGGCTTCTGCATTGAAATCCGATTTGGTAAAATACTCTATTGCGCTACGCACGCAAATCTTGTCTATGCAGGCTGCGAAGTCAAAAGAGGAACAGATCGTCGTTCGCGGGGCCCGCGTTCACAATCTCAAGAACATCACGGTTGGGCTGCCCGTCAATAAGCTGACGGTGATCACCGGCGTTTCGGGTTCGGGCAAATCTTCGCTAGCTTTTGACACGCTCTATGCCGAGGGCCAGCGGCGTTATGTCGAATCGCTTTCGGCATACGCACGCCAGTTCCTCGAACGCATGGACAAGCCCGATGTTGATGAGATCGTCGGCATCTCGCCCGCCATCGCCATCCGGCAAAAGAACACGACAAAAAATCCGCGCTCGACCGTCGCCACCCAAACCGAGATCTACGATTATCTGCGGCTGCTCTTCGCCCGCGCCGGAACGACCATTTGCCACGCCTGCGGCCGCGAGGTAAAAAAAGATTCGCCCGAATCAGCGGCCGATGAGATATTAAATGAGCTTGCAGAAGGCACGCGGTTCTATGTGCTGTTTCCGATACAGGATGAAGTGTTGCAGAGCCCGTTGCAGAAGCCCGCACGAAGTAAGGGCGTCCGTAAGACTAAGAACGAAAATCTAAGTACACAGGCCTTTCTCATTTCACTTCTCCAGCAAGGCTTCTCCCGCCTCTACCGCGGAGGCGAAATGATCGAGCTTCAAAAGCCCGAAGATTATCCATTCGACGATTTTGATAACACATACGTCTTGATCGACCGCCTTGCTGCCGCAAGCGACATTCGCCAGCGTCTGGTCGATTCGCTTGAAACGTGTTTCCGCGAAGGCCACGCCGCCGTCATCGAAACCACCGATGGCAAACAGCTCAAATTCTCCGACAGCTATGTCTGCAAATACGACGGCACGCGTTACGAAGAGCCGGAGCCCCATCTTTTCAGCTTCAATTCGCCGTTCGGCGCGTGTCCGACGTGTCAGGGTTTTGGCAACACGATCGGCATAGACTACGGCCTTGTCATTCCAAATCCGCTCCTTTCACTAAAAGAAGGTGCGATCGAGCCTTTCACTCGACCGACACATGCGTGGGCGCAAAAAGAACTAATTAAATACGCCGAGTCAGCGAACATCGATCTGAAAAAACCGTTCGCCGATCTACCCGACTTTCAACAAAACTGCATCATCTACGGCGACGAAGGCTGGCGCGGCATCAAAGGTTTCTTCCAATGGCTCGAAACAAAAAAATACAAGCTGCATGTCCGCGTCTTCCTCGCCAAATATCGCGGCTACACGCGCTGCCCCGATTGCGACGGCCAGCGTCTGCGGCAAGAGGCACGCGATGTAAAGATCGGCTTGCGTTCGCTACCTGAGATCATTGATCTGTCCATCAGCGACGCATACGCTTTTTTTGAATCGCTTAAGATGGATGCCGAGCGTTTGCAGATCGCAGACAAATTGCTGTTGGAGATTCGCCGCCGTCTGAAGTTTTTGGTTGAGGTCGGTTTAGATTACTTGACGCTCGGACGCCTCGCGGCCACGCTTTCCGGCGGTGAGGCTCAGCGAATACAGCTCGCGACAAATCTCGGTTCGCTGCTCGTCGGCACGCTTTACGTTCTCGACGAGCCAAGCATCGGCCTGCATCCGCGTGACAATGCGCGGCTAATCAAAATTCTCGAAAACCTCCGTGACATCGGCAACACCGTTCTCGTGGTTGAGCACGACGAAGAAACAATGCGAGCCGCCGACCATATAATTGACATCGGCGTCCACGCGGGCGAACACGGCGGCGAACTGGTTTACGAAGGCAATTTTTCAAACTTGCTAAAGTCCGACACTTCGCTTACCGCAAAATATCTTCGCGGCGACGCCCAAATAAAAGTCCCGCAAAAACGCCGGCCTGTCACCAAAAACAAGATCGAAATAATCGGCGCCCGCGAACATAACCTACAAGACATTTCGGTCAAAATACCGCTCGATATGCTCGTCGCGGTGACCGGAGTTTCCGGTTCGGGCAAATCGACGCTCGTTCATGACGTTCTTTACGCCGGACTTAAGAAAAAACGCGGTGAGTGGAACTCGCACGTCGGATTTTTCAAAGAAATAAAAGGCGGCGATCTTGTTGACGACATTATCCTTGTCGATCAATCGCCCATCGGCCGCACGCCGCGTTCTAATCCGGTCACGTATATCAAGGCCTACGATGCGATCCGCGAAGTCTTTGCCGGAACCAACACGTCAAAAACAAAAGGCTACAACGCGTCGCATTTTTCGTTCAACGTGCCCGGCGGACGCTGCGAGATCTGCCAGGGTTCGGGCACGGTAACGATCGAGATGCAGTTTCTCGCAGATGTCGAACTTACGTGCGAAGACTGCCGCGGGATGCGATTCAAACAGGATATTCTTGACGTCAAATACAAAGGCAAGAACATTCACGAAGTCCTGCAAATGACGATCCGCGAAGCGATTCTTTTCTTCAAGGATGTGACAAAGATAGTCTCTCGCCTAAAGGTAATGGACGCCGTCGGACTCGGCTATTTGCGGCTTGGCCAATCAGCGACAACGCTCTCAGGCGGCGAGGCCCAACGTGTAAAACTTGCCTCGCATCTCGCTCAGAAAACTGCCAACAAAACCCTTTTTATTTTTGACGAACCAACAACTGGCCTGCACTTCGACGACATCAACAAGCTGCTGACCGCATTTCGCGCACTGATCGACAACGGCGGGAGTCTGCTTGTCATCGAGCACAATATGGATGTAATAAAAACCGCCGACTACGTGATTGACCTCGGCCCCGAAGGCGGCATAGGCGGCGGCGAGGTCGTCGCAACCGGAACACCAGAAAAAGTCGCAAAAGTGGAAGGCTCATTTACGGGAAAGTATCTTGCAGAAATGCTTCGGATTTGAACCACATAGATCACATAGAAAAAACCTATGTGTTCTATCTTCCTATGTGGTTCAAACTATCAATCATCGCCAAATTTGCCGCGCCAGATCGGTGCGATCTGCTCCATTACTTTGCAGTCGCAATAGCCGCCATTTTCGTTTAGCCACTCAGTGATTTTGCCAAAATCAAGTCGGTTGTTCATCATAAAACGCATGGCGTATTGCAGGCTGTGGTTGCAATCGTTTTCGTATAACTCGTCCTCGATAAAATCGAGCAGTTCGCTGATCGTTCCCTGACCGGCGGGAAGCGAATCGAGAAAAGCGGCGAGTTCTTCGCCGCTTAGTTGCTCGAGATTTTCGATCTGCCGCTTTCTGAGAATAGCCATAGTTTGCGAATCAAAAAATCGCTATGCCGCAGGCATTAGAGAAGCTTGTCGATTGTCTTTGAAATTGGAATGGTAATGTCGTATTTGCCGGTCGGATCAATACCGCCGATCGGTTCGCCAACCTGGTTGCCGGTCTTGTCGAGAATGACAAATGACGGGACTTGTTCGACATCAAATTTCTTCAATGTCGAGGCGCCGTCAGGGTCGCGCAAAACGGTCACGTTCAGTTTATTGCCGGTCGCAAATTTGCGAATGCTTTCGCTGCTCGCAAAATTCTTTGAACCTGCATTCGCCGAGTCGGTTGCGACGAAATAGACCACGACATCTTTGCCGGCGTATTTTTTTGCGAGTGCGTTTGTAAACTCCGCTTGCTTATTTGACAGAGGCAGCCAGCTTGCACCGATCGCCAAAACAACGACCTTGCCGTTCTGGCCCTCGACATTGACACGAGTGCCGTCAAGCGAGATGAGATTTGTCTGCGCCGAAGCAGCAAAAGCGGCTGCGAACGTGATACTCAATATTGCGATGAAACCTTTAAGTGTTTTCATACATTTATGAAATGCCGATGTCGGCGATTTCAATGTAATTAGATGCAAATTTGATACCAAACTACTGCTTTCGATTAAGGATGACGTTGTCAATCAGCCGGACATCACCAAAAGAGGCTGCGACGACAATAAGCGTTTCTTCATCTCCAATCTTTTCAACAGGTTGCAGCGAGTCTTGATCTACAACCGCCACATAATCGATCCGTGCCAACGGTTCCTTTGCAATGCAGTCTTTTACAATTTGCTCGATATCCGACGCATTTCGTTCACCTTTCTTAAAGGCGAGTTTTGCTTCGCGAAGTGCCTCGATGATAACCACTGCCTTTTCCCGCTCTTCGCCGGTTAGCAGCGAATTACGCGACGACATCGCAAGGCCGGATTCTTCGCGAACGGTCGGAACCACGACGATCTCGGTCTCAAACCCGAGATCAGTTGCCAGCCGTTTTATAACAGCGACCTGTTGGGCATCCTTTTGGCCAAAAAAAGCAAGATCGGGCCGAATAGTGTTGAATAGCATCGCAACAACAGTCGCCACGCCGCGAAAATGGCCGGGCCGTGAAGCACCTTCGAACGTTTCGGTCAGCCCTTCGACATTTACGTAGGTCGAAAAACCTTCCGGATAGATCTCGTTCGCATCGGGAGCGAAAATGTAATCGACATCGTAAGCGGCAAGCTTCGCGGCATCGGCCGTCAGGTCGCGAGGGTATTTTTCAAGGTCCGATCTTTCGTTGAACTGTTTCGGATTGACAAATATCGAGACAACAACAACGTCGCATCTCTGACGAGCCTCGCTAACGAGTGCCAAATGGCCCTCATGCAAAGCCCCCATCGTCGCGACAAATCCGACAGTTTTCTCCTCACGCCGCAGCTTGCGTAAGATCGAGAACATTCGTTGTCGGCGATTGATGATCTCCATCTAGGAACCTTTCAGAGCAACCTTTGTTTCGTCCGTCAGGCCGTACGATTCCTGATCGTTTGGATACGCACCGGATTTCACGTCCTTTGACCATTGTTGGATCGCTTCGGTCATAACCTGACGAAGGTTGGCGTATTGCCGGACGAAACGCGGCTGACGGCCGAAGGTCATTCCGACCAGATCGTGCAGGACGAGCACTTGAATATCACATTCGAGGCCGGCACCGATGCCGATGGTGGACATCTTGAGCTCCTTTGTTATCATGCCGGCGACCTCACGTGGGACGAGTTCCAGAACGATCGCAAAAGCACCGGCGTCCTCAAGCATTTTCGCGTCCTCGATGAGGAGTTTTGCCTGCTCCGCTGTTCGGCCCTGAACGCGGTAGCCGCCCATCTTATAAACCGACTGCGGTGTCAGGCCGATGTGGGCAACAACCGGAATTTCCTCGCTCACCAATCGCTTTACAAGTTCGACGCGATTTCGTCCGCCTTCGAGTTTGACGGCCTCCGCGCCGCCGTATTTCATCAGCCGAAGCGCGTTACGGACGCTTTCGTCCTCATTAACATGATATGTGCCGTACGGCATATCGGCGATGACCATTGCACGTTCGGTGCCGCGTTTGACGGCTATACAGGCGGACGCTATTTCATCGAGCGAAACCGGGATCGTATTGCCGTACCCGTGAATGACATTGCCCATGCTGTCACCGACGAGGATCATATCGACGCCGGCCTCGTCAACGATCCGGGCGGTCGGGTAATCGTAGGCCGTCAGGCAGACGAGCTTCTCGCCGTTTTCCTTGGCAGCGCGGATAGCCGGGAGATAAACTTTGCCCTCTTTGTCAGGTTGGAGATACGCCATAATTTACTACTTAAGTCTAACAAAATTCGTTGGCAGTAGGCAGTCGGCTGTAGGTAGTAAGCCGCAGTTCACGGCCTACTGCCAACTGCTAACTGTCTACTGAGTTCGGGTCCCAGCGTCGGACATCGCTTGAATCCTCACACCCGTCGAGAATGTCGGCGATCTCCATTTTTAAAAGTGAATGGACAAAATTCGGTGCGATCTCGGCAAGCGGGCAGAGGACGAATTTACGCAGATGCAGTCTCGGATGCGGCAAAGTGAGAAGCTCGCTTTCAACGTGCGTGTCACCAAAAAAGAGTATGTCAAGATCGACGGTGCGAGGCTTATTCAGCGATTTGTCACGGCGTCCGAGCAGGTATTCGATACGCATCAATCGAGCCATCATCTGCGAAGCGCTGACGTTTTGGACATGAATCTCAGCGACCATATTTAGGAAATTTGTGTCGCTTTCGATCTCGATCGGTTCGGTCTCGTAAATGGCTGAGAGTTTATGAACAACAAAACTCGCCTCCATCAACGCCCGAACGGCCAGCAACAGATTGCCCGCCCGGTCGCCCAGGTTCGAACCGATGCCTATGAATGCAGTTGTGTATTCGTTGTCCATCGTGGTTGCTGGATAAAAATAGTTGAAACTATGGCCGTTGTCAACCAAAAGCTCCCCTCCTTACCAAAGAAGGGTAGCAACCGCTTCGGCTGACGGGATGGTATTTTACCCACGTTCAACCACCCGCTACCGCAGGTGGTTCTGACTTGTCCCACCGCTGTCCCAAACCCGTGTGGGACAGCGTAACTGTTGTAAATAAAATGGTTAGGATCAGTTATTTGGCTCCGTTCCACGATTTTTGAAAAAAAGTAATACAATGTAAGACAAAATCCATAAACCCTGTGATTACAAAGTTTAGAGTGTTTCAAGTCTTTGGAACAACACAATCTTCGCTGGGACAGGCTCTCACTGTTCACTATTAGCCATTTTTAGTTGTCAAAGATCTATTAACTGCTAATTGTCATGGTAGCACAACTTGCATCATTAGTCAAAATTTTTATACACGCAACAAAAGGCGAAGAATTGAATGAGAATAAAACGGCGGTTACAGCACCTTTTTTTATTTGACCTGTTTTGCATTTGCTGGCGGCAGATAATTTTCTCCCGTCACAACCTTTTTGCCGGTCTGTTCTTCGAGTTCGAGCCTCGCTCTTTTTGCGATCCTGCCGCCTTTTCGTCCGGCGATCGTATTTTCGTCCATGCCCGTCGCCTCAACCGTTTCAGCGATTTGGCGCGTTGATAGTTCGGCAAGTGCAGTGAATATCAGTTCGGCCTCGGTCATGTGGTCGCGTAGGTTTTGCGTTTGCAAACCCTTCAAAGTCTTGTGCTGCTTCACGCTCACATCCGACCATTCCTGATGGATGATATTTGTGAGGATGGCAAATTCCTCGCCCTCGCTGATCTCATGATCTTTCCAATAGTCCGTAAGCTTATTCCGGGTCTCCTGTCCCGACATCCGCCGCTCTATCCACTTATCGCTCCGGCCCAGGCGTTTCCACGTTTCTCTTGCTCGTTCCAAACCCTGCGACGGGTCGGCCATTTCCTGCATCCGTTCGTAGCCAACCTTTGCCAGCCAGAGTTTTATCGGCTCTGCTTTTGGGCTGGGAACTGATTGAATTAACCTTAGGAGTGTTTCAGGATCGGCCGTATCAGTAAGACGCATTTTTCCGTCCTCAGCTATCATTTTCAACCGGTTACAATTTGTAACCGTTTGACTTCCTTCCTTTGTAAGCCGGTTTTTTAATACCTTCCAATAGTTTCTTGCAGCCTGAAAATCCCGCTGCTGCGTCAATACCTGAACAATATCGACGACCGAAAAATACCACGTTTCGGTTTTTTCATCGTAGATCCGTCGTATCTTATGGCCTTCAAAAAGTGTCAGATCTGCTTTCATGCGGTTGTCTATCTGCGAATTCGTCTATCCAATCCTAGCGGTAAAACCAAGTTAATGGAAAAGGACTGAAAACGCAAGAAATGAAGGAATTCGGAATCAATTACACGATCTTTGGGTGGTTGAAGAAGGGAGTTGAAAAATCAATTGACCTATTAGACTTAATAGGTTATCTTATCTAATAATGTGGCGGATACTTGAACCTAACGACATTGATAGAATCTGTCGGAAACTGCCGCCTAATGTTGTTAAAAAATATAATTTGTGGAAAGACATCGTCTTTAGTGACGGACCAGAAGCACTTCGGGAGTTCCCCGGTTTTCGAGACGAAAAACTTCTGGGCAAGCGATTTGGCGAAAGGTCTTCCAGATTAAGTTTGCAGTATCGGGTAATTTATACCGTTGACCGCGATGTAGTAACGGTTTATGTTTTGGAGATAACTCCGCATAAATATTGAGGTAAGATATGATCAAGTTAAATAAAGACAATTTCCGTCCGGCAAGACGGCAAGTTCAAAACACTACCGGAGAGGTTATCAGGATGCTCCGTGAGTTGAAAGAATGGACTCAGGCGGAGCTTGCCGAGCGTTCGGGAATCAGTCCGACCAACATAAGTCTTTTAGAGAATGACCGTGTTGAAATTGGAAAGAAGCGGGCCGAGAGCCTGGCAAGAGCATTTGGCATTCATCCGGCGATAATAATGTTTCCCGGATACGATTCGTCTGACATCAAAAAAGCAGCCTGACTTCATCAGGATGTGGTCAGATTGATCCGCCATTCTTTAAACCTAAGCAAATACTTTAAGTCGCCCAATCGTTTAACGCATTGCCTCACTCAACGTGCGCTAAATAGTGTAAAAACAGAGCTTAGCAGAAACTTTTTAAACCACCATATTTTGTATTGACAAAGTCCGTTGACTACAATATAGTCTATATTCACCTCAGGATGAGCCTGTGGAAAAAGCCCGAATCGGGGTGAAATTTTTCGGTTTTCTGTACGACCTCATAGCTCTCGCACTTGAAACGAAATCGCTTCGCCCCGCATACAGTGGGGCGAAGTTTTTTTTGAAGAGAGATATAAAGGAGAACATCCCATGAAACTAAAGAGTGTCAGAATTGAAAATTTTAAATCGATTAAGGATTCAACTGTTTTTGGAATCGACGAGAAAGTTACCTGTTTGGTTGGTAAGAACGAATCAGGCAAAACAGCAACATTACAAGCTATTGCGAAACTGAATTCCGCCGATCTGGTAAACTCGGATTTCGACGAACTTGAGTATCCTCGACATGATCTGAACGAATATCAAAAGAGTAGTGAGTATGCCGATTGTCTAACGACGACTTGGGATCTCGAAGAGGACGACCTTGATACAGTCGAAGCGATAGCTGGACCAACCGCTAGGACTATGGAAACGATAACCTTTTCAAAAGGTTACGACAACAAGACTGTTCGGCGATTTAATCTTGAAGAAACAGAAATTGTTAGCTTTGTACTCAACAATTCAGGACTTCTAACTGACGAAAAGAAGGGATTAGAAACTCTTGATGATATTAATACGTTAATTCAAGCTTTAGAAGCCCTCCCGGATCCTGCGCAAAGACAAACAGATTTTCTGGAAAAGCTTAAGCACACTTTCGGAGCGAAGACAGGGCGCCAAAAGGTGGCAGATGTTTTGCACAAGCGGATTCCGAAGATTGCGTACTTTTCCCAATACATGAGAATGGCAGGAGCCATCTCGGTAGATGACATTAAGCAAAGGCAAGCTGCTAACACTCTTGATGAACATCATAAGGTTTTTCTCGCCTTGCTTACTATGATTGGCAAGGACATTAATGACTTAGAGAAAATACAAGAGCACGAACGTCTAATCGCAAGTCTTGAGGGAGCACAAAATACTATTACTCAAGAAATCTTTCGATACTGGAGCCAAAATAAACATCTTCGGGTTCAATTTAAATTCGACAAGGCATTGGAAGACGATCCTGCTCCATTCAATTCCGGTTGGATTCTACGAACCCGCATTGAAAATATGCGGCACGGGGTGACTACAAAATTCGATGAGCGTAGCGCCGGTTTTGTTTGGTTCTTCTCGTTTTTGATTTGGTTCAACCAAATCAAGGAACAGTTTGGTGATAACTTGCTTATTTTGCTCGATGAACCTGGGCTCAGCCTACACGCTAAGGCGCAGGCAGATCTCCTCCGCTATATAGAGGAACGGCTAACGCCAAAGTATCAAGTTATTTATACAACGCACTCCCCGTTTATGATAGACGCAAAAAATCTGCTTAGAGCTCGGACAGTGGAAGATAAGGTCGCCGCTGCGGATCCCAACGACTCGTCTTCACACGAACTCGATCTTGGGACGGTGATTGGCGACCAGGTATTGAGTACGGATAAGGACACGGTCTTTCCGTTACAGGCTTGCTTAGGATATGAAATAACACAGACTCTGTTTGTCGGAGCGAACACCCTTTTGGTTGAAGGACCCTCAGACATTCTTTATCTGCAATGGTTTTCCAATCAGCTGAAAAAAGCCAAGAGAACCGGCCTCGATGAACGATGGACGATTTGCCCATGTGGAGGGATTGATAAAGTTCCGGCATTTCTTTCCCTGTTCACTGGCTCAAAACTGAACATTGCTGTCTTGACAGACATCGCCGATGGACAGAAAACAAAGATAAGAAATCTTCGCGAATCCAAACTTCTGCTAGACGGACGGGTAATGACTGTTGATATGTATATTGATGGCGACGAGGGCGATGTCGAAGACCTTTTAGGTCGCGAATTCTACATTGAATTAGTTAAGCGAACCTACAGTTTAAGTAAGGGAAATGCCATTTCAATCAAGAAACCGAAAGATGCTCCGTCCCGAGTCGTTAAGGAGGTCGAGGCTCATTTCCGGACACTGCCAGCAAGCGTTGAGAATTTTGACCATTTCCGACCGGCAGAATTTCTGTTGCTAAACGGAGCGGATAATAATACCGAAGGTATGGACGGAGCACTAGATGCGTTTGAAAGGCTCTTTACTGATCTGAATACTTTCTTGCCCCAAGCCCGAATGGTTGTGGCCGGATAGTAAACAACACGCCGGTTGTTGAATTAGTCAGCGGCCGACGGTTTGTTGGTTAGACAGTAACAGTTATTTTTACTCCCAGTCCGTGCAGCACTTTGAGGATCGTGTCGTATCGTGGTTTTGAGCCGGGGGCGAGCCTATGCAAGGATAAAGGCGGAAGGATAAAGGATAAAGACTGACACGAGAAAATCATTGTTTTTGAATGTCCAATCGTAGTAATATCAGAGCGTTATGAACGTGGCCAAAACGATAAGGATAGTGAATCGGGAATCGTAAATGGTGAATAGAACAAAGGCCCTGAATTAAAAAATAATCAGATCTGAACTGCGATTCCGCGTTAAATAGATTTAGGCGGCGAGCGGTAATTCGACGGCCCGAACGCGAGCGATCTCACGCTTTCCTACGGTGCGCAGTTGGTTTGCAAATACAGAAACGACGGCAAGCGTTTCGCCGTCGAGCGCAACAAATTCGATCTCATAACCCTTACCGTTCTTATGAGTTAAAACAACCGTGCCGATATCGCCTGCCTTAAGGCCGTATTTCGGCATATCTTCTTTTAAGACAATCTGGTCAAGTTCTCTTATCATTTCCTCTTTCCTTTACCGGGATAAGCCGTTGCCAAATATGGCACGTCCGTTCCGGCCTCAATAAACCAAACCGCGCGAACCTCTGGCCTGCGTCCATCCGGCGCGTCCAGGGCCCCATCAATAATATACCGCATTCCAAAGGGCGATGTCTCGGATTTGTTTACCTCGTGCTCGCCGGCATGACGTTTTATGGCTTCGGATAAAATCTCCCAATGTTCAGAATTAAATCCAAAACTCTCAAAAAATTCCGCCTTACCTCGTCCGTCTTTGTGAGCACGGGACAGCAAATAATCGACTATCTTCGCACGCCGTATAATTGCCTTTTCATGATGCGGCAATTTCATATTTCACCTTATGATCTCAATTTTACTCTGCAATCTAATTGTGTTTCAATAATCTTGTTTGAAAATTTAATACCAGCAGTGCTAAAGGCAAAAGTCAAAAGTCAAAATTTAGGCTGAAACCTTTTTCAAAAGCACTCGGGCGGTTAGCGTCGCCGTCTTTACACAAATCCGGACGCCAAACACTGATGCCGCGAAGAAGGTTTCGTCACACACAGCGTTTTGACTCACCTAGTGAACAATCCTTACAGGAATATCTTGTAAATCAGCCGACGCAGACGACGACGCGGACGGAGCTTTTGCGGCTGATCCGCGGCGGCGAGGACACGTATCTTGAGCTGAAGGTAAAGCTCTCGAACAGCGAGCGGATCGCGCAGGGAATCGTCGCACTGGCGAATACCGACGGCGGGACGATCATTTTTGGCGTCAACGATCAACTGCGGATCGAGGGCGTGAGCAATCCCGAATGGGTGCAGGCCGAATTGATAAGGATCTGTCGCGACGAGATCGTGCCGCCGGTCGTGCCAATGATAGATACGATCGCGTTCGACAGCGGCAAACGCATTGTCGCGCTTGATATAGACGGCAAGCGGCGGCCTTATCGCACGCGTGACGGGCGGTTTTATCTGCGTTTTGGTGCTGAAAAAAGGGAAGTTTCGCGTGACGAATTGTCGGCTTGGCTCGATGAAGTGAGGCCGCTTGGGTTTGAGAATATTCCGCTTCAGGGCGTGACGGAAGAGGATTTTGACGACGCTTTGCTGTGGTCGTTTGCGAGCGGCTTTGACGATAACGCTCCGAATAGCAAGCTTTATCAGACAAGTGATTTTTTGCGGAAGGACCTGATGCTTGCGGTTGGCACGACTGATGAGTTTTTCCCAACTGTTGCAGCCTTGCTGTTATTTGGCAAGAATGAGCGGGTTGCCGATCTGCTTCCGAGATCGAACGTGACGGTCGCGAGGTTTTCGGGCGACAACGGCTCAGCCCAGTTGATCGAGGCCGTCGAGGTCAAGGGCAATCTGCTCACTCAATATGAGGCCATCCTAGCTTTTATCAATCTCTATGTTGATCTTGGCAAGCAGCAGCCAAAACGTAAGCTTTCGCTCGTCACGGATGCCGTTGCTCAGGCACGCGGGAATTACCATCTTTACTCGGTGTCCGAGGCGATCATCAACGCCCTGATGCACCGTGATCTCGCTTTGCGCGACATACGTACGCGGATCAATATCTATGACAACGCGATTGAGTTCATAAACCCGCGGCGGACGAACGGTTTTTCACCACCGGCTTCGCGTGCGATCCGATACGGCATCACGCAGCGGCTAAATCCGCAGATCGCGGCGATCTTCACGCGTCGTGAATATGGCATAACGGCGCCGCACGGCGGCCTGCCGATGATACTGCGGCAATCGAACCACTTTTCCGGGCGCAAGCCTGAGATTTATCTCGCGAACGACGAATTTAAGCTGAAAATATACGCGGTTTGATGTTTGTCATTTTTGGCTCGCCGGGATCTCTCGATAAAGCACAAATTGTCCTTCTTGAAACAGAGGCTGGCAACTGTCGCATTTGTCGTCGGCGGAGATGACAATTGCACCGACGGGCGGCTTTTGGCCCTTTCCGACATGAACAAAATTTGAGAGATCTATGCCATCAATGGTCGCATACCAATAGCTGTGTATGTAGGCCTGTCCCCAGTAACCATCAACAAGATAAATTGGCCGTGAGGGTTGAGCTATGGCCGCGTTAAAAATCGGACGGTAGCCCGCGTCATACATGGTGTCGCGCTTTGTGCGCCAATCTCTAAAAGCAAACTGAAAATACGCGGCTTGCGCAACTGTTAAAACCATTAGAATCGGAAAAGCATAGCGGCGGAGCATTACCGCGACGGTTTTTTTCGGCGTCTTTTCGGGGTCGGTTTCCCGCTTAACGATGTCTCGAAGCCACATTAGCGCGGGCACGGTGAAAATAAGTAAAAACACCGGAAACGCATCGAGCCGCAGCATGTGAAATTGCTCCTTGGTGAGCGAAGCGGGCACTATCGAGGCGGCCATGCCATACAACATAAACCGGCACCATGCTTCATTACGATGTCTGGCGATCACGAGCACTATGCCCGCAACGGCGAGCAGGAAAGTCGCAACAAGAATTGGGCCTGTGTCCTGGATGTGATGACGCAGGTTGGTGTCGCCGATCATGAGCAGTCGCAGCGGATTGATGTTTTCTACAAGGTTTGAGAGAAAGATCGAAGCGATGACAGAATAGCCGTTGCTGGCGGCAAAAATCCCAACGGTTTTGTCAAAACGGCCGGTCAAAGCGGTTGGGTTGCTCAAGTGAAAGACCAGCATCGGGATGAGAGTGACACCATAAGCGAGCCATGTTTTTAGGACGTTTTTGAAACGACCTAAATCGGTTGCAAACAAGATGAGACCAAACGCCAAAAGCGGTCCTAGAAGGCGTCCGATCGAATAAGTGTAAGTGCAAAGCGCTAAACCAACCGCCACAAGAACTATGTTCCACAACGGCCATCGTTCTCTATTGTGAGCTAGGTGCAGAAAGAACAGAAAGAGAACTATTGCAAGCGGGTAAAGTGAAGCACCAAATGCAAGTCGGCTTATTTCAAACAGCCATGGCGTAATCAGTGCGGTTACAGCCGTGATAATTCCTATGTCGAGCCGGCCCGAAATTCGTTTGCCCAGCAAGCCTAAAAGCAGCGACGCCAAAAACATCGCCGTTGCGCTTACCAGCCTTGGCAAAAAAAGGCTTGGGGCGAAAACGGTGAACAGTGCTGCAAGGATATAAACCTGCGTTGGGTCTAGATAGCCGTTGTAGGCATTTACGCTTCCGGGTATAAGCAAAACCGGAAAATACAACGGCCATGAGTTGCCAAATTCACCTTTACCAGTGAGTTGAAGCTGATATGCGTTAAATGACGCCAAAGCTTCGTCGAGATAAAAACCGGGCGGATTTCCTGTCAGATCATAAATATAAAGGAAATAAAGCGGAACTGCTGCCACAGCCAGCAATATGTAAATGCGGTGTTTGCGTGTTTTAGTTTCCATTCTGAAAATAAGTCTTATATAGGTATGAAATTAAGTGCTTAATTCAATGCGTTATATGATATATTATGTTTATGAACCTTACACGCGACATACATACTTTAAGTGAATTCAAACAAAACGCTTCTAAACTTGTTAAGCAGATTCGAGAAACTAAACAGCCGCTTGTTTTGACTGTGAATGGAAAACCGGCCGCTGTGCTTCAGGATCCTGAGAGTTTTCAGCGAATGTCCGGCGACGTCGAATACCGGCAAACGGTTAAGATTCTGAAAGAAAGGCTGGAATATGTTCGCAACGGCGGAGAGCTTATTCCCGCTGAGGAGGTTTTCGACCGTTTGTCGAAAAAATTGGGAATATCCTTTTGAAAGCACTGATAACACATGGCCGAATATCGTGTCTTATTCACGCCCTTTGCGGATGCCGAGATTCTTGAGTCCTACGAGTGGGGAGCGGCGTTTTGGGGCGAGGATGCGGCACGACTTTGGCTTGAGGAATTATATTCGGCCGTTTTTCGTCGTTTGGCCGTCTATCCGTTGAGTTGCCCGATCGCGCCTGAAAGTGCCGAATCCGAAACAATAATCCGACAATATCTAGTTCGTCGCTATCGAATTCTGTTGGAAGTAAATAACGATTCTGTCGTCGTGCTTCACCTTGCGGGTCCCTTCAATCCGTCTGCCCCGAATACCGAATAATTACCCGTAATAGCTGCGAAGTTCTCGGATAGATTTCGTTTTGAGAGCCATTTATGAATTTACTTTCCTTTTTTCACCTCTCCCTTTTTCGCTTCTAAAGTGATCGTTGAGATCTTGCCGCCGCCGGTGTTTAGGATGAAGAGGCGTCTTTGTTTGCCGGTTTCGACTATTGCCATTGCGGACGGATTGTCCAACTTATCGCCGTTCTCGCCAATTAGCGGCGGAAGCGGAGTGCCTGCATCATCGAACACCAGTATCTGATTCGATTTGCCGTCTGAGACGTAAACGCGTTTTGTGGCCTCGTCGTAAACGACGTCGGGATAATGAACTCGCTCCCAGCCCTCGATCGGCCATTGACGTATAAATTTACCCTCGAGATCGAAAACCTGGACGCGGTGATTGTCCCTGTCCGTGATAAAGATCATGTTTCCGCCGATACCTATGCCCGAGGCTTCATTAAACTGGCCTTCGCCGCTGCCGCCTGCGCCCCAGGTCGTAAAGGCTTCGGTTGCCGGGTCGAACACAGTTATGCGGGTATGCCCCTGATCTATGATGTAGAGCTTCTTGTTCGGGCCAAAGGCAAGGTCGCGCGCGCCGTAGAAATCAACCGCGGGTTGTTTCCATTCCTTGATAAATTTGCCGTCGGCGTCGAATTTGAGCATTTTGTGAGCGAGTCCGTCGGTGATAAGTAGATTTCCGGTTTCATCTATGACGATGCTGTTCGGCTCTTTTACCTCGCCTTCGCCCTCGCCGCGTGTGCCAAAAGTTGAAACAAAACTGCCGTCGGGAGCGAACTTTTGCACGCGGGCGTTATGATAGTCGGCGATATAAATAAAGCCTTTTGCGTCAACCGCGAGTCCGCGCGGGTTTTTGAACTCGCCCGGCCCGGTGCCGTCGCCACCTTTTTGGAAGATATTTATGCCCAAAGCTACGGGCGAAGATTTATCTTCCGGTTTATCGGAAGGAGTTACGGGCTGAGGCGATGAAATATTGTCCGGCACCTTGTAGATCTTCATATTGCCGCCGAATTCCGCAGTGTCATCGAAGAAAACGAGCGGGAAATACTTGGCAAAAAGGTCTTCGTTGGGATTCTTTATGTATTTACGAACCTTGCGAATCTGATCGTCTATGGCGACATAATCAATGTCGTTTTCCTTGAGAAGCCGAAGTGTTTCTGTCGGGTCTTGTCCTTCCAATATAGTATTTACGAGATTTTCGCGCGTTTCGGTGTCGTAATCGCTTCCCCAGGCATAATAAGGGTCGCCGTAAAAAAGCCGTCGGCCTGCAAGAAGAAACTCGTGATTGATGTAACGGTGTGAAAGGAAGATCGAGCTCGGATCGGTATTCTCTTTTACCCATTTGATCAGTTTGTTGTCATCGTATTTCATATCGATGAACGTCGAGTTTTTGATCGGCATCAGATCGATCGCGCCGCCGACGGTAACAAGCAGAGCCAGAATGACCGCCGCGACGCGAGCCGGGATCACGTTTTGACCGGCCTTGAGATTCCACAATTTGACGAACGCATAGCCGCAGAAAACATTTACAATTACCAGCCAGATGTTGATGAATTTGTGATTTGCCAAAACTTCTTCGCTAAAGCGGAAGCAGTATGTCAGCGGCAGCAGAATCGAGATCGCGGCCAGGAAACGCCGCTGAAGACCCGATGCGAAATAAAGCGCGATAGCGAGCAGCACCCACTTAAACCCAAACGTGTAGAACGTCCACCACAGCACGTCAAAAATGCCCGCGTCCTCGATGACAAATCCCCAATGAAACATTGAGTAGCCGACGGGTTTCATATTGCCCGTTCTCAGATAGATTATTTGCGGCAGCGATATTATCGCGGCTGTAATTACGAGAGCGATGATTTCGCGGCGAAGTCGCGGATACAATGCAAAAAGCGCGACGAGAATCGTTGCTCCGCCTAAAAATACTGCGCCGTTCCACATCGGCAAGAGGCCAAAAAGCAATCCCGCAAATACAAAGACAGAGTATTTTTTGACATAAGCCGTGATATCGGGAGCCTCTGCCGGCTTAGTAACTTTTTTTGCAGTCGGCTCGGCGTCGGTTATCGCAGCTTCTTGATCGTCAACTTCCTCAAGTTCGTCCTCATCGTCAGGTTCTTCCTCGTCCTCCACATCATCTTCATCTGAATCTTCGTATTCGTCTTCATCTTCATTTGTTAAGATTTCTTCATCAACAGGTTCCGGTTCTATCTCAAATTTTTCTCGAAGCCGGATAACGACATATATCAATATCAGCAGAAGTAAGGCGATGGCGCTGGCAAGGTGGCGCTGATTGAGATAGACATTTTGCGACCAGACGCCCCACGCCTCGCCGCGATACGGAAAGCCGGACAGGAGGAAGTCCTTCATCGTGTTGAGCTTCTCAATCAGCGCCGCGAAGTTCGGCTGCGCGAGCAAGAACGGGATGAATGCCAGTGAGCCGTGAAAAAAGAACAGAGCGGCGCCGATGCGGCCGGCAACGCGCGAGCGAAAAAGCACTGAGCCTAGCGTCATTGCGAGGATCAACAGCGAGGTGAGCGAAAAAATGCTCAGAATGTTATTAGCTACTGCCGGGCTGAAGCCGAGAAATTCGAGATTGCCTGCCTGAAAATAGAAGAGGAAATGATAACGGATGCGTTCGCCGGTGAAGTGGGTGTATTGAGTCGGAAAATTGTGGCCGTCGGCAAACGACTGCATGATTGACAGCGTTGAGCCGAAATCTGGGAACTGATGATGCCCGATCTTGATGTTGCCGTCGCCCATCGAGAACGTCTGGAACATCATCCACGTTACGAACGCCAAAAATATGCCTGCGATGATCCAGTCGGTCCGTTGAAATTCGCTGTCGCTTATATCAAGCGAGGTTCCGGGTTCTTTCTTAGGCGGGTTGTTTCTAAGCCACAATATCAAGCCGCCGGCAGTGATGAAAAACGCAAGGTTGCCCCACAGCATTGGCGTAGTTTGATTCGAGAAAAAATAGGCGAGCGCGTATGTCCACCAACTGCTCAGCAGCAGTCCGCAAAGAAAAGCCGAAGCAATGCGGTGCGGAATCGAGACGATAGGAAAGAAACGCCGCCCGACAGCATCGCCGAGCGCAAACATCACGAACAAATAAAATAGTGCAGGCATAATTTTAATTTGGAATTACGAATTTCAAATTACGAATTTACCGTAAATTTTTTCAAATTCGTAATTCGTAATTGTTAATTTGTAATTGGACAAGTATAGCCTATCAAAACCGAGACGAAAACGGCTATAAGGATACCATTGATTTGTCTGAAATCGGCAGTTCAATAGGCGTTTGTTTAGTTGCATAGCAGGCGGTCTCTGCTCATTCACAAGTCGAGGCCGGTTCAGGCCGGCTAATTGTTACCGTCCCGACGCTTTTCGTGCTAAGATTTTAGCGTATGAAGATGGATGTTCTCGTATTGCGAATCGCCTTTGTCGGCATGTTGATCCTATTGGGTTATCTGCTGAATCCGTTTGAGCGGACGCAGCGGTTCGGGATCGGCATTATCAATGATGAAGCTTCGAGAAGATTCTTGTCGGCAATGTTTGGAGCATTAGTCGGCGTTCTTATAATCTCGTTTGAACTCCGCGTCCGACGAGCTTCATTAAAAACTCTTATCGGAGCCGCGGTTGGCTCGATACTCGGAATAATCGGCGCGTTTCTGATCGGCGTTCTGATATCAATCCAAAAAGAAGCCGCAGTTTCTGCCGAGATGCAAACTTTTCTGACTATATCGCTCGCGTTCTTTATGGGATACGTCGGGCTGATGGTCGGCGCAGCAAAAGGCGACTATATCGATCTAACTGCTCTCGGCGGCATATTTAGCGATCATGCTGCTAAGCGTGATTACAAACTGCTCGACACCTCGGTGATCATTGATGGCCGTATAGCCGATGTTGCCGAAACAGGATTTTTGGGCGGGACGCTCATCATTCCGAATTTTATTCTTGCAGAATTGCAACAAGTCGCAGATTCGCCCGATTCTTCAAAGCGCCAGCGCGGGCGTCGCGGGTTGGACATGCTGCAACGCCTTCGCAACAACAGCAAACTCGACGTGCAGATAGTCGAAACCGATTTTCCGGCCGTCAAAGAGGTTGATCTCAAGCTGATCGAACTCGGCAAACAGCTCGAAGCGGTAATTGTCACAAACGATTTTAATCTCAACAAAGTCTCGCAGCTTCGCGGCGTCGAAGTGTTGAATATCAACGAACTTGCCAACGCGTTAAAGCCGGTTGTTCTTCCGGGCGAGGCTATGCGCGTCTTTGTCCTCAAAGAAGGCAAGGAATACAACCAGGGCGTTGCATACCTTGACGATGGGACGATGGTCGTGATCGACAACGCTCGCAGGCTGATAGGCAAGACCGCCGACATTGCCGTGACCAGCGTGCTCCAAACGACAGCCGGAAAGATGATCTTTGGCAGATTGTGGGAAGAGAAAGAAGAATCCAACGGCGGAAGCGAAAGTTCATACAGCATCCATGATTCGCGTTCGTTAGGTTTTAGAAAAGCCACGCGTGAATTACGGCAGACGACGATTATCGAGGAAATTGAATAGGAAGATTTTTTTAGCCACAAATGCACGAATAAAAACTGATTTATTCGTGCATTCGTGGCTAATCTGTAATCGAGTGACAAAAAACACGGCAATTATCGTAGCCGCCGGAAGTGGGCAGAGATTCGGATCAAAGCCGAAACAATTTGTTAGCCTCGTCGACAAACCATTAATAATACATACTTTAGAGCGATTTGAGTCGTGCACGGCGATTGACGAGATCGTGCTTGTTCTGTCTGAAGAAGGTCGTTTGGAGTTTGAGGCCATTAATCTCAAATTTGAAATTTCAAATCTCAAATCTGTAATCTCGGGCGGAGAAACACGGGCACATTCGGTCAAGAACGGCCTCGATTCCATTTCTGCAAACGACAATGACATAGTAGTCGTTCATGACGGAGCGCGGCCTCTCGTTTCAGTTGAGGAAATTACGCGAACAATAGAAAAAGCAAAAGAAACCGGCGCGGCGTGTCTGGTAGCTGACTTAACGGATACAATAAAAGAGATTGACGGCGAACATCTTTTACGCACGATTGACCGCAGCAAATTGCGTCGTGCACTTACTCCGCAGGCATTCCGATACGATATTCTTCGAAAAGCTTTTGAGGGCGTTGATCTTGCCGAATCGATCACGGATGAATGTTATCTGGTTGAGAAACTTGGTGTTAAGATTGCTTTGGTCGAGGGAAGCAATCGAAACATCAAGATCACGCGGCCGGAAGACCTTGTTTTGGCAGAGGCTTATTTGTTGGACACGGAAAGATAAGCCACGAATGCACGAATGAATTGAATTTGTTCTCAAAATGTTTTCTTATTCGTGCATTCGTGGCTAAAAAGATTTATGAATCGAATCGGTTTTGGAACTGACATTCACCGCCTTGTTGCCGGACTGCCTTTAATAATTGGTGGCGTTGAGATCGAATCTGACCTAGGTGCGGACGGGCATTCGGATGCTGACGTTCTGATGCATGCGGCTGCGGATGCTGTGCTTGGGGCACTGGCGCTCGGCGATCTTGGGACGCATTTTCCGAATGATGATGAACGTTGGCGAAATGCGGAAAGTGTGCAGTTTCTGCGTTTTGCGGTTGGCCTGATAAAGGAAAAAGGTTATGCGGTTGCGAATATTGATTCTGTCATTGACCTTGAAAAGCCAAAATTGCGCCCGCACATCGACGCAATGCGTGCAAATTTGGCTACTGTTTTGGAGATTGATATTAACCAAGTCAGCGTAAAAGCGAAGACCGGCGAAAAAGTCGATGCCGTAGGCGAGGGCCGTGCGGTTCGCGCTCAGGCTATCGTCCTTCTTGAAGCTAAGAATTGAAACCACAGATGAACACAGATAAACACAGATAAGAAAATAAACTTATCCGTGTTTATCTGTGTTCATCTGTGGTTTCGATTTTTCCTCTTTCTGTGAGAAAATTAAAAATATATGCGTCCACAGGAAATAATCGCTGCAAAGCGCGACGGCAAGGCTCTGTCCGATGAGCAGATATCGTCTTTTATAGACGGCGTCTGCGACGGTAGTTGGGCTGATTATCAGATAACTGCATTGATAATGGCGATATTTATTCAGGGGTTGAATCGCCGCGAGCAATATTCCATAACCGGCTCGATGCTGCATTCGGGCACGATAATGGATTTTTCGGATATTGACAGGCCGAAAGCGGACAAACATTCGACGGGCGGTGTCGGAGACAAAACTTCGCTTATTATTGCTCCTCTTGCGGCTGCTTGCGGCGTTGCCGTGCCGATGATCTCTGGCCGTGGGCTTGGACATACTGGCGGGACGCTCGACAAACTCGAATCCATTCCCGGCTTTGATGTCCATATTTCATTTGCGAAATTCAAACAGGTTCTAAAAAAATGCGGCATGGCTCTTGGAGGCCAGACCGACCAGATCGCGCCGGCGGATAAGAAACTTTACGCTCTGCGTGATGCGACGGCGACCGTGCCTTATATTCCGCTGATTGTCGCTTCGATAATGTCGAAGAAATTGGCCGAGGGTTTGGACGCACTAGTTTTGGACGTAAAAACCGGCAGCGGCGCTTTTATACAGAAGTTTGCGGATTCGGTAAAACTCGCAAAAGCGATGTGCGAAACCGGCAAAACGTTCAGCGTGACGACGCAGGCTTTGATTACGGACATGTGCGAGCCACTCGGACGTTATGTGGGCAATGCGCTCGAAGTATATGAATGTTTGAAAATTCTTCGCGGCGAAATGGACGAGGCGATGCGGCCGACGCTTGAGTTGTCGGTGGAATTGACCGCTCACATGCTTGTCCTGTGCCATGTAGCTAATTCGCTTGACAGCGCGAAGTTCAAGATCAAGAATGCGCTCGATTCAGGCAAGGCACTCGAAACTTTTAAACAGAATATTACCCTTCAAGGCGGCGATCCGAAAGTGTGCGACAAGCCGGAATTGTTGCTTGCAAAACGCCTGTTAAAGGTGCCGATAATTGCAGGCTTAAACGGTTATGTCGCAGAGATTGACACAATCGCGGTCGGCCATGCCGTGAGCGACATCGGCGGCGGACGCATAAAGGCCGAAGACAAGGTTGACCATGCAGTCGGCTATGAATGCGTCAAAAAGATCGGTGACCGCGTTGCAAAAGGCGATGAGCTTGGAATTATCTATTGCCATCGTCAAAATCAAGCCGATTCGGTTGGCAAAACGCTTCTGAATGCATATAAAATAACCAGAGAATTGCCCCGGACAGCTAAATTGATAAGGGCGGTGGTCTAACCTGTTATGAAACATCGAATTTTATTGTCGTTAATGCTCATCGTCGTTGGTTTGCTTGTTACTTCCTGCACGCATCGTGCGGAGGCAAAACGCGAAGGCTGTAAGATCCGCGTCGGCATCGTTTTTGACATCGGCGGCAAGAACGACAGGTCGTTCAACGCGGCTGCTTGGGAAGGCGTAAAACGCGCGCAGCAGGATCTCGATATTTGTCTCTATGACGTCGAGCCGGGCAATCCGACCTCGATCGAGCCGGCGATGCGGGCGTTTGCCGAAAAGAATTTTGATCTCATTATTGGCATCGGTTTTGCCCAGGGGCCCATCATGCAAAAGGTCGCTCTCGATTATCCAAAGAACAAATTTGCGATCATAGATGGCGTGATCTTTGAGGCGGACGGCAAAACGCCGCTGAAAAATGTGGCGTCGCTCGTTTTCCGCGAGCACGAAGGCTCGTATCTCGTCGGCATGATCGCGGCATCGAAATCGAAAACAGGAATTCTCGGTTTCTTGGGCGGCATGGACATTCCGCTGATCCACAGATTTGAGACAGGCTATGAAGAAGGCGCGCGGTCGGTCAATCCAAGCATCAAGGTCATAGACAATTACGTCGGTGTCAGCGACAGCGCTTGGAACAATCCGGGTAAAGGCAAGGAGCTTTCGCTCGCCCAGATCGAAAAAGGTGCCGACGTTATTTTCACTGCAGCGGGTAATTCAGGATTAGGAGCGTTTGACGCTGTAGAACAATACGGCAAAAATGCGCAGGGCGAAGCGAACAAATTCGTCATCGGCGTTGACTCAAACCAAAACGGCGTAAAGCCCGGCTTTGTCCTGACCTCTATGGTAAAACGCGTAGATAATGCGGTTTACGACGTTGTAAAAGAGCTTTTGAACGGTAAATTCGATGGAGGTTTTCATGTCTTCGGCCTCGACAAAGACGGCGTCGCTTACGCTATGGATGACAACAACAAAGCCCTGATCTCTGCGGAAGTCATCCAAAAAGTCGAAGAAGCGAGGGCCAAGATCGGGACCGGCGAGATCAAAGTTACCGACGCGATGGCGAAATAATGAAATTACATCATTGAGAGAGTTAATGGGCGACGACTCTAAAAACTATTGGACAAGAAGAGATACCTTGAAAGCGCTTGGGCTTGCTCTTGGCGGCGTCGCATTTGGCGGTTCCGCATTCGGCAGCAGCGATTCGTCACTGCCTTTGCTGTTCGCCCCGAATAAGTCATATCAGAAACCAACCGAACCTGTCACGGCTATTACCTTGGGAGCAGGAGCGAGAGGGAATGTTTACGGCAATTATGCCGTTAAATTTCCCGAGGAGCTCGATATTGTCGGTGTAGCGGAACCGATACTGGTCCGCAATGACCGTTACACGAAGAAGCATCAAATCCCAGAGCAGAATCGCTTCAAGACATGGGAAGATGTTTTTAAGGTTCCGAAGTTTGCCGATGCCGTTCTCATAACAACGCCCGACAGGCTGCACTATGGCCCTTGCATGGCGGCCCTCAAGATGGGATATGACGTGCTGCTGGAAAAGCCGATCTCGCCTTCCGAAAAGGAGTGCCGGGACATTTTGGCATTGACGAAAAAAACCGGGCGTATCGTTGCCGTCTGTCATGTGTTGAGATACGCGCCGTATTTTTTTATACAGCTCAAACATATGATCGATTCCGGCGCCGTCGGCGAACTGATCAGCATTCAGCATTTTGAACCGATTCAGCATGTCCACATGTCGCACTCTTTCGTTCGCGGCAACTGGCATAACTCGAAAGATTCCACACCGATCATTCTGGCGAAATCGTGTCACGATCTCGACATTTTGCGTTGGATGGTGGGCAAGCCGAGCCGCAGCATCGTTGCCATGGGAGATCTAAAATGGTTTCGAAAAGAAAATGCACCCGCAGGCAGCACTGAAAGATGCTCGGACGGCTGCGCGGTGGAATCGACCTGTCCGTATTCGGCTCTGAAGATTTACCACCGCAGCCGCCGGTGGCGATACGTTTTTGATCTTCCGGACGAAAAAGAAAAACACGACGAGGCGGTTCTGAATTATTTGAAGACCACAAACTACGGGCGATGCGTCTATCGTATGGATAACGATCAGCCGGATCATTACGTTTCTTCAATGACTTTTGACGGCGGCATCACGGCCAATTTTTCGATGGAAGCTTTTACTCCGTGGGGAGGCCGTCGCACGCGGGTCATGGGCGCGATGGGCTTCATTGAAGGCTACATGGATGCCTTTACGCACACCGACTTCCGAACAGGAAAAGTTACCAAATGGGACTCTAAAGCTGTAGAGATCGAAAACTATAGGGACAGTGGACATGGCGGGGGTGATTTCGGCCTTGTGCATGATTGGATTCAGGCCATCTCACAGAAAAACCCAAGCTTGTTGACTTCAACGATCGATGTGTCCATTGAGAGCCACGTCATGTGTTTCGCCGCGGAAAAAAGCCGTCGAAGCAAAAAAGTAGAATCGGTGAAGCTGTAGGTTTGCGGGTCGCTCTGATTTAACAGCATAAACAAATGTTAGAACTACGAAATATTACAAAAACTTTTGGAAATGTTGTCGCAAATGACGATGTGTCTATTATTGTTCGCAAAGGGACGATCCACGCCATCGTGGGTGAGAACGGTGCCGGGAAATCGACGATCATGCGCATCGCTTACGGCTTTTACAACGCTGACAGCGGCGAGATCTTGGTTGGCGGAAAGCCGACTGCGATCAAGAATCCGCATGACGCGATTGCCAGCGGTATCGGTATGGTGCATCAACATTTTATGTTGGTTGATACGATGACAGTTGCCGAAAATATTATTCTTGGTTCCGAAACAGGCTCGGCGGCAAATCTTGATCTTGAAAAGGCAAATGCCAATATTCTTGCACTCTCAAATGAGCTTAAACTTGGCGTCGATCCTACCGCCTATATCGAAGATCTTTCGGTCGGCCAGCAGCAGCGTGTTGAGTTGTTGAAGGCTCTTTACCGAAATGCTGAGCTTCTTATTCTGGACGAACCCACCGCGGTACTGTCGCCGCAGGAGGTTGAAGAATTTTTTGGCATCCTTCGCCGGATGAAGGATCAGGGCAAAACGATCATCATCATTACGCACAAACTCGAAGAAGTGCTTGCCATTTCTGATGAAGTGACCGTCATGCGCGACGGCAAATCGGTCGGTAACGTCAAAACTTCCGACACGACCGCAAAAGAACTTGCGCGAATGATCGTCGGCCGTGATGTGCTGCTGCGTGTTGAAAAGACCAATTCCTCGCCAAAAGACGTAGTTTTTGAAGTAAAGAATTTAAAAGTAAGCGGTAAACACGGTGCTGCTGTAAATGATGTGTCGTTTACCGTCCGAGCGGGCGAGATCGTCGGCATTGCGGGCATCGAAGGCAACGGACAGACCGAATTGATAGAGGCTCTTTCGGGACTATCAAAATCGTCTTCGGGCTATATTGAATTTGCCGGTAAAGATGTGACTAGCCGTAATGCTCGCGAATTAAAAGAGCTTGGCATCGCGCACATCCCCGAAGACAGGCACAAACGCGGTTTGCTGCTCCACTCCGATCTTGCCGAAAACTCGATCCTCGGTGTGCATTATCGTCCGCCGGTCGCCGCGGCCGCGGGATTTATGAACAATGCAGCGATAGCAAAGCGCGTCGGCGAGATCATTGAGAATTTTGACGTTCGTCCGCCGGACTCAACTTTACCGGCAAAATCGCTCTCCGGCGGCAATCAGCAAAAGCTCATCATCGGACGCGAGTTTGAATTAAAGCCAAAACTTCTCCTCGTTTCCCAACCAACCCGCGGCGTTGATATCGGCGCCATTGAGTTCATCCACCGCAAACTCATCGGGCTTCGCGATGCCGGCTCTGCCGTTTTGCTCGTTTCAGCCGAGCTCGAAGAAGTCACCGCTCTCGCCGACCGCCTGCTCATTATCCGTGAAGGAAAGATCGTCGGCGAGGTTGATCCGAAAGTTACGTCGGTCGAAGAGATTGGTTTGATGATGACGGGCGGATAGGGAATTAGCCACGAAAATACACGAAATTCCACGAATTTATTTTTCGTGTTTTTCGTGTGCTTTCGTGGTTAATTCCTTGCGTCATCAAAAAGGATTTTCAACTTATCGACTGCCTTTTGTAAATTCTCAATCGATGTTGCGTATGAGATGCGTAAGAAACCGTCGGCACCGAATCCTTTTCCATCAGTGACGACTATGTGAGCTTCTCTGAGCAGGTAATCTGCGACGGCTGCTGAACTTGCAAATCTTTCTCCAAGCATCTCTCGAACATCAACAAAAGCATAAAACGCTCCTTCCGGCATTGCGCATTTAAATCCGTTGATCTCGTTGAGTGCCGGAATAAACCAATCTTTTCGGCGTTCGTATTCAGCAGTCATGGTGTTGACTGCTTCGATAGTGGCGTCGGCGTCTTGAAGGGCCTTTGCACAAGCGTACTGAACAAACGATGTGGGATGGGTCGCCGAGTGGCTTTGCAGCTTTACTATCGCTTTTGTCCATTCGGGATTGGCAATTGTGTAACCAATACGCCAGCCGGTCATTGCATAGGTCTTTGAAAAACTGCCTGCCACGCAGACAAAATGACGCAATTCATAGGGAAGCGTGGCGGAAGTAAAAGGTTCCGCCGGTGGATACGCGAAGAATAAATAACATTCGTCGGTCAGAACATAAACGCCACGAGCTGCACAAATCTCAACGATCCGCCGCATTTCTTCGCTAGGTATTACACGGCCGGTCGGATTGTTTGGTGAATTAATTATCAGCAGTTTTGTTTTGTCGGTGAATGCCGAGGCGACCTGATCGGCGGTTAAGACGAAATCGGTTGAGTCAGTTTCGATGAAGATGGAATTAGCGTTGCAAAACGAGGCAAGAGCGGGAAACGTCACCCAATATGGCTTTGGAATTAGAACATCGTCGCCTGGATTTAATAAAGAGCATGCTGCATTGAACAACGCCTGTTTGCCGCCACACGCAGCCGCGACTTCGTCCGGTTTTATTTCCGCTGCAAATCTTTTGAAATAAAAATCTGCAACAGACGAGCGAAACTCCGCCGTGCCTGCCGCCGAAGTGTATTTTGTAAGGCCTTTTTGCAGACCTTCCCAGGCGTATTGTTTTATGAATTCGGGAGTGTCGAAGTCCGGTTCGCCAACAGACAAGTCTATAACGTCAATACCCTGCGCCCGCATATCCGCCGCGACCTGCGCAGCGATCAGCGTCGATGATCCCTGCATGGCGGCGACATGTTTGGAAACGGGGAAACTCATCATACAGGAAATTTAACCACAGATGAACACAGATATACACAGATAGGAAGCTATTATGTATTTCATCTTATCCGTGTTTATCTGTGCTTATCTGTGGTA
>JAYVFJ010000394.1:0-7047 GCA_043773225.1 Chloracidobacterium sp.
AATTGCGGTCCAATTAAGGTAGCTTAAGAAAATAATATTCCATTGCGGCCATAAACAGTGACGAACGCTATCTTACAACGCATCGCAAACGGCGACAAAAACGCCGTCGAGGACTGTCTTAACAAATACGGCGGTCTTGTATGGTCGATTGCGCGAAAAATGCTGCGAAATTCGGACGACGCTGAGGATGCTGTGCAGGAAATATTTGTCGATATTTGGAAAAATGCCGCCCGCTTTGACGAGTCCAAAGCGTCCGAGACCACGTTTATTGCAATGATCGCCCGGCGGCGGCTCATCGACAAGATCAGGCGCTCAGGCCGCCGAATTTCGGCCGACTCGCTCGACGATGTTTTATTGGAACCATTTACACGTTCGGATAAGGATATGCAGACGGGACTTGAGGCCGAACAGGCGGCCGAGGCTATGCGAAATCTTCGCCCCGAACAGCAGCAGGTTTTGAAACTCTCGATCGTTCAGGGAATGTCGCATCAGGAAATATCGGACGCGACCGGAATGCCGCTCGGCACTGTCAAAACGCATGCGCGGCGAGGCATATTGCAGGTTAGAGAATATCTGGGTCTCGATGGGACGCAGCTATCGCAGGAGGTAAGAGCATGAGTGAAGACAAAAGAGAAAAACTACTCGACCTCCTTCTGAAAAAGGCCGTCCACGGGCTTGACGAAGCAGAGCAGCGCGAGTTTGATGCTCTTGATCCGGATACTGCCTCAGCCGAGATTCATTCGCTTGAACTCACCGCCGCCGCGATCAACATTGCCGACGCCTCGATAGATGAGCCGCTTCCGGCACATTTGTATTCGAAGATACTTGCCGACGCCGGACAATATTTAGGAGCGGCCGAGACGGAAACCGCCTCACCGTGGCCGACCGTTAAACCCAATTCGTATAAAGCCGAAACCGAACGCTCAGGACAGTCGTGGTTTGGCTGGCTAGGCTGGGCTGCCGCAGCCGCAGCCTGCATCGCTCTCGCGCTCAACATCTGGATCACTCGAACTCCCGAAAACAACCAAGCAATTATTAAACCGACGCCCGAAATACCAAAAGTTCTCACGCCTGCCGAGAAGCGCGACGAGATGATGCGCTCGACCGCCGAAATGGTCAAGGCAAATTGGACTTCCGGCAATGTAAAAGAAATGAAGATCGAAGGCGACGTTGTCTGGAGCGATGAAAAACAGATTGGTTACATGCGTCTTCGCGGGCTGCCAATGAATGACAAAACAAAAGAGACGTATCAACTTTGGATCTTCGACAAAACGCAGGACGCAAAAACGCCGATCGACGGCGGCACTTTCGACGTAAATTCCGCAGGCGAAGTCGTTATTCCGATAAATGCAAAACTCAAAGCAGATGACCCCGCAATGTTTGCGATCACAATGGAAAAAGCCGGCGGCGTTGTCGTCTCAGACCGCAAAAAGATCGCCGCCCTCGCCAAGGTCGAAAACCAAACAAGCTGAGACTGTCGGTTCTATATTCAAACGCCTGAAAAGTTATTTTTTTATTAAAACAACCGGTGCCTGTTCGGCAGAACGAACGCTCCCGAAAAAGGACATGATCGTATCATACTTATCCGCCGGAACGGTTGAGCGGTTCAGCTTTAATGACCGGGCAAATATCAGCGTGTCGCCCTTGACCTCATAACCAGCGCTGTATTGCCCAAAGGCCGTTTCAATTTTTGTTGGTTCCGGCATTTCATCAACGGCAAAGCCCAACGGAAGCTTTACCTTTACTGTTTCGGAGTAGGCTTTGGCATCCATCATATAGGGATGCATTCGTTTTCCTTCCGTAAACGAAAGTTTTTCGAGACGCCCGATGACGGCAGGCTTAAACACCATCAATTTACCCTGCATTATCTGGGCATAGGAATTTGCGTTAAAATCCACATCCAGATTGAAATTGCCGTCTGAACTATTGTCCGAGGTCGCGATCTTTGTGACTTTGGCACCGGATGCTCCGCGGGATATCCGGGTTTCGATGATACGGTTGTATTCGGCTGCAGAAAGGCCGCGCAGCATTGCACGCTCCGAGACTGCCGATTGGCCGAAAGATCTCTCACTTACTTTCCCGGCGATCTCCCCGTATTGTCCCAGAGTAATTTCGACATTTCTTTCAAGACGATTCGTTTCCGCCGGCATTATCGGCATCTGAATCAGTGCGACCGTTTCTTTATGATCGATCAGCGCGAGGCTGCCTTGTTCGTCTTCGGGAAAGTCGCCGAGCCGCGTATAAGGGTCAGTTGGATCGAAGATCAGGAGCCGTCCCAGAGTCGGGTGCAAGACGACTGCCGGCGAGTTAATTTCGTCGCCAACCTTGACTGCGATGATGCAGTGATTGAACTGGTGCGGCGACGCCCACTCGGCACGAACATAGGTCGGATCGTCCGCTGTTATGCTGACCATATAGGTCGGGATCTTCAGAACACTGAGCATGGCCCGCATCAAATTTGCCTTGTCTTTACAATCGCCGTAAGATTTTGCAAAGACTTCGGTCGCCAGATGCGGACGATAACCGCCGCCTTTTCCAGTGCCGATCTGTATGGAAATATATTGGATCTGCTGCACATAGCGCGAGATCGCCTGAATTCTTTCAAATTCCGTTTTGGCACTGCCAACAAGGTCGTGGACCTTGGCCGCCAGTGCATCGTCCACGGTCATCTGAGGGTCTTCTACCTCGCCCATCCACCGTGCTACATCGGACCAGTTTGTAAAAGTTCTTATATGGGGAGCAGTTGACTGGGCTGGGAAGAAACTAACGGCCAATCTTGGTGAAAGGCTCGTGCGGCGTGGGCTTCCTGCCTCGTGGCTGATCGGGTCCAGATTTCGCAACTCCCACGAATAAGATGTGCCGTTTACCCCCGGATCGACCTTTGGGCGATTAAACGTTACGCTTTCGGCCCGCCATCCGGCTGGCATATTGAGATTGAACCGCGAAAACAACACGGGCAGATCGTCCTGAAATGAAAATTGTAATTGGCTGAAGATCGTGTTTCCTTCCGTAACGGTTTCATAACCAAAGATATCGCCCTCTGTGGCGTCATCATAGGCAGATATCAGTTTTACGCGCGCCTCGTTATAGAGATCGTTATTGGCACGGGCAAAGTCAACAACCTCTTTTTTCCCATAATATTTTGTCGGGCCGACGCGGCGTATCAGCCAAGCGTTGATGTCGCGGATCTTTTCACTGTCCGTATTATAGACTGCCCTTGCCACGGCCTCTTCGCGGCCCTCGCGGACCAGAACGCGAATTGCATAGCGGACCGTGCTGACAACTTTTCCATTTGAGTCGATCGTGACCGTTTCCTCATTCCTCAGCACGACTGCCGGCACATTCTTTACGTCGTAAGCCGGCGAAGTAAGCTTAGCAGCTTCCTGCAGCCACAAGGGCGGCGGATCGTCGGCTTTGACGACGGGAACGAACAAAAACACTGCAGCCAAAATGGCCAATGAAAAATGTGAGAATTTGCGCTTCATAAAAAATCTCCGGTAATTCCAGGAAACTTATTTAGGGGCAGCGTCTTGCCGCAGTGTCAGTTGACGGACATCCGCCTTGTTAAAGGCTTCGAAAAGGCCTTTTACCGCAGGATAGCTCCCGACAGGGAATTGAATGAGGCCGCCATTGCCGAATGAGAAATTCCGCTTATATTGAAGCGTGCGCCCGTCACCGGTTACCCTGATCTTGACCTCATGCGAGCCGATACCCTGAGCTTCCTTGATCGGTGCGGGGGCGTCCGGGCTCTCAAGCGAAAAACCCTTTGGAAGCTCGATAGTTATTTCATCCTGGCTCGAATACGGATAGTCTATATATACATCGTATTTCCGTGTGCTGGATGTAAATTCCGGTTTTGAGTTGTGCTCGAATACGTTGGGCTGAAAAAACAAACGCTTTCCGGTCCTCGATGCATAACCGGGCACACGGATCTTAAAGGTATAAACAAACGGTTTCTCCGGATCGCTTGCATTTTCTATTGTAAACTTTTCAACCTCGGTAGTGCCCGATATATTTTGCTTGATCAGGTCTTTTAACTTGTTCTCTTGTTCGACAGTTGAATCGTCCCAATTCAAGCTCTTATGGTATTCTCCCACATGTCCTGAAAATTCTATTCTCGCCTCGCCTTCGAGCGTGCCGTCTTCGAGAAGCTTAAAGGTTCCGGTGCGTTTTTCCCTCGACTTTTCAGAAGTAGTTAACGGAATATCCACCCACACAGGCGCCTTTGGATCCGTAACCAGTGCCTTTTGCCCCTCCTCTTGCCAGCTCAACATCCCGTAGCTGACAAAATGGCTCGCCGGGCTAAAGAATCTCCACTCATCGCCGACTTTAACGGCGATATTTGTAGAGTTAAGAGTCAGGCCGATGTGGGGAATATTTGGGTCAAAGAAAAATTCTTCACGGCTGCCAGAAAGAGCGACCCGTGCGTCAAAACCCGCCGCACGCGCCATCGCCCCAAATAGAACATCGACGTCGCTTGCGTACGCCATTTTTAATTTAAGAACCTCGCCCGCATTTTTTATATTTCGCGCCTTTTTCTTATCTTCGTCGGTTACTCCTGTGCTGTAATCCAGGTTCTTTATTTCGTTTTTCGCATAGTCGAAGATCTTTCTCAGTTTTTCGTCGTCCGTCGCGGCTCCGTTTATAATCTGCGCTGTAACGGCCTTGACCTCGTCACTGGCCTTTAGCTCATCTTTCGAATTGTCATAGAACCTCTTGTTTACATCTTTCCAATATTCGGTTAGATTCGGTTTTTCGAGGGTTGTGTAATAAGTATATATCCACGGCCTCACCTGATCGGCCGGCAGCATATGCGGTTCCTCTTTGAAAGCCGGAACGGCGGCCATGCTGACCCTTTGAAATGCGTTCTTGTCTTTTACAAACCTGGCACCAGTGTTAAAAGTTTGGTAAAACATCGCCAGCTCGCCTCGAAAGGGCCTGACATAATACGAGATCGTCCGGACAGGGATAGATTTTTGAAAGCCAAGACGCATATTTGCCGCGCTGTTATAGTAAACCTCCTTAAAACGGTATTCGAGCACTGCGCCGATCTCGAGTCCGGGCATGGCAAAAGATTTCGCTTTCAGTTTGAATCCATTCGTTTTTACAATGTCCCTTTCTTTTACGTCTTCCTTTTTTAAAAACACTACAGTGCCGTCGGGCTTCGTGACGCGCGCCTCGACGTCTTTGATACTTGTATCTTTGGTAAATTCTATATCGTATTTACTAAACTGCTCGCGGCCTCGTTCGGTAAAGATCTTTACCCTGACATAATGTTTCAAAGCCAGAAATTTTGCTTCGCTGTCGTCAACGCGCACCACCCAGAAAACTGCCTCGGCGTCGGCGTCAGTTTCAACCTCTGGTGTCTTTGAAGTCAGTTCATCCTGGGTGACTGGCAGCCAGTCCTGAGCCGACACATTTATGGCGAATAAAGTGAGAACAAAGCATGCGGCTATCAAACTGATATGGAGCGGAGATTTCATATTTACCTCAATGACCTCGCGATCTGAAAGTTTTGATATGGCAACAGTCGAATGCGGAATTGGCCTTTTGTGAATTATATTAGTTTCGAGCCGTAGTTTACTACGGTTTTTTTGGTAAATCAATAAGAAAATCAGCCTTATTTATACCATTCTTCAGCAATGTGGATATCAACCTTGATCGGTACCTTTTTTACAAACTGCTCGCCCGCGCGGAGCATTGCGGATTCGAGTTTTCTGGCGGTTTGCTCAGCTTCGGCTGCATCACATTCGACCACGATCTCATCGTGAACGATGTTGACCAGTTTCGCCGAAGTTTCGCGGATGTCGTCGTGCAGCAGGCGCAGGGCGCGTTTGAGGATGTCGGCTGATGTGCCCTGGATCGGCATATTCTTGGCGTAACGCTGCGCGGCACCGATTGATGAACGGTCGTTTTCGATATAGCTCATTCTCGCCAGTCGGCCTGATCGTGTTCGTGCCGAGCGCTCGGTCAGAACATTTTTTGACTGATCACGCAGCCATTTATCCATCATCGGATAGGTCGAAAAGTATCGCCGCAGCGTGTCTTCGGCTTGGCGTTCGGTGAGGCCGGTCATCATCGCAAACCGCGACGCGCCGAGGCCATAAACAACTCCAAAGTTCAATCGCTTTGCAAACGAACGCTGATCTGCCGTGACATCTTCTGCCTTAATTCCAAAAACCTGTGCCGCCGTCGCCGAGTGAAAATCCTGTCCAGAAGCAAACGCCTCAATAAAATTCTTGTCGTCGGAAATGTCCGCCAATATCCGCAGCTCGATCTGCGAATAATCCGCGATGACGAGCATTCGCCCATCCGGAGCGCGAAAGCACCGCCGGTATTCCGCTTCGTGCGGTATCTGTTGAAGGTTCGGGCTCGAGCACGAAAACCGCCCGGTCGGAGCGCCGATCTGTCGAAAATCCGCGTGAATGCGGCCCGTAGTAGGCTCTATAAATTCCAGTATATTCTCGCCAAAGCTTGACGAGGCTTTGGCGACCGTTCGGTATTCGAGCAGCTTTGCGACGGGCGGATATTTTTCGGCCAGCGGCTGCAATTCCCAAGCCCGCGTCGTGTTTGGCATCGGAATGCCAAGCCCGATAAGAGCATCCGCAACCTGTGCCTGCGAATCGAGATTGATCTCAGCCCGCCCAAACAACGAGGCCTGCGCCACGCCCGCCGAAAGCATGTCCTGTAGTTCGTTGGCAAATTTCGCCTGCGCCTTTGTCACGACGCCAAGCTGTTCACGCCAACGCTCTTTGTCGAGATAAAAGCCATTCAGCTCCATCTCGGCGATCGGCATCACGCATTCGTTCTCAAGTTTGAGCACGTCCGTTAGGCCGTCGAGCGCAATTCGCTCATCAAGTTTCGCACGCACCTCAGGCATGATCGCCGCATCGCGGGCTGCGTATTCGATCTGCGAATGCGTCAGTTCATCCGCCGCCCAATTGCTGACTTGCTCGCTTTTATCAAGCGTGCGGCCAAGGAAAAACTGCACAACATCCGCCAACCCATGCCGCCGCTCGCCCTCGCCCGCCTTGATCAAAACGCTAG
>JAYVFJ010000395.1:0-9929 GCA_043773225.1 Chloracidobacterium sp.
CGACAACTCGATTCCATCAGGGAAAAGCTTGAGAAGATCGGCACGGAGCCGGTCAGCGTCATTTGTGAAGTAAGCATCAAGTTGCTCCTGCGAATCAGCGTGATAACCGATCCGATATTGAGAACCATTCTTTGCAAAGAAGGCGGCTTCGAAATGGCCGGTCGCGAGAAGATCGGGGATATGCCGCTCGGTCATGTATTTTTCATATTCGGCTGCGATGTCGGCGTCAACCGTCGCCGTGATCTCGTAAATAAGCATTATCACCTTCCTGCAATGATTTATTTTTCACTTAGGCGTAAAATAGCATGAACAGGAGCCGAACAAAAATGCAGCCTCAACCAAAAATGGAGTTTCGTCTTACAAAAACCGCATATATTCAATACCTCAAATGCCCGCAGGAATTTTGGCTTAAGCATCATCAGCCGCTGCTGTTTGAGTCGGGCATTACGCTTCAATCAGATCATCTTTTTCGACAGGGCAATGAGGTTCAAAAGCTTGTCCGGTCGCTCGATCAATTTCAATCTAATGAACTTCAGATCGTTGATTTCGAGCGGACATTCCAGACGGCAGATTTTTCGGCGCGCTGTGACGTGACTGTCACAGACAGAGCGACGGGCGAGATCAGCATATATGAAATCAAGGCCGCCTCAACGGTCAAGGACGAACATTACGATGACGTGGCGTTTCAAAAAATGGTAGTTGAGGCGTCCGGCTCGGCTGTCGGGCGTTGTTTTGTAATTACGATGAATGGTGATTATGTTCGCCAAGGTGACATCGAACCCGAGCGTCTCTTTACAATTAACGATGTGACTGAAAAGATTGCCGCATTGAAAGAAGCAACCGAACAGCAGTCGAGCAATGCGAAAATTTACCTGCAATCAGATTTTGAATTCTCGCTTATCGAATATGCAAAGAGTAGGCATTCGAGTAAACATGAATTTGACTGCATCGCCGTCCGCGCATATTTTTCCGATCTGCCTGACTATACCGTTTTTCACGTCCCGCGCATCCACAAGCCGAAACTGATTGCTTTGCTGGAACAAGGGATCATTGATCTCAGGGAAATACCCGACGATTTTGAACTCTCAGACAATCAGCGAAAATATATCGCAGCCGCCATATCGAATGAGAAAAAAATTGAACGAAACGAGATAAGAAAGCAGATCGAATCATGGAAATATCCGCTGCACTTTCTCGATTATGAAACGTTTCAGTATGCGATACCGCAGTTTGAGGGCGTCAGCCCTTTTCAGCAAATGTGCTTTCAATACTCGCTTCACACGATCGATGCGCCGGGCGGCGAATTTCGGCACAGCGAGTATCTTGCACTCCGCGATGAGAAAAATCCGCCGCTCGCCCTCGCTCAACACCTTAAAAATGCAATGTCGAACGGCATCGGCACCGTCTTTGTTTGGTATGAGTCGTTCGAGAAGACGCGGAATTCGGAAATGGCAGAAAGATTTCCTGAATATAAAGAATTTTTTGAAGAGGTCAATGCAAAAACCGTTGATCTAATGAAAATATTTTCGGAGAGGCTTTATGTTGATCCCGAATTCAAAGGCCGCAACTCGATCAAAAAAGTCCTGCCCGTTCTTTGCCCCGATATTCCAAAGTATGAAGACCTCGGCATAAGCGAAGGTTTAACGGCGTCGATCAGTTGGTTCCGCGCAGCAAAATGGGATGGAATGCCCGACGCAGAACGCCTGCGAATATTTAACGACCTGCAGGAATACTGCGAACTGGACACTAAAGCAATGGTCGAGATATTTAATGTGCTTTCATCGCTATAGGATAAGAAAGGAAAATTATCCCGTTTAAGTTTCAACCGCAACCTCAGCACTGAGTGCTGCAAGGGCGGCTGCGGCTTTTTTAGAGCTGCGGCTGACGGCTTCGGGAAGTTTGCGCCCTGTTAGGAATATGTAGTTTAGCCTGATGCGTCGGTTTCTGCCGATTGCTTCGGCGTCGGAATAGTCGTAATCAAACGAATAGATATAGTGGCCTGTTGAGAGTTTTTTGCAGACGTCTTCGGGCAGGTGAAATAAATATGCGTCGGCATAATGCCCGAGGCTTTCGTCGGCAAAGCCGATTTTTTCACCGTCGGCGCCGTCCAAATGAACGGGCACATTTTCAACTGAATCACACAATGCGTAAAGGTCTCCAAGTACCTGACGGCGTTTGATAGCTAGCGGGCTGTATGTCATAAAGTTATTTTATCACGTTTCGGCTGAAACGGCGTTTAAATAGACAAATGCCCCGATCTAACGGCCGGGGCATTTGAAATTAAAGCGTTAAGAACCCAGTCGCTATCGCTCCCGGTTCCGACACGAATTAGTAGCGTCCGCCGCCGCCGTAGTTTCCACCACCGCCGCCGCCGCCATAGCCACCGCCACCGCCGCCGCGTCCACCGCGTCCGCCACCACCGCCGCCGCCAAAGCCGCCGCGTTTTTCCTGCGGTTTAGCTTCGTTGACTTTCAGCTCGCGTCCGTCGATCTCTTTGCCGTTAAGCTGTGCAATGGCGGTTTCGCCATCGGCCTGCGACGCCATTTCGACAAAACCAAAACCGCGTGAGCGGCCGGTTTCACGGTCTTCGATGATGTTTGTTGATTCGACAGTTCCGATCGCTCCGAAGAGGTCGTTCAGATCCTGATTTGATGTGTTGAAGGAAAGATTTCCTACATAAAGTTTCATTGACATTTTATATTTACCTTTTCCCTTTTCGGGAATTCTAAAGAAGCGTCGAATCGAAAGGTCTTGCGGTGGAACTAACTACTGCTAAGGCAACGATTGTCGGATACTCAAAAAAACTGCTGAGAGTGACTTCTAATTAACTAACTGGCCTCTCTCAAACTTATCCAAAAATCGTTAAAGACGAAGCGCGTGTTTTCACGCGAGAGAAGGATTAACATCTACTATCATGCACATATCGGAGCGCAATAGCAAGTTAGTTTTAACGAGTGGTCTTGACTTGAATCATAGTTTCGGTTTACAAAGGAGCGTCCGAGTAATCTAGAACCAATAAAGGAGAACCGAAATGGGTAGAAAGATACTTGCTGTTGTTGTGGCCTTGATCGTCGCAGTTGCGATCATGCTGATCGTTGAAATGGGTAATTCGATGGTCATTGCGCCGCCATCGTCGGAAGTGATGGCCGACCGGGTGAAACTAGCCGAATTTATGGCAAATGCTCCGGCTAAGGCATACATCATCGTTTTGATCGGCTATGTCCTTGCCGCATTTGCAGGAGGGTTCGTCGTGACAAAAATGGGACGTCGCTGGAGTCCCGGAGCGACGCTGACGATCATCGTCGGCTCGGTGTTGACGCTTGGTATGATCGCGAATATATTGATGCTGCCCGGCCAGCCACTGTGGTTTGTGGTCGCGGGACTAGTGGTCTTTATTCCGGTAACACTGATCGGCCATCGCTTCGCCCGGTAAGAATGTGCCCACGAAATACACGAAACACACAAAATAAAATCCTTTTTTTCGTGTATTTCGCGTGTTTCGCGGGCAAATAATTCTAAGGTTTTTTTCCTTCGTTCCAGGTTGGTTTGAAATCTGAGTTCACGAGCCACTGGACCGATTCAATCATCGAATTGATTGATCTTGTCATGTGGACAAAATCAATTGTGCGTATCTCGTCGCTCGCCTGATGATAATCCTTATGGATGCCAAAACTGGAAACCGTGTGGGCGATAATTCCCTGCTTTGCCAGAGTGTAATTGTCCGAACGCCGAAAGAAATTTTGTTCGGGATGCGGGTCCTGCACGAGTTTCGCTCCGCGTTTTGCAAGCTCAGGGCCGAGGTTTGAACGTTCGTAACCGGTTAGCCAAAGTTCCTCGGGTTTGACCTTTGCGTCGGGGCGGCCGATCATTTCAAATTCAAGATTGGCGACGAGTTTTTCTTTTGGAAACGGCAGATTGCCGACAAAATATTTTGCCCCAACGCCGCCGATCTCTTCACTTCCAAAACATACGAAATAAACCGTTCGCTTTGGCTTTTGGCCGCTGCCGAGGATGCGGGCAAGCTCCAAAACCGCAACCGTGCCCGAAGCATCGTCGTCCGCACCATTAAAAATCTTGTCGTCTTCCGGAGCGTTTTCACGCATTCCCAAATGATCCAAATGGGCGCTCAACAATATAATTTCCGACAAAAGTTTCTTATCAGTGCCGGTAATTTTGCCTATCGCGTTCCACGTTCGCATAGGATCAGTAACCGCCTGAACATAAGTCTGCCGCCCGGAAGCATCGACATCGCCCGCAGGTTCGAGGCCGAACTGCATAAACTGCGAGCCGATATATTCTGCCGCGATCCATTCAAAAACGCTCCCACCCTGACGTCCCATCATCGCGTCGCCGGCAAGAAAGTTCATCTCAGCGCGAACATTTTTCTCATCAATGACCGACTTGCCCTGCGCAAAAGCGAAGATATTTACCGTAAACAATAATACCGCAATCAAGCCGCATCGTTTTGGGTGACTTTGTTTCATAAATTGAAGATACGAGATCGTGTTTATGCAAAATCGATACGATCGTATAGCTCGGTTAGGGAAATCTCACAGTTGATAGATTCAATTTTGAACGATCTGTCTAACCCGTCATATTCGCGGAGCAGCCATTCACCGTTTTCGCGGCGAAGATAATGTTCGACGTGAGGTTCGGTTTGAGAGATCAAAACGTAGTCGGTCAGCGTTGGATTGAAATTGCGGTAGCGCATAAACTTTATGCCACGGTCAAAATCCTGAGTCGAATCCGACAAAACCTCGATCACGACTTTTGGGTTTAGTATCACGTCATTTTGATCGTCGTGATATTCAACATCGCCGCAGATGACGACCATATCGGGATAAGACACCATCCCTCGGCCAAGATGTTCCTTCAGCGCCCCGCTACGAACCTTCGAATCCTTTGTTCGCGCCCTGCACTCTGAACCTTTAAGCTGTCGCTGCAAACTACCGGCTAAGTTCATCGAAATGTCGGCATGGGCGCCACTCTCTCCCGCCATCGCGTAAATCTCGCCGTCCACGAATTCACTTCGTTCGTCACCTTCGCGCTCCCAATTTAAGTATTGTTCGACGGTGTAATACGGTTTCGATTTTAGTTTTGCTAAGCCCATTTCACCCAAAAATTCTACTATAGATTTTCCAAAAAACTAATTCCGTCTGCAATTTTCACTCCAAAATTCTCTGCAATGGTCTGGCCGATGTCGGACAACGATTGGCGTGTGCCGAGATCGAGGCCGGGCACAGCTCTTTTACCGAAAACAAGAAGCGGGACGTATTCGCGGGTGTGGTCTGATCCCTCTTTTGTAGGATCGTTGCCATGGTCGGCGGTCATGATGAGCAGGTCGTCGTCATTGAGAGCGTCGATTATTTTGGGCAGACGAGTGTCGAAATGTTCGAGCGCTTTTGCGTAACCTTCGGTGTCGCGGCGGTGTCCGTAGAGCATATCAAAGTCAACGAGATTGCTGAATATTAATCCTCGTGACGGAGCGTTTAGGGCATTAATAGTCTGATTTATAGTCTGGTCGTTGTTCTTTGCAGTCAGGTCTTCGGTCACGCCGATGCCGTCGTAGATCGAGGCGATCTTGCCTATGCAGACGACATCTAATCCGGCGTCTCTGAGTTTTGGCAGTAGATTTCTCGGCGGCGGGACCGCGTAATCGTGACGGTTTTCCGTGCGTTTGAAATCGTCGGCAGTTTTGCCAAGAAATGGCCGGGCGATCACGCGGGCGACCTCATCGCTGCCACTCAAAATTTTTCTTGCTATCTCGCACATCTCATACAGGCGTTCGAGCGGAACGACCTCTTCGTGAGCGGCAATCTGAAACACGCTGTCAGCCGAAGTGTAAACGATTGGCTTGCCCGTGCTGACGTGCTCCTCGCCAAGCTCTTTGATTATTTCCGTGCCGCTCGCCGGAACATTGCCGAGCACGCCGGGAACTTTTGCCTGAAACACGAATTCACGAATTATGCGATCGGGAAATCCATCGGGAAATTTTGGAAAGCCCTGCTCCAATATGATGCCCGCCATTTCCCAATGCCCTGTGGTCGTGTCCTTGCCGTTGGATTTTAGAGTGCATTTTCCGAATGACCCAGTCGGACGCACGACTGCGGGAAGGCCGTCAAGCAAAGTGATATTTCCTAAACCCATCGCCTGAAGGTTCGGCAAATTAACGTGGCGTGATTCCAAAATGTGCCCGAGCGTATCAGCTCCGGCGTCACCCCATTCCGCAGCGTCAGGCATCTCCCCAATGCCGGCACTGTCGAGTACCATTAAACATATGCGTCCAAATCGTGTCATATTTCCATTTTAGTCCGTTTCATGCTATCATGGCAAATGCGGCAACATTGCCACCTATTTTAATCATGAGTGCAACCTTAATAAAAACCAAGGTAACCGAAGGCGGACGAATTGTCATTCCCGCAAACGTCCGCAGGGCCCTAGATATGCGAGTTGGGGAAGACGTTACTTTAGAGATCGATCGTGATGAGCTTCGAATCAGAACTAGCCACGCGGCCTTACGCCGCCTTCAGAAAATGGTTCGAGAACGGGTTCCCGCTGAACGTTCTATAGTTGATGAGTTCCTGCGTGAACGACGAAAAGAGGCGACTCTAGATGACTAGATACGTCCTCGATGCGTCGGCTGTCCTTGCTCTCTTCTCTCGGGAAAAAGGTTGGGAAAAGGTTGACTCTATTCGTAATCAGGCAATATTGGGTACGGTAAACCTGGCTGAGGTCCTTACTAAACTTGCTCAAGACGGAATAAATATTGAAAAAGCGGTAAAAGAGATATTCGAACTCAATGTTAATATTGTAGAATTTGACCAGCGACTTGCTGTTAAAACCGCAGAATTAAGATTGGCAACGAAGCAATTTGGCCTATCGCTTGGTGATCGTGCATGTCTCGCCCTTGCTCTCAACAATGACAGCATCGCCGTAACCGCAGACAAAACATGGTCCAAATTAGATTTTTGTGCGGTTGAAGTGATCCGTTAATTCGCTGGGGCAGTATAGCCATTACGTGCCCGCACTGTGGTGCCTGCGGGCAAGCCTCTAAGCTCGATTTTGATCTTGCGATAAGTTCCGTCGCGTTTTTCGTTTGAGGAATAATATCCGAGCGAATACTTGGTTCCGATCTCGTCAGCTACGTTTTTGAAAGCGGCGCGAGCTTCGCTGAGATCGCCGACAGGAAAAACTTTGCCGCCTGAAATTTTTGCCAAATCGTTCAGTTCGTCGTCGGCTATTTCATACAACTTTTTGCTTATTGCAAGACGCTCAAAATCCCCAAGCTGACAAAAATTCACGGCCTTTTCCATGTTCTTTCGCGTTGCAGAAATGTTGCGGTAATAACGCCTGATTTGAGCGGCAGAAAATCTCGTTGCCAACTTGCAATCGCCCAACAAACCTTCTTCAAAGGAATCACGCGTGTCGATCTGGATAAAAAAAGAAATGATGCCGGCATCGCCAAGCATTTCCTTCGCCTCGTTAAAGTCCGCCGCGCTGGTCGAATCAACCCCGTCAGTCAACGCGACGAGTGCTCGTCGGCCGCGAAACTGTTCATTTGGCAGGTCGTGAAAGACCTTTTCGACAATCTGCAGCAAAGAATCGTAATATGGTGTGCCGTTGCTCATCCTGATGTTATCAATTGCCGCTCTGAGCAGCTTGCGGTCGCTGGTCAGAGGGCTGACGACTTCGTTTACGGCAAAAGCCTGGTTATCATTTCGTTGTGTGCTATACGCCACAATAGCCACGCGGTCGCCGGGCCGCAGTGACGCAACAAAATACTGAGCCGCGCTCTGAATAAGCCGTAGATCGGCACGGGTCGAGCCAGAAGTGTCGAGCAGCAACGCGACCTCAAATGGCTCTGTTGTCGTCGAAAAATCAGCGATCTCCTGACGTTTGCCGTCCTCGGTGACTATGAAATTTGAGGCTTTCAATCCTCTCACGGGCATTCCGTTTGCCGAAACGACCGCAACGGGCACGTCAACCAACTGTGTATCGACCCTTATGACTTCTTCCTTTTCAGTCGGCTTCGGCGTCTGCGCAATAACGCAAGCGGAAATCCCAAGCAAAACAATCAGCATCGGAAACGACAGTTTAAAACGCATATCAGATCACTCACGCAACATTTTTAATATTGTAACACGGACGGTAAATCTAAAATCTGAAATCTAAAATCTGAAATTACCCGCGAGAATGAAGCGGGTCAACCGGAACAAAAAAAGCTGCCATTTCAGACAGCCTTCCGATCAACAATTTGTCCAATATTAAACGTATTTCTCGATCACTTTTGCGATTGCTTCGCGGGTAACGGCGCCGACTATGCGTTCCTGCTCTTTGCCGCTTTTAAATAATATCAGTGTCGGAATACCACGAATGCCGAACTGCTGCGGGACGTTCATGTTTTCGTCAACATTCATCTTATAGACACCGGCTTTGCTCTGATATTCCTCAGCAATTGCCTCGACCGTCGGAGCGATCATGCGGCAAGGGCCGCACCATTCCGCCCAAAAATCCACCAAAACAGGCTTGTCCGAGCCTAAAACGTCCGATTCAAAATTTGTGTCTGTTGCTACTTTTGCAAAATGTGCCATTTTTTCTCCTAACATATTTATCAATACGAAATAATTTTAACGATTCTCCAAAATTTTTGCCAAGTGCGGTCTGAATTACTTTGTGAACTTTGTGCCTTTGTGGTTTAGAAGATCTTTTAACCACAAAGTCACAAAGGTCACAAAGATTTATATTTTTATAACGATCTTTCCAAAATGAGAACCGCTTTCCATATAATTCAAAGCCTCTTTCGCCTGATCGAAATCGAAAACGCTGTCGATTACGGGTTTTAGGCCGCTGGATTCTATCTTTGCATTCATCTGCTCAAACATCTGCCGCGAGCCGATAAAGATTCCCTGCATGCGGATTCCTTTCATAAAGATCGGAATGGGATTAAACTCGCCCGACATGTTTAGAGCGCCGATCAGAGCAATGTGGCCGCCTACGCGAACTGCTTTTATGGATCGCTGCAAAGTTCCCATGCCGCCGACTTCGATCACGTGATCGACACCGCGTCCGTCGGTTAAATCGAGAACGGCTTTGTCCCAATCCTCTCGCTCGCGGTAGTTGATGGTTTCATCCGCCCCTAATTGTTCGACTCGTTCGAGCTTTTCATCGCTGCTCGAAGTCGCAATGACCTTCGCTCCGAAGAGCTTTGCAAACTGCACCGCAAAAACGGAAACGCCGCCTGTGCCAAGCGTCAAAACAGTCTCACCTACCTTGATCTTTCCCGAAACAACAAGAGCCTGCCACGCCGTCAGAGCCGCACACGGGAGCGTTGCGGCTTCTTCAAATGAAAGATGCTCGGGAACCGCAACTATTGATTCCTCGTTGAATGCTCCGTATTCCCGCAGCACGCCGTCAAAATTTCCTGCACCGATCGCGGTCTTTGATTTCTCGACTGTCAATTCGCCGTCGATCCAGCCTTGAATCACGGTCGGACAAACACGGTCACCGACCTTCCATTTTGTGACAAATTCACCTATCTCGGCGATCTCACCAGCACCGTCCGAAAACGGCACGGCGGGCAGTTTCATTCGCGGATTGTAAGTGCCGCTTGCGACCATCACGTCGCGGTAATTCAGCGCCGCCGCGTGAAATTTGATAACGACTTCGTTCGCGTCGAGGAGCGGCATTTCGCGCTCGACCAGCGATAGATTGTCGATGCCAAGTTGTGCTATTTCGTAGGCTTTCATCAAGGCGCAAATAAGCCGGGTCGTTAAACCCGACTATGCAAATTCCAATTATTAATAATTCCTCAATCAAGTTCAAACGATGAAACAATTTTGTTATGGCGGATGTAAAATACTCTTTCGCTCAATACGTAGGCACCCATTCGATTCTTCGCGCGATATTTAACCGCAATCCTCCAAAATGAT
>JAYVFJ010000396.1:0-4059 GCA_043773225.1 Chloracidobacterium sp.
AACCGTTCGAAGAAGGCCGCCGTTCTGCTAAAGGAAGCCGGTTACCCCAACGTGATCAACGTCACGGGAGGCACCGCGGCATGGCGAGCGGCGGACCTGCCGATGGAGACAAAGTCGCCGCATTCGCGGCCTCAGGTAAATTAGCCGGTCGGAACATATTTATGGACGGACTGTATTTCGTAATATGCTTTTTCGGACTCTGGCTGCTTTTGCAGCTGGTCATATTACCGAAGCTCGGCGTTCCAACCTGACTTCGCGGAGCCTGTGACGTCGGGTCCCGGCGTAAAGACAAATTAGCGGTTTTGAATGAAGATCCCTTGACGGTGGGGAAATGAACAAGAAATCGCACTGGGAAAACGTCTATGCATCCAAGCTGGCTGACCAGGTTAGCTGGTACCGCGAGCACCTCGATACTTCGTTGAATCTGATAATGCAGACCGGCGTCGGGAAAGACGCCGCGATCATTGACGTGGGCGGCGGCAGTTCGACGTTGGTTGATGACCTTTTGGATAACGGCTTTGCGGATGTTGCTGTCATGGATATTTCGGGAACGGCGATTGCCAAGAGCAAAGAGCGTTTGGGAAGCCGCAGTGACCGTGTCGATTGGATTGAAGCGGATATTACAGAGGTCGCGTTGCCCGAAAGTCACTTTGATGTTTGGCACGACCGGGCCGTTTTTCATTTTTTGACCGATGCGCAAGAACGGCGAAAATATGTCGAGCTTGTGATGCGTTCGGTCAAGGTTGGCGGACACATTATCGTGGCCTCGTTCGGCATCGAAGGGCCATTGAAATGCAGCGGCCTCGACGTCGTTCGATATAGTCCGGAATCGATGCACGACGAATTTGGCGACCACTTTACGCTGGTCAAGAGTCTTGACGAAACCCATAAAACGCCCTTCGGCACAACTCAGGAATTTGTCTATTGTTACTGTAGAAAACTGATATAAATTGCGTTATGAGCACAAAATGAAAATGTCCGAAACAACAGAAAGAGCAGTGGAAACAAGAATAGAGACCGATTCGAGGGGCGAGATCGAAGTGCCGGTGACGGCTTATTGGGGAGCGCAGACACAGCGGTCATTGATTCATTTCAACATCGGGTTTGATGTCATGCCGCGCGAGGTCATACGGGCGCTTGGGATTTTGAAGAAGGCTGCGGCTATCGTCAATTTTGATCTCGGCAAACTGGACGCCGACAAGCTGGAGCTTATCGTCCAGGCGGCGGACGAGGTGATCGAGGGCAAACTCGACGCACATTTTCCGCTGCGGGTTTGGCAGACCGGTTCGGGGACGCAGACGAATATGAATGCCAACGAGGTCATCTCAAACCGGTCGATCGAGATCGCGGGCGGCGCGATGGGTTCGAAGACGCCGGTTCATCCCAATGACGATGTGAACAAATCGCAGTCGTCGAACGACACCTTTCCAACGGCGATGTATATCGCCGCAGCGGAGCGGTTAACTGCTCTGATCCCTGAGGTTCGGAAAGTTCGCGATGCAATCGGCGTTAAAAACCTGCTGCTCGCGTGTCGGCTTGTTATTGATCAACAGTCATCGGCTTCGTCCAGATATACGCCTCGACGCGGATGAACTTCATGCCGTTGTGGATGGCTGTATTTTTCTCCACACCGCTTGCGGTGTAGGAATGCACATCGCCGCCGGTGGCGTCTTCGCAAGGCGCTCGGAATTTGCCGTCATCCGGCAGTTGGCAATGCAAATAGAGTCCGTAGAGCGGCGCGGTTTCGGGGGGCCGCGCCGCTGCTATTGGCTGATTCAAGCCGTGATTTAATTCACCTTTTGCTTGATCTCTAACTTTAGCATCTCAAACCAGTGCATTTTCGCTTTTGATTCTTTCCTCCAAAAGTCAAGCTGCGAAAAGTTTGGTTCGGGTTTTCCATTGGCAGCAAATGCCCGTTTTATCGTAGCGTTTAGGTCCATTTCGCCTTGGCTACTGGCTAGCCAGTCGCGAAGGGCGTTGAAAAGCTGAGCGGAAGTGGTTCCTTCGGCTTTTGCCTTGGCGTTCCAGTAAGTATAGTCGTTCTCCAGTGGCGCACGCCCAAATACAACGTAATATTGCTTACGGATCATTGCCTTCCGTTCGTCAAACTTGTCTTGGGACTCGGGAAAGCCGCCGGATTGTTGTTTTGCCACCGGCTGCTTACCGATCTCTGTTTTCAGCGGCACGAACCAAAGTTTTTTCTGCCTCGATGTCTTCATCCAGGTTACCAACTCTGTAAAATTTGGCGCGGGCTTCCCGCTTTCGGCAAATGCCCGCCGTACCGTTGCGTTCAATTCGCCATTTCCCGGGGGAGTGTCGCCGTTTAGCCAATCGCGCAGCTCGTTAAAGAGCTGTAAGTAGGTCGTCTGCTCAGCCTTTGCCTTGCCGTCCCAGTATGTGAAATCATTCGCCGTCGGCTCACGTCCAAATACAGTGGCATAACCCAAATAGATCATTGCCTTGCGCGCGCCGGCGGTGTCTTTAGGTTCGGGAACGGTTTTTTTCTGCACCGGCTGCGTCCAGATGTAGGCCGTCGTGCCGATAAACTTCATGCCATTATATATGGAAGTATATTTTTCCTCGCCGCTGGTGGTGTAGTAATGAACGTCACCGCCTGTCGCCAACTCGCAACCCACTGCGAACTTTTGGCCGGCTAACCAACTATCGTTACTTGAATTGCCATTACAAACTAAGTAAAGCCGATACAGGGGTGTCGTGTCGGCGATCTGCTTGGGCGCGACATAGCCCGCAATGCCCTCGGCGGTCCACCCGTGCTTAAGTGCGGCCTCGTTTGCCTCGTTCATGTCAGTCGTATAGAAGTGATTTGTTCCGCCAAACTGTGCCTTAACAAGCCGGAAAAGCTCAACGGTATCAGCGGTTTTCTTAGCGAGGATATAGCCGGTTATGCCGACATATTTCCAACCCTTATTTTTCTTTAGCGCCGCCGCCTCATCCGGATCGGCCGTGTAGAAATGATAGAAATCCTTCTGCAACTCATAAAAATGGTGCAGCGGTCTCGAATTTGGATCGACCTGTGCCACCGCCGAGCTCACAAGTGCGAGCGTCAGAGTCATAACAACTAAAATTAATTTTTTCATTTTCTTCTCCTAAATTTTAATTTCCAAGTTTTCCGGTTCGATTGCTGACAGCGAAGCCGAACATACGAGCAGCGAACCTTCCTTTGTTTCCTCAAAATGCAGATCTCCGGCCTCGACTAGGCGGTAAATCGTGCGCGAATTGATGTCGGCAATTTTTGCCGCCGCGTCAACCGAGAGCATTTGCGTTCCGCCCCGACACTCTGAGCATTCGCCGAAAAATTGCTTGCCGCTAACGGCTAAAGTTCTTTCGGTCAAGATCGTGATTTGCGTTTGTCTGCGGATCTTCAATAGTGCCTCCGGTTGCCGACGCGTTCGTAATTGCGTTGACAACGATTCAACAGCACCCATATAATCACGCTATCCCCTTCGCCGTCCTTAGGAAACGGTTATTTATTTCTCAGCGATTTCTCAATGCCACTCTTCCAACGGTATGGACGAACAGACACAACAGTTTTACGAGTTTGGCGAGTTCCGGATCGACCGTGACCAACGGCTGTTGAAGCGCTCGGGGGCGGTTGTTTCGCTTCCGCCAAAGGCGGTCGAACTGCTCTTTGTCTTGCTAGAATCCGGCGGACGGATGCTGACCAAGGACGAACTGATGTCCACGGTCTGGGCTGACAGCTTTGTCGAGGAATCTAATCTGTCGCAAAACATCTTTCTGCTGCGCAAAGTTCTCGGGGACGGCAAAAACGGCAACGGGAAATTTATCGAAACCATCCCGCGTCGCGGCTATCGTTTCGTGGCGGATGTTAGAGAAACAAGCGGAGAAACCTTTACCGCAAAGGAACAAACGCTGACTCGAATTCTCGTCGAGGAAGAAATCGAAATCGAAGACGAGCCGCGTAAAATTGTCGAAGCCGAAACTCTGCCGGCCGCTTTACCTGATAGATCCGAAAAAAAATGGATCCCGCCGAAGCCGGCGGGGCCGCAGGTTGCCGCCCCGCAGCCGATCCGAATTCCG
>JAYVFJ010000397.1:0-3156 GCA_043773225.1 Chloracidobacterium sp.
CTGGCTGACGACAAGCTGATCCGCCTGCCGGTGCTGATGGCCGAGCGCGACGCGATCGAGAAGAGCCTGAAGAAGCTGAAATTCCGCATCACCGACCGCGCAATGCCGTCCGGTGACGTCTATCCACCGGTCGAACTTGCGTCCGACTTCGCGGAAATGCGCGACCTTTTCAAAACCGAATTTTTCGTGCAGCCGGACGCTCGCATCATTCGGCAGCGAGATGCCGCCGATCACCGCGTGGAAATCGCCCTTCCTGATCTCATCAAGAAGTTCTTCATAAAGCATCGTGCCGATGTTTCCCTCCGTGCGGCCCGGCCGGACATAGACCGACACTTCAATAGAATGCAGATACGCCGGACGCGGACGGAAGTAACGCCCATAAGCGTAACCGACAACCTCTTCGTTTTCTTCGCATACCAGAAAAGGATAGCCGCCGTTCCAACCGTCTTCCATCCTGCGGAGCATCTCGGCCTCGTCAACAGGCTCAATCTCAAACGTCGCGTGGGACGTGGCGATATAATAATTATATATATACGCGATCTCAACCGCGTCATCGTGTTTTGCTGTGCGTACGATCATCTTCGATTCTTATTCTACCTTTTTTTGAAAGAGCCTGATCCAGTCGAAAAACCAACCTCCCAAATTACCATGATTCCCGGTGCTCTTGAAAATCAAGATATTCGTGTATAATGCTCGCAAACTCTATGGAGGTGACTTCCAAAATGCTATTACCTGCACGATCTATTCTGACCTGCCTTGTTGCGGTTCTTCTTACCGGTTCGGCACTGTTAGGGCAATCGGACGAACGTCCGGCATCAGAGATGTATGTCGAGATCGAAAGATACGAAACACAAGCCCGGCAGCTGCTTTCAAGCCGTGGCACACGCTATGACGCGTCGGCCCGCGAAAAAATTTTAAGCGACCGGCGATCTCTGGCGAAAAAATATGCTGCCGAGATCGCCCTTCGACCGGGCATCAAGGAAAAGGATTACTACTACGCGGCCCGTCTGTATTCTATCGCCGATAACGATCAAAAAGCGCTCGAGATGATGAAAAAATTTCTCAGCGAGATTCCGTCGGACGCAAAGGGCGAAATGATCCAGTCGGCACTGGGAAATGTCATCATTTGGTCGTCGCAAATAAAGCAAATGGACGTTGCCGAGGCCGCCATCGATCGATGGGTAAAAGGCGAGGCGTCTGTCACCAAACAGCGGGCGGCACTGCAAAATCACATTGCGGTGGGATATTTTAAGGACGCTAAATACGAACAGGCTGTCAAACACGCCCGCGCGGCGTTTGACATACTAAAATCAACTACTGTAAATACCCGTCAGGAAAAACGGGACCGCGAAAAGATCTACATGAACCTCGTTGAGGTTCTGGCATTGGGTTATAAAAAAGCGAAAAACTCGGATCAGGCGCTCGAAATACTCGCCGAGGCAAGGGCAGAGTCTTTCGCCTTGCCCTCAGCCAACCTTTACCGCAAGGTGATGGACTTTGTCGAAAGCTCAGGCTTCTCAGAAAAAAAATTAATGCAAAGAGTCGATTCCTATGCGAGTGCCGATCCGGCGCCGGACATAAAATTGACCGAATGGATCGGCCATGAACCGATACCCCTTTCGCAGCTTCGCGGCAAGGTCGTGCTTCTCGATTTTTGGGCGACGTGGTGCGGCCCGTGCATTTCGACGTTTCCACGGCTCAGAGGCTGGCATAAAAAATACGGCGGCGACGATTTTATGCTCATCGGCGTAACTCAGTATTACGGCACACAGGAACAAAAGAAAATGTCCCCGCTTCAGGAGCTCGACTATCTGGGCGATTTCAAGGAAAAACACAAGCTTCCATATGCACTTGCGGTAGCAAGTTCCGGCGAGGCTGAAATGAAATATGGCATTAACGCATACCCGACAACCGTCCTGCTTGATCGAGATGGCATCGTGCGTTACATCGGCATCGGCGCCGGCGATCAAGAAAGTGAAAATCTCGAAGACACGATCAAAAGAGTTCTAAAGGAAAACAAAGGAAAAGACACCCGGGCCGTAAACCCATAGTAATAATTTATTTCAAAAAAAGTTGTGTTTCATAGAAAACACACTTGACAAGCTATGAAATTTATGTTATGGTCTATTTTGTTGCGGCACCTTTGGTTAAAAACTGGATATTTGACAATTAAAATTATAAAACGCCAACCGATGAATTGCGGTCCGAGATCAATTGATTCTTTTCCTGTCTGAATTGAACCACAGACATGGAAACGCTTCGAGAATTTATCTGATCTTACGGGACGGACTGTAAAAAAATCCTAAGGATGGTTTTCGGTCTGGCCAGCAGCTGACAGCTAGCGGCTAGCAGCTAGTATGTAAACTTTTTACATATCCAAAACTGTTCTCGGCGAGATATGAGCGTTTTACCTGTCCATCTCTTCTCTGTGTCACACTGTGACACAGCCTTTGATCTTCTTTGTGCCTCTGTGCTTTGTCAGAACCGGGAGCGATAGCGACTGGGTTCTTCCTATGTGTTCTATGTTCCTATGTGGTGAAAAATCTCTGGGACGCACTTTGTGTCACAGTGTGACACAGCCTGTGATCTTCTTTGTGCCCTTTGTGCCTTTGTGGTAAAAAAATCTCTGGGACGCACCTGTGTCACAGCTTGACACTGGCGAAACATCTCTGGGACGCGCTAATTCCCTGCCGTCCTTTCACGCCAACTTTGGGTTGGGCCGCCGGCGTCAACGCGTTTCATCGTGATCGCGCCGGGCGACGGGCAAACCAACGCGCAAAGATTGCAGCCGACGCATTCTTTCTCGATGACAAGTGGATATTTTTTGCCGTCAACTTCCTCAAAAACAAAACTCTGGTGTGCGCCGTCTTCGCAGGCGACGTAACATAGATTGCAGCGGATGCAGTGTTCTTTGTTGACGAAGGCTTTCACATCGTAATTGAGATCGAGGTTGCCCCAATCGGTCATGCGGTGGACCGATTTGCCGACGATGTCATTGACCGAAGCAAAGCCTTTCTCATCAAGGTAATTATTCAGCCCGTCGATCATGTCCTCGACGATGCGGTAACCGTAATGCATCACCGCAGTGCAAACTTGAACATTTCCGGCGCCGAGCAGCATAAATTCAACCGCGTCGCGCCAAGTGTTGATACCGCC
>JAYVFJ010000398.1:0-2123 GCA_043773225.1 Chloracidobacterium sp.
ACTATCTCACTAAGATAGTCGGGGTCGAATTTTTTTGAATCTACCTTGATGTTGCGGAACGGGTCTAAAACCTCGACCGGAAGTTCAAGCCGCTGTGAAAGTTCCTGTGCCAGGCCGGCGAGTTTGGAGCCGCCGCCTGAGATAAGTATTTTTTGAACAACCGTCTCATTGTCCTCAGTCGTCGCACGATAAAAATCAAATGTTTTCTGGATTTCCATCGCGACGATCTCGGTCACATTGTTCATTAAAGGCTCGATGGATTTTTCTTCGAGGCCTTCGACTGCATCGGTAACGCCGCGTTTAACAGCTTCGGCCTGTTGAAAATTGAGGCCCAGGCTTCTCTGGAGCACATCCGTAAACTGGCTTCCGCCAACTGTAATGTCTCGCGTGAAAAGCGAGCGAGTGCCTTTGACGATATTGACGTTCATCGTCGAGGCCCCGATATTCAACAGCGTGACGACTTCGTTTTCGCCCGGATTGTAATTAACTTCGTAGCAATTTTGCAGGGCAAAAGTGTCAACGTCTATCACAACCGCCGTTTTACCGGCAAGCTGGATCGCTTGTCGGATGTTGTCGATGCGTTCGCGCTTACAGGCGGCGATCAGCACATGCGTCGAATCGTCGCTTTCGCCCGTCACCTGATAATCGAGGCTGACATCGGCGAGATCGTATGGGATATGTTCCTCGGCGTGCCAGTCGATCGACTCTTCGAGTTCCTCACGGCTCATTCGGGGCAGAATGATGTTCTTTAAGATAACGGAATGGCCGCTGACACCCGTGACAACATTCGATGCGGTCACTTGATGGTTTGTGCAGACGCTCTGGATAACATCAGATACAATGTTAAGCTCCATTATCTGGCCATCGATGATCGTGTCGCCCGGCAGATTTTCAAAGCCGAGGCTCACCAAATTAAGATTGTTCAGCTTACCTTCAAGCTCGACCATCTTTATCGAACTCGAACCGATGTCTAAACCGGCAACGCTTTTCTTTTTACCGAACATTAATTTCTTGCTCCTTAGTCAGCACCTTCCAGGTGCTTTTCTTTATCGAAAAGTTTTCTTGTGTTCCCATCCGAATTTGCGAGTTTTATTTTTGCGGGTCTTGTGCCACCAATTGATTTTATTGAAAGGCGGGGTACTTCATTCGACAGGGCAACTACGAGATATGCCTAAAACCCCGCATTTTTCGGATGTGTCGATCACGAAACGTGATCACCGGAACCTAACTTTCTAAGAAAACTTTGCCTCATTTGGTGGCGATAGGTGAACAACTTGATCAGTTGCTACATTTTGAATTTACAGGAGTGAATAACTTCTGTCAACATTTTTTTACTTTGTTTAACGCAAAAAGAAAGAAAAATATTCAAAATGACACTCATAGTCGGTCAGAGTGAATCACATAGGTCTAAAAAAGTGTGGCTGAATTTGCGAAATGCCGTTCAGACATTTTCGGAAACACTGTATTTGCATCACTTAGCGATCTTTCTTTAACTCCATCTTCGCTACAGATTCAAGATGCACTTCGTCAGGGCCATCCGCTAGGCGGAGCGAGCGGGCGTAGATCCAGAATTGAGTGAGCGGAAAGTCTTGAGAAACGCCACCGCCGCCGTGCACCTGTATTGCACGGTCAATGACGGTCAATGCCATGTTTGGAACAACGGCCTTTATCATCGCTATCTCGCGGCGGGCATCCTTGTTACCGACGGTGTCCATCATCCATGCGGCTTTTAGAACAAGCAATCTGGCTTGGTCGATGTCGAGTCGAGCCTCTGCAACCCAGTGTCTGACAACGCCTTGTTCGGCGACCGGTTTGCCAAAGGCGATGCGAGCCTTTGCACGCGAACACATTAATTCAAGAGAACGCTCGGCGATGCCGATCAGACGCATACAATGATGAACGCGGCCCGGCCCGAGCCTTCCCTGTGCGATCTCAAATCCTCGGCCCTCGCCAAGCAGCAGATTTTCTTTCGGCACACGCACGTTTGTAAACGTGATCTCGGCATGACCGTTTGGGGCATCATCAAAACCAAAAACATCTAGCAGCCGCTTGACCTTGACGCCCGCCGCGTCCATTGGAACGAGGATCATCGACTGCTGCAAATGCTTTGGGGCGCCTGAGTC
>JAYVFJ010000399.1:0-3220 GCA_043773225.1 Chloracidobacterium sp.
TGTGCGAAATAACTAACCGATAAACCGAAGGAACAACACGGCAAGAATAACGAATACGATCAACTTTGCAATTATGACAATTGTGTTCATTTACTTCGACTCTCCATAATCAGCGTGATAAACCTTTGATCAAAATTTCAGCCGTCTTTTGTGTGCGTTCGAGAATCTTGCTGCGGTCGTTGAGTTCGACTCCGATCAGACTATAGGGCAAAAGGGAATTGGTCGCCGATATGAGCGTGAGAGCGATGTCCTCAGGGTCGCCGTCTGCCAGATCCGACGAGGTTTGACCCTCGGCGATCACAGTGGAAAAAATCACGGCTTCTTCTGCGAAATATTTCTTTCGGCGTTCAAGAAGCTGCGGGCGGATATACGCCAACATGTCGTCAAGGCTTTTTGAATAATGCTGCACACTGTCGAAGCGGAAAAGAACGCGTTCGATCAGCATCTTATTCAGACGTTCATTCACGCTCACAGGTTTCACCGCGATCACTCTCAGATTTCCCTTAAGCCTTTCGATAATACGGTCAATGTGTGAAAGAGCGATTTCTTCTTTACTCGAAAAATGCAGATAAACAGTGCCCTTTCCAATGCCAACCTCCTGAGCAAGATCGTCAATAGTCATTTTTTTATAACCGTATCGAGTGAACAATCTGTCAGTCGCATCGAGAATTGCATCGCGGGTTGTTTTCTTTTGAGTGGCGTCTTTCATATATGACCAATGACCGGAAACGTTATCTGGTCACATTTTATATCGTAAATCGTTAATCGTAAATCGTCAATAGAAAAGACCGCTTTTCTATTTACGATTCACGATTCACGTTTTACGAAATACTTTTTACCGCGAAGTTTTTCCGGCAGCAGATCGCCTTCGGGGTCGTTTCCTTCATCTTTTCCATAACCAAGGTCCTTCATCAATTTAGTCGGTGCGTTGCGGATCTTCATCGGAACGGGCAGATTGCCAAATTTTTTGGCGTCGTCCATTGCGGCTCCGATGGCGCTTGTTGCGGAGCGGTCTTTGGCGGCGTTTGCGAGATAAGCGACGCCGTGAGCTAAATTAAGCGTGCATTCCGGATAACCGATGGTTTCTACGGCGCGGAAGACGGCGTTTGCTACGACAAGCGCCGTCGGCTGTGCGAGGCCGATGTCTTCGGACGCGAAGATCACCATGCGGCGGGCGATGAATTTTGGGTCTTCGCCGGACTCTATCATGCGGGCGAGATAATACATCGCCGCATCCGGTTTGCTCGCCCTCATAGATTTAATAAACGCCGATATGACGTTGTAATGCTCCTCGCCTTTTTTGTCGTAGCGAAGAAACTTGGATTGCAGCGTCTCTTTTAGCGTTTCGAGCGTGATCGCGTCATACAAATGCGAAGTATTCTCTATCATCGAGATAGCTTGTCTGGCGTCGCCGTTTGCCATTTCGACGAGCCATTGTTTGGCGGTGTCATCAAGTTCAAAACGCGTTCGGTCAATGATCGCGGCCATGTCCTCATTCGACAATTCTTCAAGAACAAAAACGCGCATTCGTGAGAGCAGTGCGGGAATAACCTCAAAGCTCGGGTTCTCGGTTGTTGCTCCGATCAGCACAAGTTCACCATTCTCGACATACGGCAGCAAAAAGTCCTGCTGGGCTTTGTTGAAGCGATGAATTTCGTCGAGAAACAGCACGCGTGGTCTGTCATCGATCGACGGTGTTTTTACGATCTTGCGAATATCGTCTTTTCCCGCCGAAACGGCCGAAAGCTCATAAAATTCCGCGTTTATCGCATTTGCATATATTCGCGCGAGCGTCGTCTTGCCTGTGCCCGGCGTGCCCCAGAGGACGAATGAAAATACGTGGCCTTGTTCTATTGCAAGACGCAGAGGCTTTCCGGCGCCGACAAGATGTTTTTGTCCGACAAATTCGTCCAGGCTCACGGGCCTGATCTGATTAGCGAGCGGTTCCATAGGTTAACTAATTATAACGCACAATGTTACGATGTGATTCATACCGTGTCAGTAGCCCGCACGTAAGTAAGGGCTCAACACCGCAACCAAGAGCCCTTACTTACGTGCGGGCTACTGACACCTAGCAGGATGTGATTCATGAACGCCGAAGCTAAACGCCTTGCCGAGTCGAACGAGAGAACAAAACACTGGAAACGCTGGGGGCCGTATTTGAGCGAACGCGCGTGGGGCACGGTGCGCGAGGATTACTCTGAAAACGGCTCGGCGTGGGAATATTTTCCGCACGATCATGCGCGTTCGCGGGCCTATCGTTGGAATGAGGACGGCCTCGCGGGGATTTCCGACCGGCATCAGAAAATGTGTTTTTCCGTCGCTTTGTGGAATGGCGTCGATCCGATTCTTAAAGAGCGTCTCTTTGGTCTGACGGGCAACGAAGGCAATCACGGCGAGGACGTCAAAGAGATTTACTATTATCTCGATTCGACGCCGACACATTCCTACATGAAATTTCTCTACAAATATCCGCAGGCCGAGTTCCCATATCTTTGGCTGATTATGGCGAACCGAGATCGAAGCAAACTCGAGGGCGAATTTGAGTTGATGGACACCGGCGTGTTTGACGAAAATAAATACTTCGATGTGTTTGTCGAGTATGCCAAAGCGGACATCGAAGACATTTTGATCAAGATCACGGTTGCCAATCGCGGCGATGCGGATGCGGAAATAAATGTTCTGCCGACGGTTTGGCTGCGCAATGACTGGTCTTGGACCGGGCACAATGCGGAGTGCGGTATGCGGAGTGTCGAAGCCGGAAGCATCGAGATCGAGCATCCAAATTTGGGGCGTCGCCGGCTGCATTTCGACGGCGAACCTGAGTTGCTGTTTACCGAGAATGAGACAAACAACGCGAAATTGTTCGGCGGCGAAAACCGAACGCCCTATGTAAAGGACGGCATAAATGAATACGTCGTCAACGGCAATTCCGACGCCGTCAATCCTGCCCGCACGGGAACGAAGGCGGCGGCGAATTACAAACTGACTGTTCCGGCGGGCGGCGAGGTGACGATCAAAGCAAGGCTGTCGGATCGCAGCGGGACGGGCAAAAAAGCCGGCAAAGTCAAAAAGGCCGTTAAGAAAAACGCTCTTACAAATGGTTTCGGAGATTTTGAAGAAATTTTTACCGCCCGACGTAAAGAAGCGGACGATTTTTACAACGACCTCGCGCCGAAGGATCTTTCGGAAGATGCAAAGAACGTGCAGCGGCAGGCGT
>JAYVFJ010000400.1:0-3794 GCA_043773225.1 Chloracidobacterium sp.
CTTTATTATTGAATTAGAAATTGTATCTCTATATTGTCCGATTGCTTTTTTATACGCAAGCGGGGTTAATTTTGTTTGCAAAAAAATTGCCCGCGAAACACGCGAAAAAGAAATTGTTTGTCATATTTTCGCGTCTTTTCGCGTGTTTCGCGGGTAAAAATAAGTCTTGAGCTGCGGCCATTGTATTTGCGCTTTTGTGGATAAAGCATGGCAGGATTTGGCCGCAGCTCAAAACATCGCGTTGCAGGGAAGCCGGTTAACCGGCACGCCGCATCGGGACGGCACTGTTTCGCTGCAAATTCTGTAAATGATCGATCAGGTCGGAAGCCGCTTTCTTTGAAAGCTCCTCGATACCGCAGTGCATCAATTGCGAGCATTCGGCTTCGGCGTCGAGCGTTGTCTCGCGTGCGATCGCGCGGATCATGCCGAGTTGTTTGCCGGTGATCATATCGCCGAGATTCTTTGCGATTGGATCGCTAAATTGCCGCGGTTCCACCGCAGGAACGGTTTCGCCCTGCTCTATCGAGTCAAACTCGCGTTTGTATAATTCGCGTGCGATGCCGAACTTTACCGCCGCTCGTTTCAGAGCGTCATGCTCAGCTTTTTTGATACCGGTTTCGCTGGCTGTTTTTCCTGTGCCGACGCCTTCGCGCGTGATGCCGTCAATAGTGATCGCCACTGTAACGGTTATGATGTCGCCGATAGGACGGATGTCCTTGACGGTGTGGCCCCAATTCGGAGCGTGCTCGTCAAGAATGTCGGCGACGGTGTGCCACTCGACATATTCGACCATGTGAATATTGCCGTTGCGATCGCGTCGTCCGGCTCGCTGGCGGACAAGATTTGGATCGACAGTTTTGCGAAGTTCGCTAAGAGTAGTCGAAAAATCAAGCACGTTGCTTGCGATCTCATTCAGTTCAAATAATGTTGCCGGTTCTTCCTGTGGTTGCGTTTCGGTTTTTGTGTTGTGTTTCATTTTATTTCTCCAGTGTGTTTAATTGTCGTTACTTAAAAGATACAAATTTCATCTATAGAACATTGCATCTGTAAAACATCGTATCAGAAAACTTTTTTTGTTGCAAGTGCGAAATGCGCTTGCATTTAAAAAAAAGCTGTGTTATGTTTTATCCGTGAGATAGCAAAAGCATCTGTGACACTCAACAAATATCGGAGGAAAAATAAAATTATGAGATCTAAAAATGCAAGTTTAATAAGCACCAGTGAATTGGGGCAGGCAATAAAAAGACGGCGCGAGGAACTGGACTTGAGTTTACGCGACGTAGGTGATTTGACGGACGTTTCGGCTTCGACGCTCTCGCGCATCGAGAACGGCACCGGCCGTCCTGATGCCGACAACATCGCCCGCCTGACGCAATGGCTGGATATTCCCGTTGATCGCCTGATGACAAAACACCTGCACAACAACGTCGAGCCGGTGGTTTATTATCCGCACGAAAAAACAACGGATATTATCGAAGCTCATCTGCGGGCCGACCCAAACCTCGACGCTCAGACGGCAAAGGCTCTGTCAGAGCTGTTCCGCGTTGCCTACAAGCAGTTCAGCACGCCAAAAAGAAAAGCAAAAAAATAACCGTTAAACCGAAAAATACATAACAGACATGAAATACACAACAGACAAAATTACACGTTTCGGATTTTATGAAATGGCGGGCATTGATACGGCGTTCGTGCTATTTTTTCTGGCGATGGAATACGGGCGGTCGGCTCGGATGCTGTCGCTTGACGCGGTTTTGATTGCAGTCACTATAGTAATGCTGATCGTGCTGCCGTATTTTTTGCCGTCGCGGTATGAAAAGCCGCAGTTCGGCAGCTGGCTGATTGGCCGCAGTGTTCTCGCGCTAGTTGGCGTGGTAATGGGTTTTGCTCTAAAGCAAAATGTCGGAGTTGCGTTGCCCGAACAGGCGCGATTTATGCCCATGACCTTTTTGATCCTGGCATCAATGGTCAGTTGTTACATTCAGTTTTACGGTTTGATGAAACTCCGCCCGGCAAAATAGGCAAAAGGCGCCAGGCGAGAGAAAAAGAAGATCCGCGCATGTTTCGGGAACACGCGCGGATTTTTGTTGTTGAATTACGTTATAACAAATGTTATACTTTTTTTGGAGATTCATATGACTACAAACCTTAAATTGACGGCCATAGGTAATTCAACGGGAGTTATTTTGCCAAAAGATATTCTCGATAAACTGAGAGTGTCAAAGGGTGATTCGCTGCATGCGATTGAAACGCCAAATGGCATAGAGTTGACGGCGCATGACCCGGAAGTCGAGCGACAGATGGAGGTTGCCGAAAAGGTGATGCGAAAATATCGTGACGTTTTGAGAAAGCTGGCCGATTCGTGATGGATTTCGTTTGGGTAAAATTGGAGTTTGTTCTCGCTTTGCATAAGCGGCAAGTTTCAGAGCACGGGGGTACGGATGGAATGCGCGACGAGGGCTTGCTGCTTTCGGCGTTGGCAAGACCGGAAAATCTATTTGCTTACGGTGAAAATGTAGATGTCGCTGCGCTGGCTGCGAGTTATGCTTTCGGAATAGCGAAAAATCACGCTTTTCTAGACGGTAACAAGCGAACCGCCACGGTTGTGGCCATAACTTTTCTCAATTTAAACGGTTCGGACTTGGAGGCTCCTCTTCCAGAGGTTTATACAAAGTTCCTCGGTTTGGCAGAGGGATCTGTTACGGAAGACGAACTTGCTGACTGGATTAGAGATCACTTGATAAGCCTATCTGAGTAGCCGCAAAAATTTTATTCTGGTTATACAGATACTTGAGAAACCGCTTCAACTCGCAACATCCCATAAATAGCATTTACTTGAACAACTAACTCGCTATATTGCTCCGGCGTTAAGGCTTGAGCGCCGTCGCAGAGGGCTTCCTCGGGGCGGGGATGAACTTCGATTATCAAACCGTCGGCTCCGACCGCGGTGGCGGCGCGGGCCATTGGCGTAACCATATAGTTGCGGCCTGTCCCGTGAGAAGGATCAACGATTATCGGAAGATGTGAAATGCGCTGCACGGCTGGGACAATTGAAAGGTCGAGTGTATTGCGGGCGTGGCCGTTGAATGTGCGGATTCCGCGCTCGCATAAAATGACGTTGGGATTTCCTTCGGCCATTATGTATTCGGCAGCGAGCAGAAATTCGTTAAGCGTTGCCGACATGCCGCGTTTTAGAAGAACGGGTTTTTGAGTTTGGCCGACGTATTTTAGCAGCGAAAAATTCTGCATATTGCGAGCACCTATTTGTATGCAGTCGCCGTATTTTTCGACAAGGTCAACGCCGCGCTCATCCATCGCTTCAGTCACAATATTCAAGCTAAAATGATCTCGAACTTCTGCGAGCAGCTTCAAACCGTCCTCGCCCATGCCCTGAAATGCATACGGCGAAGTACGCGGCTTAAAAGCACCGCCGCGAAAGAATTTCGCACCGCTTTCTGCCACAGTCTTCGCGGCCGAAAAAACCTGTTCTCTGTTTTCGAGAGCGCAAGGCCCGGCGATCATCGCAAGTTCGCCGCCGCCGATTGATGCGGTCCCGACTTTGATCACCGAACGTTCATGTTGAGAATTTTTTGAAATAAGTTTGTAAGGCTGAGTTACGCGTATCGCCTCGGCGACGCCTGACAGATTTTCAAAATGACCGGGATCAACTGCGCCTTTGTTTCCGGTCACGGCAATAGCTGTTCGATTTTCACCGGGCACAACGTGCCCCTGGAAACCGAGTTTTTCGATTACGTCAATTACTTTTTTTATATCGGAAGCCGCAGCGTCCGATTTCA
>JAYVFJ010000401.1:0-14286 GCA_043773225.1 Chloracidobacterium sp.
AAAAAGAAGAAGCAGTTGTATTTGCTCGAGAGTTTTGGGCAAAACTTATTCAGGCAAAGGATGTCAGGCCATTACTAAAAGAATTTGGCATCAAGGGGATTTACAAATGTCTGGGCAGAGGGGAGGACAAAGGGGATTATGTCTTTCTCCGCGATGACCAGATTCGGAAACAACGTCTGCCGTTGATCAAGAGATACTATATCGCCGAATCGAACTTTATGCTTCTAATAATGCTTTCTGGGCTTACCGATTCGGACGATATATTCTCCACGTTGCCACCCGAAGTGCAGAGGGTCATTACGAGATCAACCTGGGAAGCGTTAGAGAAGAATTCAGATCGCGGCCCGGACAAGCCACAATCTGATCGCGAAGCAAATCAATATTTTGATCGAGCATTGAAGGCTCTAGAACGGGCAAATCCACTTTTAAAAAAACACGCTGAAAAAAATTGGTCTGCTAATTACGATCAGTTGATCAAAGGAACAAAAGAGTATGAAGAGAATGTCAGGTATGCTTTTGAGCCTACGCTGTGGACCTCAGAGAAGGGCCTCTGCGGGCTGCATGGTAAATCTAGAGAGTTCATAGCTGTAGACGTTCCGTTGTTCCAATTGATGCTGACAAAGATCAGGGGTCGCTTTCGAGTTGTGCAGTTTCCGTTTCATATAGATTAAAACAGACAGTTTTTCATGGATGCAGCCGCCATTTTCATTATCCTTGCGATCTTTATCGTCGCCGTCCTTTATTCCTCGGTCGGGCATGGCGGGGCTTCGGGGTATTTGGCGGTGATGGCGTTTGTTGGCGTGATGCCCGGGGTGACGCGGCCGACGGCTTTGGTGCTGAATGTTTTTGTGGCGTCGATCGCGGCGTTTCAGTTTTACAGGTCGGGGCATTTTTCGTGGCGTCTGCTTTTGCCGTTTGCAGTCACATCGATACCCATGGCGTTTGTCGGCGGAATGATAGTTTTGCCGACGACAGTTTATAAGTTGGTGCTTGGATTTGTTCTCGTCTTTGCGGCGGTGAGGCTGGCGTGGAAATTTACGAATGACGCCAAGGCAAAACCGCCGCCGATTTGGTTGTGTCTCATCATCGGTGCGGTCATCGGCCTGCTTTCCGGGCTGGTTGGTGTAGGTGGCGGCATTTTTTTGACGCCGGTTTTGCTGCTGATGAACTGGTCCGAGACAAAACGCGCGGCTGGTGTTTCGGCGATGTTTATTCTGGTCAATTCGATCGCCGGCATTGCCGGAAATTATGCACAAGTTCTCAAACTGCCGCCAAATGTCTGGCTATGGATCGCGGCGGCTGTTGTCGGCGGCGTGATCGGTTCGACGATGGGTAGCAAACGGTTCGATTCGCTGACGTTAAGACGTGTTTTGGCGCTGGTGCTGCTCTTTGCTGGCGTGAAGTTGATTCTTGTGTAACGTCGGAACGCAGGCTGCCAGCCTGCGTTCCGACATGCCAGGCATATTTTATGGCGATTTCGTAATCCAAGTAGTCGAATGATATATCGCATTCTATTTCTTTTTTTAGTATGTTTTGCGTTTTTCGCGGTTAATTCTTCTGCGCAGTCCGGACGCAAAAAGCCTAGCCCTACGCCGACTCCAAAAACGATCAACGGACCGTCGGTCAACAATTTGCCGTCGCAAACTGCAACGCCTAACCCGACGCCAACTCCTCGACCGACAGCAAAAGATGAGACCGACGAGATAATAAAAGTTGATTCCGTGCTTGTGCCGATACCGGTTTCAGTTTTGGATCGAGAGGGCCGTGCTGTGACAAACCTGAAACTCGAAGATTTTGAGTTGAAAATAGATGGCAAAGTAGTCCCGATCAGCGACATGACGCGTAGCGAAACGCCGATACGCCTGGCAATGTTGTTTGATAATTCATCGAGTGTTTTGATCGCCCGCGAATTTGAAAAGGAAGCGGCTGTGCGGTTTTTTCGCCGCGTGATCCGTCCCGAAAAGGATAAAGCCGCGCTGTTCTCGGTGGCGACCGTAACGCAGCTCGAACAGTCGCTCACGTCAGACGTAGGTTCGCTCACTCGCATGATAGACCTCTTTCCGCCGCCCGAAGGCGCGACGGCTTTGCTCGACGGAATTGTGAAGGTCGCCGAATATCTCAGATCGGCGAATGGCCGCCGCGTTATCGTCATCGTGTCTGACGGCGACGACACGACGAGCGACGGCACACTCGCAGAAACTGTGAAAAGCTTACAAGTCAACGATTGTCAGGTCTATGTCGTGAAGACCACTGATTTTGAGAATTTTAAGCGGACAGGCACACGCGTTGGGAGCGCAAATACACGTTTCCTTGATGCCGAACGCCGCATGTCCGAGATCGCCGCGCAAACCGGCGGCGCTGTGTATTCACCTATCGACGAGAAGGAAATAAAAGACGCCTTTGACCGTATTTCTGCCGAACTCTCGCAGCAATATATTCTCAGCTACTATCCCGAAGAAGCAGCAGAAAAAAGCGGTGAGTTTCGTACGATCTCACTTGCCGTCAAAGGAAAACAAAACTTGACTATCCGTGCCAGAAAAGGTTATTACGTTGATAGGAAATGAGGTAAAGATATTATGACAACGACGGAAATAGTTGCGGAAATACGAAAACTGCCAGTTCGTGATTGGAATTTGATAAAGGATGAAGTTGAAGACGAATTATCGAAATTTGTTCCGGATGGCCCAATGACAGAGGAAGAGCTAAACCAACTTCTTTATGCACAAGGCATAATAGGTAATATTCCGGACCCAACTAAATACACGGATGAAGATGATGATTGGGAACCAATTGAGATTCCGGGCCGCCCCACGTCCGAACTGATTATTGAGGATCGCCGTTAATGGCCGCATATTTTTTTGACAGCAGCGCCTTAATCAAGCGATTTTCCCGCGAAGCAGGTTCAGCATGGGTTCTTAGAATTTTGCGCCCTTCCGCCGCACATTCAATATACATTGCACGAATAACCGGAGCAGAGGTTATTGCGGGACTTGCCAGACAAAACCGTGTCGGATATTTGTCGCTTAAGGAACTGGATCGTGGCGAAAGGCGACTGCGGCGACGAGATAATTGTGGCTTTGGTGTTGTCGATCTTAACCAAACAATCGTTGACCACGCAATTATCTTGATAAGAAGTTACGGATTACGCGGCTATGACGCGATTCAACTGGCTAGTGCTTTAGCAATCGAAAATGGACGCCAGATAATCGCTGGACAAAGCATTACTTTCGTCTCCGCAGACGATGCCTTGAATAAGGCGGCTTTGGCGGAAGGCTTAACCGTCGAAAACCCGAACAACCATCCCTAGTTAGGTGCTCTAATAAATGCTACAGGAAAACCTCGCTCAGTTTCTTCAACACCTCAAATACGAGCGCAATTTGAGCCCGCATACGCTGCGCAATTATGCGAGCGATCTTGAGCAGTTTAAGGAGCATCTATTTGCGATCGAAAAGCGTGACGATCTGCCGGTGGATACGATCGACCGGCTTACGATCCGCGAATGGATGGCGTCGCTGCATACCGATCACAAAAAGACTTCGGTGGCGAGAAAGCTGGCGAGCCTTCGCACGTTTTTCCAATTTCTCATTCGCGAAGGCAAGCTCGAATCAAACCCGGCGAAAATGGTCGCCACGCCAAAGATCGAACGTAAGCTGCCCAATCATCTGACGATCGAGGACGCCGTGCGGTTTATCGAAACGCCGGACGTTAACACCGATCTCGGCTGCCGCGACCGCGCGATATTGGAGTTCTTGTATGCGACGGGCATTCGAGTGGGCGAACTTGTCGGGATAGATCTGGCCGATGTCGATCTGCGGGAAAAGATGGTGCGTGTTACGGGAAAACGTAAAAAGCAGCGTATTGTGCCGTTCGGCGAGCCCGCGGCACAGGCTTTGATGAGTTATCTCGAAGAGACCCGCGGCCGCTTTTTGGAGAACTGCCCGATCACGCAGCGCGATGTAAATGCGCTATTTCTGAATTACCAAGGCACACGGATCACAACGCGTTCGGTCGGTCGTATGGTTGATAAATACATCCGCCTGTGCGCCGATATTCACGACATCTCACCGCACTCACTGCGGCATACGTTCGCAACGCATCTGCTTGACAGCGGCGCCGATCTCCGCGATATTCAGGAACTCCTAGGCCACGCAAGACTGTCAACCACGCAGATCTACACACAGGTCTCGATGGAAAAGATGATCGAGGTTTATGACCGCGCGCATCCTAAAGCGTAGAAATTGGAACACGGATTGAACGGATTAGGCGGATTTTCACGGATATTAAAACTAAATAAGATTCCTGTTACAAATAAATTTCAAATCCGTGTTAATCCGTCCAATCTGTGTTCATCCGTGTTCTATTCTTACGCTTGGAAACGGACATTAAATCGCGTATTATTCAATCAAATTCTTAGCTCTTTTAAAGCTTAATAAAAATATGAAAAAGATCCATTTGTTATTTGTCGTTCTACTTACGTTTTCGTCGCTCGCGTTTGCGCAGGACAAGCTGTTGACGCTTGATGATATTTTTAGTCCGGACACGAAGGTGCGGGTGCGGTTTGGCGGGATGCCGACGTTTGTGCAGTGGGCGGCTGACGGTAAATCGTTCAAACAGGTTGTGAACGGCAAGCTGATGCGCGTTGATGCGATGACCGGGCAGGCCGCGCCGTATTTCGACAGCGTGTCGCTTGCGAATGCCTTGATGCGCGTCGGCGTAAAAGCTGAGGAAGCGAACACGTTGGCAAACTCGCCCGGGCTGCATTTTAACGAAGACGAAAGCGCGATCCTTATCAACAACGCGAACGACCTCTGGCATTACGATGTCTCAACGCGTGCGCTCAAACGGCTGACAAACGGCAAGGTCGAGGAAAAAGAAGAAGATTTCAGCCCCGACGGCAGATGGGTGAGTTTCGTGCGCGGCAATGATCTTTATGTTGTTGACGTTGCAAAGAGCGGCGAGAAACAACTCACGCGCGACGGACGCGAGGGCGACAAGGCGATCTACAACGGCTATCTCGACTGGTTGTATGAGGAAGAGCTTTACGGACGCGGGCAGAAACGCGCCTATTGGTGGTCGCCGGATTCGAGGCACATTGCCTTTCTCCGGTTGGATGAATCACCTGTGCCAAAGTTCATTATTGCCGACGACATTCCGACTGATCAGGAGATCGAGACGACATTTTACCCGCAGGCCGGCGACCCGAATCCGCTCGTGAAGCTGGGCATTGCCGATGTCAACAAAACATCTTATGTGCCAAATGCCGGTCGCATTCCCAAACTCGGCGCAAAGCTGCCGCCCGCTCTTTTGCGTGTCGGTGATGCGGTGAAGTTTGTTGACACTTCGATATATAAACCGGACGATCTGCTGATCGCCCGCGTCGCATGGGCGCCGGACAGCAAGTTTGTCACCTATCAGGCGCTCAACCGCGAGCAGACTTTTCTCGATCTCAACGTCGCCGACCTTAACGGCAAGTCGAGAAAATTCCTCACCGAGAATTCACCGGCGTGGGTCGAGGTTTATGACAATCCTGTTTTTATGCAAAACGGAAAAGGCATCTGGCAATCGGCACGCACGGGCTGGAAACACATCTTCCTCTATAACAGCAACGGCGAGATGGAGCGGCAGTTGACGAGCGGCCGTTGGGAAGTAAGAAATGTTTTCGGCGTTGACGAAAAAGCCGGCTGGGTTTACTTTTCGGCGACAAAAGATTCGCATATCGCCGAGCATGTTTACCGCGTTCCGGTTAACGGCGGCGAGATCGAACGCGTGACCGCGGGCGAAGGCACGCACATGGCAAGTTTCAATAAATCGTTTTCGCACTTTGTCGTCGTGTCGAGCGATGTCAACACGCCCGCGCAGACGCGACTGCGCCAGGCAGACGGAACGACCGTGCGCGTTATTAACGAAAATAAAGTCGCGGCGCTTTCGCAATACAAACTCAGCAAGGCCGAATTTCTCAACGTAAAAACGCGCGACGGTTTTGACATGGAAGCGATGATGATAAAGCCGCCGGATTTTGACGCGTCGAAAAAGTATCCGGTTTTTCAATACACATATTCCGGCCCGCACGCTCCGTCGGTCGTCAATCGCTGGGGTGGAAGCCGCGGCATGTGGTTTCAAATGCTCGCGCAAAAAGGCTACATTGTCTGGGTCTGCGACAACCGGAGCGCGAGTGGAAAAGGCGAAGAATCCGCATGGCCGGTTTACAAGAATCTCGGCCCGCTCGAACTTCGCGATCTCGAAGACGGCGTAAATTATCTCAAATCGCTGCCCTACGTTGACGGCAGCCGCATTGGCCTTTTTGGCTGGAGCTACGGCGGATTTATGACGAGCTATGCGATGACGCACAGCACCGCATGGAAGATCGGCATCGCCGGCGGCAGCGTCACCGATTGGCGGCTCTACGATTCGATCTATGCCGACCGATTGATGCTCACGCCAAAGAATAATCCTGACGGCTATGACAAAACCTCTGTCCTCAAAGCCGCCAAAAATCTACAGGGCAAACTCCTCCTCATCCACGGCGGCAGCGACGACAACGTCCACGTCCAAAACACGACGCAATTCGCCTACGAACTCCAAAAAGCCGACAAACAATTCGACCTGATGCTCTACCCCACCGCTCGCCACGGCGTCACAAACCCGGCACAGGTCAAGCATTGGTATTCAATGATGACGGAGTTTATTTTGAAGAATTTGTAAACGATTGGATGTCACAAATTGTGACCTTCAAATGTCGAACGTATGAGCGAGTCACTTGTAAGAATACCGGTCGAGCATATTGAAAAAGCGATTTACGTCATTCGCGGCGAAAAGGTGATGCTCGACCGCGATTTGGCCAAGCTTTACGGTGTTGAGACGAGAGTACTCAACCAAAACGTCAGCCGTAACCGCGAACGCTTTCCAGATGATTTTATGTTCGAACTGACACGCGACGAGATTAAAGGGATATCACAATTTGTGACATCCTCAAGCCTGAAATTCTCAAAACGAGTAACGGCCTTTACCGAGCAGGGCGTTGCGATGTTGTCGAGCGTGCTTAGAAGCAAACGGGCCATCTCGGTAAACGTCGAGATCATGCGCGCCTTTGTGCGGCTTCGCGTAATGCTCGCCTCAAACGCCGAACTTGCCAAAAGGCTTGACGACCTCGAAAAGAAATACGACGGCCAGTTCAAAACAGTTTTTGATGCCATCAATAAATTGATGATGCCGGTGGATAAACCGAGGAGCGGAATTGGATTCGTGGGGGTCAAGAAATAACGATAGCAATATTCTCACACCCCGGGCTTCTACATTTTTGAGTCGGGTCCGAAATGGCAGTCAACCGCATCGCGAATATTTGAACGCAGCTCGTCCATATCGTCGGCTTCTGTAAAAATTGACTCACCCAAAGCCCGCGCCGTATATCCCCCCTCAACAGCATCCTCAACCAAAAATATTATCTCGCTCATATCATGGATTATACCAGAAAGCCCCGCCCCGGCGTCACAAACCCGGCACAGGTCAAGCATTGGTATTCAATGATGACGGAGTTTATTTTGAAGAATTTGTAGCGGCAAAACGATTAGCAGTTTTGCCGCTATTGGGCTACAATCTCAAACAATTCATTTGCGAGAGATCACATTATGCCCAAAGGTAAAAACACGCCTAGCCAGAAGCCTATCGAGCAATACGAACACACCGATAAAGACCGTCTGAATAATCCGCCGGTTGGGCTTGTTGACTCAAAAACCGACAATGGCGGGCAGCGGAAAAAGACCTATGAATACGATCCGCATCTTGATCCGCAGTTGCAATGGGCGGGAAAGGCGGAGCATACGAGTTTTGAGGTGCCGACGGTCAGCCTGCACGTTCACGAACGCATCGATCCGCGGCGAATCATCGAACAGGTGCGGCGTGTCAGTAGCCCGCACGTAAGTAAGGGCTCAACACCCGAACCCACTCAACCCAGCCTATTTGAGACCGAGAAAAAACCTCTCCGCGAAGCCATCGAGTTTTACAAACACCGAGAGAATTGGTCGAACCGGTTGATCGCGGGCGACAGTTTGCTGGTGATGAACTCGCTGCTTGAAAAGGAAGGATGCGCGGGAAAGGTGCAGATGGTTTATTTCGATCCGCCTTACGGGATCAAATACGGCTCGAACTTTCAGCCTTTCGTCAACAAACGCGATGTAAAGGACGGCAAGGACGAAGACCTGACAAGCGAGCCTGAAATGATAAAGGCCTTTCGCGACACGTGGGAGCTCGGCATCCATTCATATCTCACATATCTCCGCGACCGGCTTCTGCTTGCAAAGGAACTGCTCAGTGAGACCGGAAGTATTTTTGTTCAGATAAGTGATGAGAATGTGCATCGGGTCCGGGATTTGATGGACGAAGTGTTCGGTGTGGGAAATTTCATAGGCCAGTTGATTTTCAAAAAGACTGGATCAATGTCGGGCAATTTCATCGGCGGTATTTTCGACACGTTACTTTGGTACGGAAAGAGCAAATCGCATACGAAGTTTCAACGCTTAATGGTTAGCAGGACTAAAGAGCAAATAGATTCTGGGTTTGCCAACATCGAAACCGAGCACGGAGAGTCAAGGCGGTTAACACAATCAGAACTTATTGGAATGACTCCGATACCAAAAGGTCGCCGCTTCCAAACATCTCCGGTCATGTCTAGTGGCGAAAGTTCGGGGGGATCAACTCCGCTCGTCTATGAAGGCAAAAAATATCTGCCTTCTGCTGGCCGACATTGGTCAATTTCCGTTGACGAACTCCTGAAAGTGGGAAAAAAGGGCAGATTGTATCCGATTGGTAACACAATGACGTTCAAGAAGTATTTAGACGAAGGTCCTTATACGCAATTGTCTAACGTCTGGATGGACACAATGGAGAGCACGTTCGCCGTTGAAAGGTATTACATTGTCCAAACTGCAATTAAGATCATCCAACGTTGCCTTCTTATGGCCACCTCGCCTGGCGATCTTGTTCTTGATGTTACGTGCGGGAGCGGGACGACGGCGTATGTGGCGGAGAATTGGGGAAGGCGTTGGATCACATGCGACACATCGCGCGTGGCGTGCGCGCTTGCCAAGCAGCGTCTGATGACGGCGGATTTCGATTATTTCGAGCTGGCCCACCCGGACGAAGGCGTCGGCAGCGGTTTCAAATACAAGAGTGTCCCGCACATCACGCTAAAATCCATCGCCAACAACGAACCCGCTCCGCAGGAAACGCTTTACGATCAGCCATTTCTTGATAATAAAAAACAACGCGTCACCGGGCCGTTTACTGTTGAAGCTGTTCCCAGCCCGAATGTGAGGCAGCCCGAGTCAGAACCACCTGCGGTAGCGGGTGGTTTAACACCGACTGGTGACAACATCAGGTCAACCGCCCATCTTCAACCGCCCGCTACCGCAGGCGGTTCTGACAATTCCGTCGCCCGTTCGGGCGAAACGCTTCGGCAATCAGAATGGATAGACCGCTTGAAGGACGGGGTTCGCGGTAAAGGCGGGGCAAAGATCGAATTCACTCGAGTCGAACCGCTTGGCGGCACTCACTATTTGCAGGCTGAGGCGGAAACCCGCGAGGGCAATCCCAAACGCGTCGTTATCTGTTTTGGGCCGGAACACGCTCCGCTCGAACAACGGCTCGTCGAACACGCTCTTGCCGAGGCTAACAGCTTAATGCCAAAACCTCAGATCGTTCTCTTTTGCGCGTTTCAATTCGACCCCGAAGCACGTAAGGACATCGAGGAAACAAATTGGCCGGGCGTCCAATTGCTCGAAGCACAAATGGACGCCGACCTCTCGATGGATGATCTCAAGAAGAAACCGCGTGATAAGAGCAATCCGGCATTTTGGTTAATTGGTCAACCGGATGTTGATATTAGGCCGGCTAAGAACCCAGTCGCTACCGCTCGCGGTTCTGACCCGGGCCAGACGTATGAGGTCGAGGTTCGCGGGTTCGATTATTACAATCCGAAATCCGGCGAGGTCGAGAGTGGCGGTAAAGACAGCATTGCAATGTGGATGCTCGATCCCGATTACGACGACCGAAGTCTTTTTCCGACACAAGTTTTTTTCCCGATGGCTGGCGACAAGGAAGGCTGGGCGAAATTGGCAAAAAATCTAAAGGCCGAGATCGACGAGGAAAAGATCGAGGCATTTCGGGGAACTGTTTCTCTGCCGTTCACACCGGGACGCAAGGTCGCGGTAAAGATAATTGACGCGCGGGGTATCGAGTCACTGAAGATAATTCATCTCTAAAGTCGCTGAAGGCGACAAAGATAATAGCCTGGGGTGAAGCGAGCCAGAGCGAGCGTAACCCCAGGAACAGGTGATAATTGATTCGCTCCCTGAAGGGGAGCAACACGAACACGGTTGTTCGACCCCTTCAGGGTCGGAATCGTTTTGGGATCGTTACCCAGGGTTGCGGCCGAAGCGGCCTTACCCTGGGCTATTATCTTTGTCCCCTTCGGGGACAGGAATTCGGAATGCAAAAGATCGACAAACTAATAATCAATTCGCCATACGAAGTGCCAAAGCATTATTGGCACTATGAGCGTGAACCTCACCGAAAATTTGACAAGCGCGACGGTCGCAGGCCAGCAGGATATGTCGTCGCCACCGAAGGTTCAAAGGCATTCGACGATCCGGGAAGGTTTCTCGAAATAGAGCTGGTCAACAAAATACGGCCGCGAGTAGATGCATGGCGATCAGACGGATATCCGGGTGTTACCGGAATAACGAAACGACTGCTTGAGCACTGGAACCGCCCGCGAGAAAAGGACGAGAACCGATTTTTCTTCTGCCAGCTCGAAGCTATAGAAACATTAATCTGGCTCACCGAAGCGCCGGAAGCGGAAAAGACGGGTATCAACATTCCTTCTGACGGCGGGGCGTTCTCGCGGTGGTGCAGCAAGATGGCGACCGGTTCAGGAAAGACCATAGTCATGGCGATGCTCATCGCGTGGCAAGTTCTAAATAGGGTTGCTAATCGACAAGACACGCGATTCTCAAAGAATATTCTGATCGTCGCCCCGGGACTGACCGTAAAAAGCCGGTTGAGCGTTCTATTCCCGACTGACGAAAAGAACTATTACGAGGAATTCAATGTAATCCCCGAAGGGCTGAGGGAAAACCTTCGTCAGGCGAAGATCAAGATCATAAACTGGCACGCTCTTGCGTGGGACACCGACGAGAAACTTGCAAAGAAGAAAACCGTCGATAAACGAGGGAGCAAGAGCGATACCGCATATGTTCGCGAAGTGCTTGGCGATATGGCGAGCGAGTCAAACATAATCGTCATAAACGACGAAGCCCATCACGCCTGGCGAGTTAATCCGGAGATAAAGGTTTCTAAAGAGCAGAAAGAAAACAAAGAGGAAGCGACGATCTGGGTTGGCGGACTTGACCGAATAAACAGCGCGCGTGGCATCTTGCGTTGTTTTGATCTCTCGGCTACGCCATTTGCTCCTTCGGGCAAGCGCGCGCAGGAGGAAGCGCTTTTTGGCTGGATAGTTTCGGATTTTGGTTTGAATGACGCTATCGAATCGGGACTCGTCAAGACGCCGCGAATCGTTATCCGCGACGACGGCGGAATCGCGGATGACGAGATGCGCTCGCGGCTATATCACATCTACCGTGACCCGGAGGTTGAGGCTGATCTCAATAATCGCGGCGCGACGACCGAAACGCCATTGCCCGATCTTATCAAGAATGCCTACTGGCTGCTCGGTGCCGATTGGAAAGCAGTGAAGGAAAGTTGGGGCGAGAAAGGGCATCCTATTCCACCCGTGATGATCACAGTTGCAAATACAACACTGACCTCGTCAAGGCTTAAGCACTCATTTGACACCGATTCGTTCCATCTCAAGGCCGTTGGCCTAGGCGAGCTTGCCGACCGGGACAGGAGTCTTCAAATCGACAGCAGTATTCTAGGCAAGGTCGAAAAAGGAGAGTTTGGCGAGATCGAAGTCGAAGAGGACCAGGCCGGGGAAGACGAGGAGCCGACGAACGGGAAGAAGGAAACAAAAAAGGAGCTGGCGCTTCGACTGCGTGCAATGGTGGATTCCGTGGGCCGCGAAGGTGAACCGGGTGAACAACTGCAAAACATTATTTCCGTAGGCATGTTAAGCGAAGGCTGGGATGCCAGAACTGTAACGCACATAATGGGACTGAGAGCATTTAGCAGCCAATTGCTATGCGAGCAGGTCGTAGGACGCGGACTGCGCCGCACTTCTTATGATGTCGGAGACGACGGCCTCTTTAAACCGGAACATGTAAACATTTTCGGCGTCCCGTTTACGTTCCTTCCTCACGAAGACACGGGCGAAGGCCCTGCTCCGCCTCCTCCTCCAAAAACAACGGTCGAGTCTGTCAAAAGGAAAGCTGAGCACGAAATATCATTTCCAAATGTCCTAAGGATCGATCACGTTTATAAGCCGAAGCTGACGCTTGATCTAGAGAAGGTGAAACGCCTGGAACTTGACCCGTATCAGAGCATTACTGAGGCTAAAATGTCGGCAATAATGGCCGGTAAGCCGATCCCTGCGGACTTAACCGATCTGGACCTAGATGAGATCGCCGAAAAGGTTCGCTTTCAGACAATCGTCTTTGAAGCAGCAAAGCAAATCTTCAACGCTGAGAAAAAGCCAGACTGGAAAGGCAGCCCTGAGATATTTTTTATGCAGCTTATCGGCCTTGTCGAGATCTTCCTCAACTCCGACAAGATCACTATCAAAGACCCGCTTTTCAATCAGGACGAACGCCGCAGGAGAATTCTGATAATGTTGAATATGAACAAAGTCATTCAGCATTTTTGGAACGAATTACGAAGCGAGAACACGACCGAACTGACTCCCGTTTTTGACAAGGAGCATCCGATCCGGTCAACGAGAAATATGCCCACGTGGTACACGAGTCGACAATGTGAAGACCTCGACAAAACTCATGTGAACTTTGTCGTCTATGATAGCGACTATGAGATTCTCGAGGCCCGCACGATAAACGACAACGCGAACGTCGAGTCATTCGTGAAAAATGACCATCTCGGTTTTGCGATCTATTACAACCACCAAGGCATCGTCGCGCGGTATTTTCCTGACTTTATGATCCGCTTCAAAAACGGCGACCACTTAGTTTTGGAAACAAAAGGCCTCGACCGCGAAAAAGATAAAACAAAACGCTCGTTTCTTAAGTTATGGTGTGATGCCGTCAATCAACACGGCGGTTTTGGGAAATGGCATTATGCTGTTTCATTTGACCCCAACGATCTCAACACTCTTCTTCAGAACGCTATCGACGAGTGAAAGCTAGATTTCGGTCTGATCGCCACGTTGTTTGCGCTGGAATGGTCTGTCGGTGCGTTTTCTTTGGGCTAGGACATTTGGCGGGACGCGGGCGGAGCGGCTCGGCTAGATAATCATTGACATTTGCGAAATTTTATGCTATCTTTGCAACAGACGATGAAGTGTGAAAGCACCCCGATATTTGACAATCGAGTAGGAGCACGATCCAAAGTCCAATATCCAGTGTCCTGGAACAGGTTTACGCTTGCTGTCCTAAACTGTCCCAAGCTTTGGGACAGTTCCGGAACGGGCCGAAATGCACTTAAATGTATTATTTGTATAATTTAGCGAAAAACGCGGTCTTAGAAAAAAGTTTTTTCAAAAAATCGTGGGACAAGGGCGAAAAACCGGACTTAAACTCAATAAAATGAGTGGTTTATGCTGTCCCAGCAGGCATTGGGACAGCTTGGGACAAAAAAAACGCTGGGACAGTGGCAGTTGGCACACCCGTCAGTTCGAAGGGTTGTCAACGACCGAAATATCAGGAAATTCGGCCACAAATTGGTCACGCGGTTTTGAGTCAATCTCGCCGCGTAACGGCCGGGTGCCAACGTTGGGTTTGAAGTTGCCGGTTTCGTCGTAGAGGCGGCGGTATTGCGCGGAGTTTCGGATGACGCCCTGGACATAGCCGCGCGTTTCTTTGAACGGGATGGCTTCGACAAATTCGTCCATCTCGGCGGGCAGCGTCGCGCGCCACGGCCCGACGCGACCGGGGCCGGCGTTGTAGGCGACGGCCATGTATTCGATTCGGCCGAACTTTATGAGTTGGTCTTTCATATACGCCGTGCCGAGTTCGATGTTGAGACGTGGGTCATAGAGTTCGCTTGCTGAAGCTGGGACTGTCGTGCCGTATTTTCGCGCCGTTGCCTGTGCAGTCGGCAGTAATAACTGCATCAGGCCGTATGCGTTGGCGTGAGACTTTGCGTTGGCGTCAAAGATCGTTTCCT
>JAYVFJ010000402.1:0-2513 GCA_043773225.1 Chloracidobacterium sp.
TAATGCGAAAGATAAAGTTTGCCTTCGTAATCCACAAGACCCATTTTGACATGCATCAAAAAGCCGTATCTGCCCAAGATATTCTTCTGAAGATTTTCGTCTTCGGTAAAACACGCCAAAATATCGAAATCAAAACCTAAAACCGAAAGCGTAACTTCGTGTTCGTACGTCAAAAATCTGCCGGTTGCCGTCCTAATCCATTTCGGCAAGCCGTCTTCGATTCTTAAGCCGAGTTGTTCTCCGATTTCTCTTGTAAAAATGCAGTTGGTCGAGCCGGTATCAATTTTAGCCGAAAAATCAAGCGGTTGCTGATCGAGTCTGAGAGAGGCTTTGACGTTAATGCCCGATTCTCCCGAATCGTACTCGGCAACCTGGGAGAAGTTTAATCGATAGGCCATTACCAACCTCCGACGTAGCCGTCTTCGTCAGGTTTTGAAAGATAATTGACAAAAGCATCCGGAACCCCCGCACTGTCGCCAACCATTTTGCCTTCGGGAAAAGTTTTCGCCGTTCCGAGCAGTTTATCGCCGTCCAATACAACATATTGCCCGCCGTATTTCTCACGGTTTGCCTTAAGCCAGGCCATTCTTTTTTGGCGAGTCTCGCTGGTTGCATTTCCATTACCGGCTTCTTTCGACTGCTCCAAAAGATAATTTGCCAACACAAATTTTTCCGGCTTGGTTAAGCCCGCAGTCTGTTTTTTGATCGCGTCAAGGGTTTCGACTGACATTTGCAAAATACCTCCCGATACCATTTTACTACATCTAATCTCACTTCAAACCGACGCGTTTGAGCAGATCTTCAAACCGCGGGTCTGACCGCAGCGAATCAAAGCGCTGTTCAACTTTGAGCGTCGTCATTGCCCATGGGCGTTTGCCGAAAGCCTTTTCCAGATAGGCAAACGCCTCGTCGCGCTCTCCGAGTTCAATCGAATGAAACGCCAATTGCATATAATTAGGTTTGCCGTTTTTTTCATCTTCCTTTGCCTGTTCAAGCTGTCGCTCGAAAACGCCGCGCCAACCCGATTTGGCATAAATCTTTTTCCACGATTGAATCTCGTCCGGTTTATCTCCGAAATATGTTCGCTGTCGCACAAACCACTCGAAGGCTTGCGCGTCGTCGCCCTTGGCGCGATATGAATTGATGAGAAACTTGTGAACTGTGCTGAAATCGGCATCCATCTCGACGGTTCGTTTTAACGCGACAATGGCTTCGTCGTAGCGGCGGGCAAAATATAAACTCTGTCCATAAATCTTATGATTCAGCACCGAAGCCGGTTCAAGGTCAATCGCAATTTTAATTTCCGCGATTGATTCGTCAAATCTTCCAAGCGGCTGATTAAGCAGCAGCGCATACATCCGATGGGCGGCGGAAGAATTCGGATTTAATTCGACGGCTTTTTTATGTTCGCGCTCGGCTCCGGCAAAATCCCACTCGAAGACAAACTTTATTTCGCCCGAATACGAATGAGCTTCCGCCAGATTGTCGTCAATCGCCAGAGCCTTTTCTATCGCGGCTTTCGCTTTTGGATATTGCTGGCGCGAATCGCCGCCGCCTCCCAGAGCCATCGCCGTGTGAACGTTCGCTAATCCCGCGTAAGCCATCGCGTAGTTCGGGTCGAGTTTGACGGCTTGCTCAAAGTATTCAATCGCTTTTTCGAAATCCGTGCGGTTTCGTTTGTCCGCCAGAGCCGTGCCTTGCAGATATAGCCGATACGCTTCTTCATTGGTCGTGTCACGCTTTGCCGAAAGATTGTTCGGCTCCAGATTTAATTTTTTCAAGAGCGATTGACCGATATTTGCCGCGACTGCATCCTGCACGGCGAAACCGCTTGAATTTTCCCGCTCGTCTTTGAAAACTTCTTCAACCAAACCGCTTTGCACATTTATCAACTGCGAAGTAATGCGGATTTTACCGCCCAAGATTTGATAGTTCGACGCGAGAACGTAATCAACTTGCTGCTCACGCCCGGCGGCGATTGCGTCTTGCTGAACGTCAGTATATTGCCGCGTCGCACTCAAAGGTCGAACAACCAAGCCTTTTGCCATACTGAGTTTGAAAATCAATGACTCGGCAATACCGAGTTCATAAATCGGTTCGCGGTTTTCCGCGGTCAATGGCTTTAACGGCATAACGGCGATTGATTTGACATTGTTCAGGCCCGTGGAAGGCGCAGATTGAAAATTGAAGGACAACAGCACAATCAGAAAAATCGCGCTCAGAAATCCTACCGTGAAAAGAATGATTCGCGTTCGGTGTTTTGGTTCAGCCGCCGGCGCGGGGGCGAATTCCAATGACGCGGTTGATGGTTCCGTTTCTGTCTCTGTCTCTGCCTGCTTCTCCAGCGTACGCCATTCAGCGAGATTGACGATCACGTGCGCGCCCGATTCGGTTCTGCGAGATTGAGGCAAGGCAGCTGGAAAGACATTCTTCCCGTTCGACTCAGACGAACGCGTGGGCGACATGTCCTGACTTTGATCGTGATTGATTTTCGTGATTTTGGCGACAAAGCG
>JAYVFJ010000403.1:0-2809 GCA_043773225.1 Chloracidobacterium sp.
AAATGCTCTAAGCGTTGGTTTTGCAGTCACGGGTTCGAGCAATAACTGCTGCAATGGCCGAGGCCTCACCGATGAAGTTGACAGCGATGACGTTGTTGCAATCAAAGAAAATGACCGAAACGTCGGCTTTGCGACCGCAGGTTCGGGCAACAGCGGCAATAATTGCCGCGAAGTGATTTTCGTAGAAATATTTGACGCCGTTGTTCCGGTCAATTCAAATGAGCGAACCGCAGGCTTTGCGGCTAACGGTTTGGGCAAGAGCGGCAGTAACTGTCGCGTAAAAATTGCCGGTGATTCCTTTAATGCGACATTTTTAGTTGATAAAATTGGCCGGGCCGCGGGCACAGTGATCAAAGCCTTTGGCAAAAGCGGCAACAACTGCCGTTTTGAAATCTCAGTCGAAAGCCTCAGCGGTGCAGCAGCCGTCAAAGAAAATGCCTTCATCCGCGGTTTTGGAAATGCGGGAACGGGCAAAGTCTTTACTCGATCAACAACATCATTCGGGACATTGAGCCACTCGCTTACCAAAAAGCCTCTCGCATCTCCGGGCATTTTTACAAGTTTTGGGACACCGATGATAGTTTCTTTTTTTGCCACGAATTTCGGCATGATCGAAATTTCAGGGTTGGCGGCTGCTTTGATATTGCTGACAATCTCAACCGGAACAGTCACCGTCTTGGCTGCCGCAACAGGCGGTATATAACCAGGCAGAACCGAAACCGGCATTGCAACAGGGGCAGGTAATCCGGCGTTAACAACCGTAACCTGTTCGCTGCCGACTGCCATTTCCGCAACCGGAAATTCCCTGCTAACTGCTCCGGAAGCCTCAACCTGAGGGTCGGATACCAAAAGTTTATCTGCAGGAATGCTCAACACCGCAAACATCGCAACAAAAGTCAGAATGATATTTTTTATAACCATAATGTCCACCAGAGAGAAATTAAAACTCTTTTATACCCAAATCGATCAAATATTCTTATCCAAGATTTCTAAGCGACCTCGCCCATGAGCGCATTCGAACTATTCGACGGTCGTCGTTTGAACTGAAAACAACGCCCTCCGGCCGAAGCTCTGTCAGCCAGCCGTCAAAAAACATCGTGCCCACCGGAAAACTAACCGTTTTCCCTGCCGCCTGAGAAAGAAACATCACTTCCTGCTGGCCGTTACCGCCGTCCACGATCCCGACGGGCGTCAGATCTTCGATAGCAAATACAAGCGGATCGAGAGTCACGTCGCCGCCCAAAACTGCACGAGCAAGCCATGCCTCATACCGTTCCTTGGTCGCCTCAACAGCCGGAGTTTCAGGCGGCCCGGGATTAGTCATTCCCTTTCCGGGTTTCCCCGAAGGAACCATCGTGGTTTTTGGGACAGAAGTCGAAGAAGAACCGGGCTTGGTAACAGTCGTCAAAGTGGTAGTTGACAACGATGCAACTGAGCCGCTAAGTCCGCCGCGATCAGAGAAAGGATCTTTGACGTCCTGCGAATAGGATTCAGGATTCGAGGAAAGAACCTTAGCCAGATCATCCGCAATCTTTGGAATGTCAACATCCAGTTTTGTCTCTTCATTCGTCTGCTCGGCCGGCAAGCTGCTTTTAGCAAATCCGGATAGCAGATCATACGCCAAAAACAACATGAAAAATAACGCAAAGGACACGGCGAAAAGCCCTGCCGCTTTTAGCAATAAACCGGCGGACGAACTGCGAACAGGCGCTACTTTATTTTGATTCATCATTTCAGTTCGCCTCCCTGATTGGATGCAATATCTTTTGGAAGCCCCGGCATCTCAGCCGGCGGCGGCGCGTGAAAGGCGACCAAAGTAAAGCCTGCCGAAACCGCGTTTTTCATCGAAACCACCGAGTAATCGCGAATAAGCAAAATTCTAGGCATGCGCGAAATATCGGCAAAAAATCTAACAACTTGCGGATATGTGCCCGTCACTACGGCCGGTATTTCGCGTTCATACAGCTTTGCCGCCGTCGTTGATTTCACCGATTGTTTGACCGCCTGAAGGCCGGTCAGCGTAACGCTGTTTCGCTGCGCAGCCGCCTCGACCTGACCCAAAACATCGGAAACTTCGGTTTCTTCCGGCAAGAGCGGTTTAGCTTCACCGTAAAGATCCACGACCTTCTTAAACTGTGCCCGAAACTGCGGCTCATTGGCGAGCGTTTTTTCGGTTTTCTCGTTTTCCAGCTCCTTCGCCGCGACTTGCTGCTTATATTCGTTGTTTGCCGTTATATAGTCTTTGATCAAATAATCATAGATCAAATAAGCGGCGCCAAATGAAATGGCGGCCATCACAATAATAGTCAGAAAAGGGCCGCGCCTTATCGATTCGAGATAAATGCTGTCGATAACGCTTTCAAACGGATTTGTTTTTTTGCCTTTTTTCATAAAAATTTATTAGTATCCGCTATTAAATTTACGCCGCCGGTTTTGGGGCGGCCGGTGCCGGCGTGGTTGCCTGAGCCGGGGCTCCCGGTTGGCCTGTAGGCGGCGGTTTTGGCACAAATTGTGCTACCGGCACATAATTGCCCTTGATGCTCCAGGCAACCACGCCGGGAGCCGTTCTTTCGACGCCCGTTAATGTTGATCCGGCAATTGTAGGCAATTTCGCTTGTCCTGCATTTACAGGTGTCGACGCGAGTTCCTGAACTTCGTAAGCGAGGTCGCTAAACAGCCTGCTGCCGCTCTCCACACCGCCGGCAAACTCCAGCGACTTTAGAAAAAGCGCGACGGAATCCTTATTACGCGAAAAGCCTTTCATTTCAACCTCGCCCGTCGGGGCCAGCTTCATGTCCGAAACATAAAA
>JAYVFJ010000404.1:0-2954 GCA_043773225.1 Chloracidobacterium sp.
TCAACGTGTTCTTTCTCTCGACCCGAATTTTGCTAACGCCTTCTCTGGCTTGGGTTTGACGCATTGGCAAAAGGGCATGAAACCGGAAGCAATAGCCGAAATGCGTAAGTATGTTGAACTGAGCGGTTCTAGCCTCGGAAAAGGAGATTTGGGGTTCTTTCTGGCAAAATCCGGACAGCGGGATGAAGCGGTTAAACTCCTGGCCGAGTTAAAGCAGGCATCTTCACAGCGATACGTTCCTCGCACCGCCGTTGCGCTGATCCACCTTGGGCTTGGCGAAAAAGAGGAAGCTTTGGATTGGCTCGAAAAGGAAATTGACGACCGCGCGGACCATATTCGACTTATTACGCAGTTATGCCCGAACTTGACGACCTGCGCACCGAGCCGCGATTCAAGGCAATGCTCAAACGCCTGAACCTGCCGGAATAGGATCTTATGAAACGATGCCCTGAATGCGGACGCGAGTACGACAATACGATGATGTTCTGCCTCGATGACGGAGCAGAGCTACTCTACGGCCCGGCAAAGTCAGAACCGGGAGCGGTAGCGACTGGGTTCCCGTCGGATGAACCGCAGACCGCGATCCTGCACTCGACGGCTGCTACGGGCGAGGCTCCGACTCGGGCGCAGATAAATACGACCGAACAGACGGCGATCCTTCGAACTGAAGCGGAGGCGGAGCCTCGGGGGAGTTTAGGTGGCGTTTCGGAAAGGCAGAGCCTTTCCGCACATCGGGCGGCGGAGCCGAAGAGTAAGAGAAACGTGTTATTGGCGGTTGTCGGGATCGCCGCATTGATTTTGGTTGGCGGGCTCTTTGGTTACCGATACTTCTCACCAACCAGACAGATCGAATCGATCGCCGTGATGCCGTTTGTTAATGAGAGCGGCAATGCGGATTTTGAGTATTTGAGCGATGGAATGACAGAAACGCTCATCAAGAGTTTGTCGGAGCTGCCGAATCTGAATGTTAAGCCGCGTTCGTCGGTCTTTCGTTACAAAGGCAAAGATACCGATATGAAGACTGTCGGCAAAGAGCTAAATGTCGAGGCGATATTGAACGGCAGAGTGATTCAGCGTGGCGAACAGTTGACGCTTAGTTTGGAACTAATTGATGTCCAGAACGACAAAGTGCTGTGGACGGAAAGCTACGGGCGCAAACAATCCGACCTTGTTTCGTTGCAAAGCGAGATTGCCAAAGACGTTTCGACCAAACTCAAACTAAAACTTTCGGGTGCGGACGAAGCGAAAGTCACTAAAACGTCAACCACAAATCCTGAAGCCTATCAAGCATATTTGAAAGGACGCTACTACTGGAATCGGCGAACGGCGGAGAACATCCGGAAAGCGATCGAACAATTCAGAGCCGCGACCGACCGCGACCCGAATTACGCACTCGCTTACGCCGGTCTTGCTGATTGTTACGTTCTCTTGAATCAATACGCAGGAACTCCGTTAAGCGAAACGATTCCGCAGGCAAAAGCATTTGCCGAGCGTGCGATAGCTATTAGTGACGAGTTATCGGAACCTCACACATCGCTGGGTGTCATCTACGAGCAGTCGTGGAAATGGACGGAAGCAGAGCGGGAATATAAGAGAGCAATTGAACTCAATCCAAATTACGCAACCGCATTTCACTGGTATGCCGATTTCCTCAGAAATATTGGACGGATCGATGAAGCCGCAGTGATGATAAAGCGGGCACACGAACTTGACCCGCTCTCGAGTGCTATCTCAACCGATGAATCAGTGATCTATGAGATTCAAAACAACCACAATGCGAGTATTGAAACCTGTCTCAAGGTAATTGAACTCGATCCAACTTTTTCGAATGCTCATCAATATTTGGGATTGTCGTATCTAAAACTGGGACGAAACGCCGAAGCGATTACCAAATTGGAAAAGGCGGTCGAACTGAGTAACAGGGCTAGTGAAACTCTTAGGTATTTGGGTTATGTTTACGGTGTCACGGGAAAACGCGCACAGGCAATCGCTATTCTCAAAGAATTAGACGAAAAGTATGCGAAAAAGGAAGCAAACGGACGTGATGTCGCTGGCGTGTATGCGGGTTTGGGTGACAAAGACAAGGCATTTGAATGGTTGGAAAAGGACTTTCAGGTCAAAGGCGAGTTAGCCCCTATCCGATGGCAAATCCTATTTGAGTCTCTCCGCGACGACCCGCGGTTCAAGGATCTGCTGAAACGGATGGGTTTGCCGGAATAGAAGCTTATGAAACGATGCCCTGAATGTAGGCGGGATTATTACGACGATACGCTCCTGTATTGTCTCGATGACGGCAATGCTCTGCTCGAAGGCCCGGCGAGCGGCAAGTCAGAACCGGGAGCGGTAGCGACTGAGTTCCCGGCGGACGAGCCGCAAACCGCCATTTTGCACTCGACGGCTGCTCCGGGCGAGGCTCCGACTCGCGCTCAGATTCACACGACCGAGCAAACTGCTGTTCTGCCTTCGGGCATCCGCGAACCGCTGAAAAATGGTATCGACAAACGCTTGCTGGCTGCGCCGTTTCTGCTCGCCATTATTGCCCTCGGAGGATTCTTTGGATATCGCTATTTCACCGCTTCGGACAGCTCTCAAATAAATTCAATCGCTGTTCTTCCGTTCGAAAACCGCAGTGGGGATGCCGATACAGATTACCTCTCCGATGGTTTGGCTGATTCTTTGATCTATCGTCTTTCGCAGTTGCCGAATCTGAAGGTCAGCCCGACGAGTTCTGTAATGCGATACAAGGGCAAGGGCGGCGACACATTGCAGATCGCGAAGGAGCTTAATGTTGATGCGGTCATGTCAGGCAGGCTTGTCCAGATCGGCGACAGTCTGAACATCAGCGTCCAACTTACGGACGCTCGGACCGACAAACTTATCTGGGCCGAGCAATACGACCGAAAAATGTCTGACCTTCTCGCGACACAGCGTGAGATCGCCACGGCGATCACAGA
>JAYVFJ010000405.1:0-4499 GCA_043773225.1 Chloracidobacterium sp.
CAACGACTGAAGAACTGCACACGATTGCAGCGGAAATCGGTTCCGATGTTCCGTTCTTTTTGCATGGCGGAACGGCTATGGGAACGGGACGAGGTGAACTGATTGAACCGATCGGCGACGCAGAAGAAAAACTTTTGCTCATAGTAACGCCGAAGGTTCGGGTTTCGACACGCAGAGCGTTTAGCAAAATCAATGCTCCCGCCTTGACAAAGGAGGCTCTAAATCATACTCTCCAAGTTTGCCGAACCGAAGCAAATTCATTGGAATTAGGTCATTCGGCATTGATAAATGATTTTGAAGAGAGCGTGTTTAACGCTTTTCCTGAAGTTCGGCGGGTCAAAGAGACTCTGCTTGAACTCGGAGCAGTAAATGCCGCGATGAGCGGCAGCGGAGCGTCGGTCTTCGCAATATTTGACAAAGAAGAGACACGGCAAGCTGCACAAAAAGCCCTTGATCGAGAGGTCAACTGGCGAAAGTTTGCCGTAGCAACCATTTCGCGAGCAAAGTATCGCGAGGCACTTCGGTGTTAGGTTGTTTCCGCGTTGACTCTTTAATTCGTTGGGGCGTAGCCAAGTGGTAAGGCACCGGTCTTTGGATCCGGCATTCGTAGGTTCGAATCCTCCCGCCCCAGCCAATTATGAATCGAAGCGCGGGCAGCCTAAGTTAAGGTTGGCCGTTTTTTTTGTTCAGAGTGCGCGATTTATCGCGTACATACGGGCTAAAGCCCGCACTCTAAACGTTATGAGCGTCACTGGCAAGATCAAGGTATTTTCGGGCAATGCGCATCCGGCGCTTGCCGAGGAAATCTGCGGCGAATTGGGCATCGAACTTGGAAAGGCGAGCACGGGACGGTTTTCGGATGACGAGTTCAACTTCCAGATTGGTGAGAACGTTCGCGGGCATGACGTTTTTATTGTTCAGCCGACGTGCCCGCCGACAGACCGGCACTTGATGGAATTGTTGATAATGATTGACACATTTGTCCGGGCGTCTGCGGAACGAGTGACCGCTGTGATCCCTTATTTTGGGTATGCCCGTGCGGACAAAAAAGATCGTCCGCGAGTGCCGATAACGGCAAAGCTTGTGGCAAATTTGATCACAACGGCAGGCGCTGAGCGGGTTTTAACGATCGATCTGCACGCGTCGCAGATACAAGGGTTTTTTGATATTCCGGTGGACCACCTTTACGCCGCTCCGATCGTGGTCGAGTATTTCAGGACAAATCCGATCGAGAATCTGATCGTTGTTGCTCCTGATACAGGTGGTGCTGAGCGTGCCCGTGCTTATGCAAAACGTTTGAATGCCGGCCTCGCGCTTTGCGACAAGCGTCGTGAGCGGGCGAACGAAGCCGATGTAATGAATATCGTCGGAGACGTTCGTGGCAAGAATTGTTTGATAATTGACGACATGTGCGACACCGGCGGCACGATCTGCAAGGTTGCCGAGGCGTTGCACAAAGCCGGTGCTAACTCGGTTATTGCGTGCTTTACGCATGGCGTGTTGTCAGGAAAGGCGGTTGAGAATATTACCGGTTCGTATTTGAAAAAGGTGATCGTGACAAACACAATACCGATCCGCGACAACGGAATGCCGCTGGTCGAGGGCGGCAAGATCGAAGTTTTGAGCGTCGCAAAGCTGTTGGCTTCCGCGATCAAATCTATACACGATGAGACGAGTGTCTCTTCATTATTCATATAGTTCAAGGTTCAAGGTTCCAAGTTCAAAGTTAGGAACCGGGCAACACAACATTGAACTTTGAACATTAAACTTTGAACTGAGGAATTATGGCAGAAAAATTTATTGTAAAAGCTGAAAAGCGTGAAACCCGCGGCAAGAATGAGGCTCGCAGATTGCGGGCCGCGGGCAAGATCCCTGTGGTCGTCTATGGCGGAGGTTCTGAAAGCCTTGCGGCGACGGCGTCGTTGAGCGATCTTGCAGCGATCATTCGGACTGAGACCGGCGTTAACACCGTTTTCTCGCTCGATATTGCGGGTGAAGGCATTAACGACGTCATTTTTCAGGATCGTCAGATAGACGGTGTTAAAGGCCGTCTGATCCATGCCGATCTTCGCAGATTTGCCAAGGGCGAGAAGATCGAAATGACCGTGCCGATCCGATTGGTCGGTCACCCCGAAAGCCTGAAGGCCGAGGGCGCCGTGTTGGCTCAGGCAATGCGTGAGATCAAGGTGCTTTGCGAACCGGCAAACACGCCCGATTCGATAGAGGTCGATATCTCGGAGCTGGGGCCGGAGCACGCGATCCATGTGTCCGACCTCAAGGTCGGCGAGGGAATCGAAATTCACGTCGCACCGGAAACGGTCGTCGCTTCGATCATCACGGTTCAGGAAGCCGTTCTGGAACCGCAGGTCGAGGAAGGTGCTCAGCCTGAAGTTGCGGGCGAAACTCCTGAGACAAAGCCTGAAGACGGCGGCGGCGGTGAGTAATTGGCTGATAGCCGGGCTCGGCAATCCGGGCCCGGAATATGCAAAGACGCGGCACAACCTCGGGTTTATGCTCGTTGATCTGCTCGCGTCGCAGTTGCAGACGCAGGTCAAACGTGAGGAATGCCGGTCGCTGATCGGGCGAGGCATTATTGATAATCAGGTGGTTGAGCTGGCAAAGCCGCAGACCTATATGAATCTGAGCGGAGAGGCGGTCAGTTGCCTGCTCGCAAAAGATGAAAGATCGATCGAGAGGCTGATCGTTATTTCGGACGACCTGGCGTTGCCTTTTGGCACGATACGCATCAGGCCAAAAGGAACGCATGGCGGGCAGAACGGCTTGAGATCGATCATTGATTGTTTGAATACGCAGGAGTTCACGCGGTTGAGGATCGGCATTCAGCCTGAGCATCCGGTAGCGGACGCGAAAAGATTTGTTTTGGAGAATTTCGCAAAAGGCGATTTTGAAACGGTTGAAAAAGTATTGATTGAATCCGCCGACGCAGTGCGAACCATCATCATTGATGGGGTTGATGCAGCAATGGCGAGATTTAATTAATTTGCGATTTGCGATTTGCGATCGTTTTTAACGACAGACAATCGCAAATCGAAAATCGCAAATCGAAAATGAACGGAGTGATTATGGCAAACAGAACATACGAAGTAATGTATATCGTCAATCCCGACACGGATGGCGAAAAGATCGAGAAATTGAACGACGCAGTCGGTAAATTGATCGAGAAAGAAGGCGGCGAGATTGTTCGCATGGACGACATTGGCATTCGAAATCTTGCGTATCCGATCGAGAAAAAGAAAGAAGGGCATTATGTGCTTTTTGAGATCGACGGTTCGGGTCAGGAAATTGCCGAGCTCGAACGCCGCATGCGCGTCAACGATATGATAATGCGTTACATCACCGTGCGTGTTGACGAAGATCGCAAGAAGGCAGATAAAATTCGTGCAAAACGCGAGGCACGTTCGGCCAAACGCGCGAGCTTCCGCAAGACAGATGAAATGACGGAGGCACCCGCAGAAGCGTAAATAGTAAATCGTGAATCGTAAATAGATTAAAACGATTTTTCTATTCACGATTCACGATTTACGATTGACGATTCACGAGGAGAGAATTATGGCAGAAAATGAATTGGAAATGTTGGATGACAGAGACGGATTCGGCGTCGGCGAAGACGTCATCGGCGACCGCCCGCGACGTTACCAGCGCCGCCGTGCGCGTAATGTGGTTCCGGATTATCTTGATTGGAAGGACGTTGATCTGTTGAGGCAGTTTGTGCCCGAACGCGGCAAGATCATGCCGCGTCGCATCTCGGGCATCTCGGCAAAGGACCAGCGCCGCGTCGCCAAGGCGATCAAGCGCGCACGCTCAATGGCAATGCTGCCATTCGTTGCGGATTAAGATTTTTAGGTCTTAGGTTTTAGGTCTTTGGTCTTCAGAAGACCGAAAACCGAAGACCATTTTCGGAGAAAATTATCATGGCAAACACAACTATTTTATTACGCGAAGAGATCGATAATCTCGGCGGACGCGGTGACCTTGTAAAGGTCAAGGCCGGCTACGCACGCAACTATCTGCTGCCGCATGGTTTAGCAACGCTCGCTACAAAGGGCAATATCAAACAGATCGAACAGGAACGCGCGGCGCTTCTGAAAAGGGCCGCCGTTGACCGGGAAAGCGCCGAAGCTCAGCGCGACCAGATGGCGAACATCACGCTCAGCTTCGAACGCAAGTCCGGCGAGCACGGGACGCTGTTTGGCTCGGTCACTTCGATGGACATTGCCGAAGCTCTTCAGGCAAAAGGCTACGAGATTGACCGCCGCAAGATCGTTCTCAAAGATGCGATCAAAGAAACGGGCGAATACACGGTCAACGTCAAGCTCTATCGCGACGTTATTCTCGCCGTGCCGGTTATCGTAACCGCCGAAGGCGGCGAAGTCGAAGCTAAACCAGAACGAAAAAGCAAGAAAAAGACCGATGCCGAGGCAGTCAAGACAGATGCTCCGGCCGAGGAATCTGTTGCCGAAGAAACTGCCCCGGCCGCC
>JAYVFJ010000406.1:0-31127 GCA_043773225.1 Chloracidobacterium sp.
AGTTTCATGCGTTCACGCAATTTAAATTCGCGGCTGACTCGTATATTAAACTGCCTTAATTGTGGCCCGTGACCGGCGTTACGGCCCAGGTTGCCAGGGCTGCCTATCGGAGCCACGCTCAATCTGTTGGCGAGGTCAGTCGGAAACGGCGACGAAGCAAAAACGCGCCAGCCGATATCCGAAGGATCGCCGACAAAGCTCGGACGGTCGTTACTCACATCATCGAGGTTTCGATCAATACCGCCGGCCGAAAGATTATACGGGGCGCTTGAACCCCACCGGAAAAGCGGCGAGAAACGAAGTTTGCCCAGCCATTTCGGCATATCAACCGCTGCTATCAACGAGATTCGGTGTGTCCGATCTGCAAGGCTTCGCGACCAATCTCCGGAAAAGTCACCGGGCGTAGTCGGATCCGAGGTGTTTACGATGCCGTCATCCATCAAGCGCGAGAGCGTATAGTCCAGCCGCCATGAACCGCCAAAACCGTGTCCCCATTTGCGGTAACGTTTTCGGAGTTCGAAGATCGCTCCAAAATAGCGGCTGTTGCCGATAGGATTCACCTGTTCCTGCTGGGCGGCACCAACGTCTTCGCGGTTTGGCCGAAGGTTGTAAACAGCGGCGAACGCACGGCAAACAGGCGTGTTGGTGGTCGTGCCCGGCGTCGTCGAGCAATTATTGCTGCTGCTGCTGTTGGTCGTGTTCACGTTTACTACACAAATGGGTGTCGAAGTGGTACAAGGACCTGTGCCGCCCAAAGGATGCGAACCAACAGCATCAGGGGTGCTAAGTGCCTCGAACTGGTTTGGCCCCGTCGTTATACCAAGCAGGTAATCCGTAAGCGTGACTCGTCCGTCGCCGTTGCGGTCAGGCGTGCCATCCGGTAACGCCGGAGCGTTTGGATTTGTCTCACGCCAAAGGTGGACGATCTTGTTGTATGTAAAATTTGTCTCAAAGACGAGGCCTTTCTTGATCTCGCGCTCGAAGCCAACGTTCATCTGATAACTTTCCGGGATAACGAGAGTAGGTGAAAGGCTTCGAAAAACAGTTGAAGATCGAGAAAGCTGCCGTGCCGTAAAACTCTGTGTGGGGTTAACCGGAATAAGAGTGTCCAGCGTTACAGGGTTGGGGTAATTCCCGGCGAGAAAGGTGCGGATCGTGTCCGCATTAACAGTAACGCCCGAAAGGTTAAGGCTGTTTGTGTCTAATCGAAGCGAAGTTAAATCGCCGGTGTAATCGTCAACAGTTCGGAGCAGAACTCGGTTGTAAAAAATACCTGCTCCGAAACGTATGACTGATTTTGCGCTCTTTTTGAACGGATTCCATGCAACGCCAATACGCGGCCCAAAATTATTTTTGTCATTCAGAACGGTTTCGCGTTCGTAGCGAAGCCCGGCACTCACAGTTATGTTCGAACGAACGCGCCATTCGTTCTGGGCAAATACGCCAATGTATTTATTCAGCAGGGACGACGTGCCTCCGAAATTTTGCGCAAGTCTTGTAGGCACGCCTGCGGCAAAGTAAGAAAAGTTCGAAAAAGTGTAGGTGCCGGTCTGGTCAAAACGATCTAGGAACTCAGTATCGACGTGGTGGTAATCAACACCGAATCGCCACGTGCGCGAACCGTCCACCCATGCAAATGTATCCTGGGCCTGCCAACGATTCTCCTTACGGTCAGAAGAGCTAGTGGTCGAGCCGAACACCTGTGTGCCGACTTGAGAGAAGGTTACCAACACCGCCGGTGATGTAGAGCCCGAGGCCTGGGCTGAGTTCGGGTCAAGTTTGGAGTATTGAAAGCGAGCCTGATTGAGAAGGCTGGAGTTAAGAACCCAGTTATGCGTGAAACTATAAGCATCGGTATTACGGACGCGTCCAATAATCGAATCGGCAATGCGGTTAGTTCCGCTAAACGCTCGAAAGTCGTTCGACCGGCCACGCTGCCAATTGAACGTAAAGCTCTGCTCTTTGTTGATTGTCCAGTCGATACGGTTGGTAAAGATGTGCTTGATAGCGGGTGTATCGGTAGGAGACAGATAATGACCCACAGTCACCGCCGGACAGGTAAAGCCCATCGGGCAAGTCGCAGCAGCTATCATGAACGTTCCGCCTGTCGGATCGTTTGGCGTCGGCAAAGGAAACGCCGGATTGCCGCCCGACACCGGCACCCAGGCGTCTAAAACCGTTGTATCGAAAGTATTGTCATATTCGTAAGATGCAAAGAAAAAAAGTTTTTTCTTTAGAATCGGTCCACCAAACGTGAAGCCGGGGTCATTGTTTTGTAGTGGCGGTTTACGAATTCCGCGCCGGTTATTATTCCAGGTATTAGCATTCAAACTTTCATCACGAAAATAATAGTATGCACGGCCACGGAACTTGTTACTGCCGCCGCGTGTGCTGAGGTTGACGCGGCCGCCTGAAGCCCGGCCATATTCGGCAGAGAATTGGTTCGTGATGACCTGCACCTCTTTTATTGAATCGATGGATGGCTGAAACCGGAAAGAGGCACCTCGGTCGTCATTGTTGTCGAGTCCGTCAATGGTAATGTTGTTCGAGTAGGCAGCGCCGCCCGAAAGGCCAAAAATACCTGACTCTTCAGGTGTTGTGCCCGGAGCCGTAATACCGCGGCCTCCGCGATCATCTGAGAGATCGCGAGTGGATAACTGCTCCTCAGACGTGCCGCCAAGGGTTAAAACCAGGTCGAGCGGATTACGGCTGTCAACGGGCAATTCATCTATTTCCCGCTCGGTGATAGTTCCGCCAACAATCGTTCGAGTTGTATCAACTGCCGGTCCATCTTCATCGGTGACCGTCACAGTTGTTTCCGCCGTCACATCTGCGGGACTAAGTTTGAAATCTTGTTGAAGTTTTTGCGCCGCTATCGTGACAATAGGAGACGTCTCCTGCTTGCCAAAACCGGCATTTACAATCGATATCTTATACGTTCCCGGCTTTAGGTTGACGATCCTATAACGGCCATCGTCATCAGATGTAACGGTCCTTTGCTCTCCGGTTTCGGTAAGAGTAGCCATAACGGTTGCTCCGACGACAGCAAGGCCGTTAGTGTCCGTAACGCGTCCCGATACCGTTACCGTATCAAGATCCTGGGCGGCCATGGACAAACTAATAATAAAAACAAAAAGGGCCAGCGCAAACGCGCGTGACAAAATTCTTACAAACATCGATAACTCCTAAGATTTTAGTTGAGATAATTTTCTCTGCAATGTTATCCCAAAACCAAGCCAAAAGCAAAGCGAAATCCAGGCTGTTATTAATAACGTGTTCGCCGCCTCTCAATTTGTCGATTTAGCTTGACTGAATTTGTTCCGTTCCGGAACAAATGGAACAGACCTCGTGAATCGTGTTTCATTTCACCCCACACGCCTGAAACGCCGTGAAATCACGGTACGCGTTTGCCGATTTGCCCATAAATAAGGTGTTTGGGAACGCACATTTTGGCACTGGTTCAGTTTGGTTTTGATTTCTTTTTGTAATCCTCAAATACTAAAAATACCTTTCTAGCACTCTTAAAAACATTTGAATCAACGAGGGCGACAATTTGTTGTCCTAATGATTTGAGTCCATCGCTGGAAATAACGAAGATAAATTCATCCTTCAAATCGTCGTAATACATTACCAATGGAGTCCCGTCCGCGTTTTTATACATTGTATTGCAACGTGATCTTTTGCTAATAGTAACGCTGACCGCATAACTGCCCTTTCGTTTATTTTCTTCGAGTGAACCGCCAGCCATTAACACGGTAATTGTAAATGCTTCGTCAGTCTTAGGGTTGGTAATGAGCGTTATGTCCCCTAATGATCTTAATTCACGCGCAATATAACTTTCCATCTCATTCTCAATTAAAGTGTCTTGATGTTGAACATCAAGAAACACGTAAGCATTAAATTTCTCTTGTCCATAAATTTGAACAGAAAGACCAACAAAAAGAATTATCAAAAAAAGAGTTTTGTAGTTCATAATGCCGCTAAAATACCATCAAAAAGCTGATAAAACCAAATGTCCCATCAATTATTCGTAACGCGGTGCGTAATCGGTATCTAGCAGGTTGCGCATATCTGATATTTCCCAAAGGGTTTTAGATACGTTTGCGGCCATAGCGGGTGTGCATCGGATTGTTTGGTGAATACGCACGAAATTATAGTGCATATAGTGAATTGAAAGGGCGTGAATATGATTCTCAAGTTTTTTCGAGTGACCGTTTGTTAATCTCGTAAAGCGTCTGGAACTCATTCTAACCGTCAAGTTTTGTCTTTCGATCAGCGACGTTGAAATAAATTTCGGATTCGGATGACCGGCAATCCAAGTCTTTTTTGTGCTGACTATCTGTGCGGGTGAATATCTCACTTCTTCCTGTGATGTGCCGTATAATTTTATTAACTGTGCGAAGTCAATCTCCGACCCGAAAGCGGCTTCAACGGCTTCCAAATACGCTCTGTGACCGTCTGTGGTTAGCTGAATGCGTGTTTTCAAACGACTTGCAAGGTCATTGATAAATTCAGATGCCGCAAACGCATCACGTCTGCCAACGTGAAAGCACGGAACAAGTTTGGTTGTCGCGTCCATCGCAATCCACGTCCAAAGGTCGCCGTAACCCAAGATACCGCGTTTTTCTTCCGGCACATTCTTAGATTTGGCAAAACAAAAACTCCAGATTTCGTCACACTCCAAGCGGGTGAGAGACAAATTGCGAAATATTGCGTCCTGATAATTGGCACACGCTACGCCCAAATCTGCCAACAGCTTGAGAACGGTATTTTTGCTTACGCCCGTAACCCGTGTGATAGCATTGACGCCCATTCCCTCGACCATTGCGGCTATGATTTGCACTTGCTTGTCTCTATTTAGCTTATTCATTGAAACTGATTATATGCTTGCTCGAAACAAAAGTCAAGCACTATTTTCAAATTCCTCAGAAATATATTTGCTCCGTCTTACGGAAATATGATTTAATTGGAGACGGTTCAAGGTTAAAGTGCGGAAGGGCAAGGAATTGAACCTAATGCGGTATCAGCGCATTTCCGAGTTTTTAAGACTCATAGCACACCTGAGCGATACCCTTCCGGCATAAGCAGGAACGTGAACCGCGTAGCTTGCACAGCTCACGCCCTGATTGGTTAGCCTGTCACGTTTTTTGATTTTCTTATTGAAAGATCAAGGGCCGCGTGGCATAATACAAATGGAGACAGTCGTGAAGAAATTCACGGCAATACGAAGACAATTCATAGTTTCCAGATCGGTTTTAGGTTTATCTTGACGGGTGACCTAAAGCCGATTTCCTTTTTACTGCATATCTAAATTAGTCCCATACCGTTTCACCCGCACTTGCCGACATTTGGACGGGTAACTGCTGCGGAACTGTATTTTTACGATACTCCGCTGGTTGCGTCCCGTTCGCCTCTTTATGCACGATCAACTGACCCTTTCCAACCAATTTACCCAAGACGTTTGCAATTTGTCCTTTAATCGAGTTCAAAGGGCGTTCACGAACTTCTGAATGCAATTCCACTAGCCGCTTGTAAACTGCGGGTTGGGTTACGACCGACGGCAACTCATTTACAATTTCGACAATCCATTTCCCTGTGGGATATATTTTCTTTTTGGGTGGGATGTCTCCATTGCTTGTCCCGTCCTCCGCTGGAAATAAGTTGGGTGAATGTGTAATTTGAATGTTCTCGCTGTCACTCTCGTCACTGAGCATTGCCACAACAATATCCAATGCGTTTAAAGCGCGGTCAGCGTCCTCATTCGCTCGCTGGATATTCACATCGCGTTTGCGCTTAATATCCTCACGAAGTTTTACTAAGTTAGCAACACTTAATTCCGCCATAGTGATAATAGTTTATGGCTAGACAATGGCATTGTCAACCACAATCGTCTCAAAAAGGCGCATTTTAAAGGCTTTTTTGAAAAGATGGTGAGAGAGGATGTGGCAGTCTGACTAGTCTTTATTCGCCCAGCGGCTTTTAGCGGCTTTTTCAGCGATTTCCTTGCGTCTTTCAGGCGTGAGGGCGTTTTTGCGGGATGTGCCCCCTTTACTTGCTCCAAGATCGGATAAGGCTTTGAATTTGGGATTCTTTTTTGGGGCTTCAATCTTGTCAGTCTCACCTGTGGTGACTCTCAAAATGTAAGCGGCGAGTTCGTTTGTGTCCTTTGGTGGTTTCTTATCAGCCATACCAAAAGTATGGCATACTTAGGAATCACGGGCAATAGGGTTTAAAACCAAACTGAACCAGTGCCCACATTTTCCTTGCATTGAAAGGGCTTTGGGGGTAAGCTAATTTGCACATTTACGTTTTTAGACAGATTTTATTTTTTCTTAGCGATGGCCGCCCCAAGGTTCCCTGACGAGCGTGAATGTGTATCCATAGGAGTCCCAATCGGAGATAAATCTGTATGAACGATCCCAACATTAACTCAACCGCCAATCATTCTCAGCATGACAAGTCAAACAACAAGCCCTCGCGTCGGAGAAATGTGAAAATGCGATCTGTCTCTGTCTTGATGTTCACCGGAATGGCGATGCTGGCGATAGCCGCATTCTCGGTTAATGCCAAAGCGGCAACGTTTCGGGTCAACGATGCAAATGATGTTCAGGACGCTGCACCCGGCAACGGAATTTGCGAAACAGCGGCCGGTAACGGCATCTGCACGCTTAGGGCAGCTATCACGGAGGCAAATGCGCTTGCGGGTGCGGATATTATTGAGGTTCCCACCGGGACATACACACAGACTCTGACGGCAGCCAATGAAGACGCCAATGCGGGCGGTGATTTTGATATTACATCGCCCATCACGATCAACGGCGACGGAGCGGCGATCGTAATCATACAGTCGAATGCAGCACCGAACACTGCGACGGAGCGCGTGTTTCACGTCATCGGAGCCGGGGCAACTGCCGTTACGATCAACGGCGTGACGATACAGAACGGCAAAGCTTTGGACGCAACCGACGGCGGAAGAGGCGCCGGAATCAAGGTTGATGGCATAACGATAAATTTTACGCTCACAAACTCTATTGTTCAGAATAATTTTGCCGATACGCGCGGCGGCGGACTTGCCATAAACAAAGGTAATTTGACCATCACCGGCTGCACGTTTACCGGTAATCGGGCTGGAAGCACGGTTGGAACGGGCGGTGCAGGCGGAGCTATGTTGATAGATTCGCAGGATAACATTGCGGTTGCCGGGCAAACTGCAATGATTACCAACACGGTGATATCGAACAACCTGGCAGAAACCACCGTCACCAATACGTTTGGCGGCGGCGTCATTGTTCGGGCGCTCGACGCGACGGTAACTTTTAACGGCTGCACGATCACCAATAATCTATCGAACGCGACCAATGCTTCGTTCAGTGGTTTTGCGGGCGGCCTTTATAATCAGCAGGCGCACATGATCGTTATTAACAGCACGGTCAACGGTAACACCGCCAGCCATTTTCATGCGGGCATCCGAAATCTTGCTTCAACACAGGCTGCCGCAACCCTCGATATCATAAACAGCACGATCAGCAACAACACCTCGGCCGCTGCGACTGCACAGGGCGGCGGTGTTACCAATATTCTCGGTTCAACATTTGATGCAACCTTAAACATCGACAAATCGACTATTAGCGGCAACAGTCTCCCTGGGGCGACAAGCTTCGGCGGCGGACTTATCAACACCGGCAGCGCGGGCGGCTCGGCCCTGATGAGCATTACAAATTCAACGATCTCGGGAAACAGCGCTCACGACGTTGCGGGAATTTATTCCGACGGATCTGCCGCTACTTGTATCATTGATTTTTCCACAATAACGGGAAATATGGCGGATGCGGCATCGGGCGACGGCGGCGGTGTTTATCAGGATACGACGGCGGGCGGCGCGACGTTTATCTCGAACTCCATCTCGGCGAACAATGTGGCTTTGACAAGCGTGGATATTAACGATCTTTCCTCGTCGCTGAATTACAATCACATTAAAAATCCTAACCCGAGTTTCGTTCCCGGCGCCAACGACGTTACCGGAACCGATCCGCTGCTTGGCCCATTAACAAACAATGGCGGCCCGACATTGACCCATTTACCTGTTGCAGGCAGTGTGGTTTTGAATACTATTCCAAACGGCACAAATGGCTGCGGTAGTCCGGTCAGTAACGATCAACGCGGATTAGTCAGGCCGGCGGGCGGAGGCTGTGACAAAGGTTCGGTGGAAAATAACGGGCCGCCGCCGACACCGACGTTGACGCCGACAGCGAGCCCAAGTCCGACAAATACTGCAACGGCATCGCCTTCGCCCACGTTTACGGCGACAAATACGCCGACCGCGACCGCGACATGGACGCCGACAAATACATCAACGGCGACGGCCACCGCGACCGGGACGCCGAGCCCCACTCCATTTAATTTAGCCGGAAGCGCCGGTCTTACTTTGGGTATTAGTCAAAACGGGTCGTTTGGCAACGGGACGTTGATGGCAAGATTGGGAAGTACGGAGTTCTTTTTTCCGGGCACGCCGTTTCATCAAATTTCATTTGCCGCTAATGGCACCGCTTTTCAAAACTGGGCCGAGAACGGCACCACGCAGATACCGGGTGTGTCAACCAACACGAGTTCCGGCTCGACTCTATCGACACGATTCGTCGGCACGGCGGGCGGGCTGCAGCTTACTCGTGATCTGTCTTTTGACACGGCGAATACATTGGTGACTTGCGCCATTGAGATCACAAACACGACGGGTTCAGATATTAACAATGTTGCGTTCATGGATCTCGCAGACCCCGACCAGGACAGCGGCGGCACCTCGACGAATAACGATATTGTGCTGCTGAACGGTGCAAATTTCGTCCGCGCCACTGGCGCTACAAACGGATATACCGTCGGGTATGGCAGCAGCGACCCTCGCTCTGTCTTATCGGTCGAGGCCGCATGGCCGATCAGCGACCCTTTTCAGATCATAAATAGTCCGGTCGATCCAAACGGCACGAGTGCCGATTCCGCGATCGGTATCGCATATAATTTTGGCAACCTGGCGCCCGGCCAGACGGTCACCTCGACTTACCTGGTGCCGTTTGCGACAACTCAGGCTGCCGCCGACGCCCTCTTTGCCGGTGCCGTAACAACGGCCACGCCGACCGCGACCGCGACGGCGTCGCCAACCCCGACGAATACCTTAACGCCGACAAACACGGCGACGGCAACCAATACAACGACGCCGACAAACACAACGACGCCGACACCGACTCCCGGGCCGCCGGTGAACGGCTTGTTCGGCGTCCAACCCGCGACCGGGCAGATCGTAAAGATCAACCCCGGCAGCGGCTCTATTGAGGCGAGTGTTGCCGCCCCTGCAGGCATCAGTTCAACCAATACGTTGATTGGGCTGAGCATGGCTGAGAGTGACAGCGTTCTGCTCTATAAAAATGCGAATGTGAACACGAACACGCTCCTCCGTTTAGATCCAACGACAGGCGCGACGCTTTCGACTTTCGCGGGCGGCGTCTCGACCGATGACGGACTCTCGTATGAAACCAACGCGGGAATTGATCTGATCTTTTACAGCCATCAAAACTCTGACATTCACAAGCAGACAGGTTATGGCGGCAGTGTTGGTTTCAACTGGGAAACGGGAGCTCCGCGCGGCGGTTTGGGCGGCGACGGCCATGGCCGCGAATTCGGGTATTTTACCGACGGCATGATTCACGAGTATTCGCCGACCGTTGATGACAATATTTTTAACAGCACGCTGCCATCGCCCGCCGCAGATGTTCAGGGCATGGCGTTCGACGGCACAAATCTATACGTCTCAACGGCGTCGGGAATGCTTTACACGCTGGATGCAAACACCGGAGCGGTGTTGAATGTGGTGCCCGTGTCAGGCGGCGCTCTTTACGGTCTAGCAGCTTCGGCGGCTGTAAGCATAGCTACTCCGACTGCCAGCCCAAGTCCGACGAATACTGCAACGCCAACAAACACGGCGACGGCAACTCCGACAGCATCACCGACACCGGGTTGTGGATTGATGGTCGTCTCCTCGATCACGACCGGCTTCTCGTCGCATGCTTTCGCCGTGCCGATAGCAAACAATACTGTCAATTACACTTTTGCCTATAGCTCCGCGGCGCCAAACCAGTATGCAATCTTCCAGACGCACGACCCGTGGGGTGCGACGGTAGTAAAAACCGCTATCACGAATGCGGCACACACTTTCACGGTATTTACTCCGACACAGTTGGCAGGATTCAATTTTAACAATTACCGCGTAGTTATTCTCAATTGGGATGACCACAACAGCGGCCAATTTGATCCGATGTATGCGGCGGCGATACCGGCGCTGGAGAGTTATGTAAATTCGGGCGGCGTTCTCTGGATACAGGCGGCTGTGCAAGGCTCCAACTACGCGCTGCCATTTGGCGGCAGCGCGACTTTTAGCTCACAAGGGACCAACTTCATAACGGATACTGGTAATCCAATGATAGCGGGGATACCCAATCCGTTCACCGGTGGCTCTGCCAGCCACGCGTTTTATTCGGGCCTGCCGGCTAATGCGGCGGTAGTTGTCAGAGAGACAAACGCCGGCGGCCCGCCAACGCTTTATGAACTGCGCCCTGCCATATGCTTCACGCCAACGCCGACAGCCACGGCGTCACCAAGCCCGACGAATACCGCAACGGCAACGTCAACCGCTACACTGACGGCGACGCGGACGAACACGGCGACGGCGACGGCAACCGCGACAGTAACGAACACCCCATCGGCATCGCCGACGCCGACGGCAACCTCGACAGTAACTAATACCGCAACGGCATCGCCGACACCGACGCCGTGTGGTCCCGGCAGTTGGGTAAATGTTGCTAATTTCCCGTTCTTGGCACAGGACATGGGCGTTGCATCTAACGGAGTGTCTTTGTTTGCCGCAGGAGGTTACGACAACGGGTTAGTGGTTAGAAACACGATGTATCGTTACGATCCGGGCACTAATATATGGACATCTCTCACAAATGTGCCTATTAACGTCATGCGCTGGGCGGCAGCATACTCGCCTGTTTCAAACTCGATCTACTTTTTTGGCGGTGCACAGCAAAGCGGCCCGATTTTAAATACTACATACATCTACAATATCGGATCCAATACATGGACAACCGGGGCACCTATGCCTGGCGGGCGATACTGGAACTCAGCAGTTTATTACGCGCCGACCAATAGGTTTTATGTCATCGGCGGAGAGGACAATTCAGATACAGAATCCGGCATGGTTTGGGAATACGACCCCGTCGCCAATTCATGGAACACTAGCAGGCAGAACGCTCCAATACCATTTTCGGGAGCCGCCGCGGGACTGGACGGACAGTATGTTCACATTGCCGGCGGCTTGGGGGTCGCGGGTGCGGGCACGGCAAATCATTTTCGCTATGACATCGTTAACAACATATGGGCGACTCTTTCGCCGCTGCCCTCTGCGATTTTCCACGGCATCGGCGCGTCGGTCGGCGGCAAGTTTTATGTAATGGGCGGAGGTAATCCGGCCCGTCCATTTGGCCCGTCTGACGGCCGCGAGTTTATCGCAATGGATGAAGGCGATCCGGCACACTCCGCCGCACCGGAAGCATCATTCCGTTCTACGCTGATATACGATCCCGGCACTAACAGCTGGTCGTCGGGGCCATTGATGAACGTAGCTCATTCTTACGCCAGCGGAGGCTCAATCGGCAATCGGCTGATAATCGTGGCGGGCCGTAATGGAGGTAATACGAATATCGTTGAGATGAATACCATTGGCGGCAGCTGTATTACTCCAACTCCGACCCTTACGCCAACGGCCACAGCGACCCATACTCCGACAAATACTCCGACGCCGCCGGCTGTGATTAGCGGCATTGTTACGTATGGAAATGCGGTTAGCGGGCCGCAGCCTGTTGCGGATGTTATTTTGACAGGTGCGGGCTCGCCTGATGTTTTTGCGGTGACCGGGCCTGACGGGACTTATGCTCTTGCCGGTTTCGGGGCCGGCTCCTACACGGTCACGCCCAGTAAGGACAGTTTGGGGCATAACGGTGTATCGTCGTTTGATGCGGCACGGATCATTCAGCATATTCTTGGAATGAATCGTTTCAACGCCAACCAGGCGATAGCTGCCGATGTCAGCGGAAACAACCTGATCCAGTCTTTTGATGCGGCGTTGATCGCGCGTTTTGTCGCTTTTCTTCCGGGAACAGGCATTACGGGGACTTGGGTGTTTAGCCCTCCGAACCGAATATATTCGCCCGTTGGTGTCCTGACCGGCCAGGATTATTCTGCCTTTTTGATGGGTGATGTTTCGGGCGACTGGACAGAACGAGGATTGCGCCCAGCCAACGGGCCAGAGCGTGCCGTTGATGTTGAATTGCCGAAACTATCAACGCAGACTTATAAGGAAATCGTAATTCCGGTCACCGTCAAAGGTGCGGCTGATAAGGGAATTATCTCTTATGAGTTCGATCTCAGATATGATCCATCTGTGATACAGCCTCTGGAAAACCCCGCCGATTTGCTAGACACGATCAGTCGCGGCCTGAGCGTGGTCACGAACCAGTATGAACCGGGCCTTTTGAGAATAGTCGTTTACGGGCCGATGCCCATAGACGAGAACGGCTTGCTTCTGAATCTCAGATTTACGGCTGTCGGGGCGGTTGGTTCAACTTCGCCGCTTGTTTTTGAGCGGATAATGTTCAACGAAGGCGAGCAGGGAACAATAGTGACCGACGGACAGGTGGTGATACTTGCGGCAAATTAATCTTCGTCGTTTGGCTGTTGATGCAGGCGAGTGACGCGGAGTCTTGAAACGGGAATTAGAGCCTCGCTGGTGGAGAAGGCTTCGCTTTGGCGGGAAAATTCGTTTGCGTGGGTTTTTAGATAATCGAAAAACTGCTCAAATTCGCTCTGCATTTGTTTCATCTTGGCACGCATGTTGAGAATGATCTCGACACCGGCCAGATTAACGCCGAGATCGCGTGTCAAAGATAGAATCACTTCGAGCTGTTCGAGGTCTGAGTCTTCGTAGAGGCGCGTGTTGCCTATCGAACGCGACGGCAACAATAAACCTTCGCGCTCATACAACCTAAGCGTCTGCGGATGGATGTCGTAAAGTTCCGCAACGGCGCTGATCGTGTATGTTCGAATCTTCTTCTTCATTTGCGATTTGCGATCTTGGATAACAATCGCCATTCTAAAATCGAAAATAAAACTTATTCCAATCCCATAACTTTTCTTGGGTTCTCTGGATTTAACTTTTCAAACTGTCTTAATACATCTTTTGTTTCTTCCGAAATAACGCGCGGGAGCGTGAGTTTTACCTCTATAAATTGATCGCCGCGCAGCTTTGGATTTCTTAAACTGGGGAAACCACGCTCACGAAGGCGAAACTTTTGTCCTGACTCCGTTCCCGATGGGATCTTTAACTGTGCCTTGCCTTCGACGGTCGGCACCTCGATCTTTGTTCCGAGTGCGGCTTCGGAAACGGTGATCGGCACGGTGATATAGATATTGTCGCCTTTGCGTTCCAGGAATTTGTGTTTGCCGACATTGGTCAGAATAAAAAGGTCGCCCGGTTCTGCCCCGAGCCGTCCGCCGTGGCCTTTTTTTGGAATTCGCACCCGCGAACCGGTATCGACGCCGGGCGGAATGCGGATCTTGACCTGTTCGGTCTTTGGCGTGACGCCTTTGCCGCTGCACACGCTGCACGGTTGGCGGCGTCGGCCTGTGCCTTCACAATCAGAACAACTTTGCGAAAACTGAAGCCGTCCACCCGTTCGCATCACCTGTCCCGCGCCCTTGCACGTCGGACATTGGACGACCGGCCCGCCTGTGTCGCCCGCACCTTGGCAGCGTGAGCATTGTTCAGAGCGATTGACAGTAATGTTTGTAGTAAGGCCGGAGAAGGCTTCCTCAAAACTGAGTGCGAGCGGGATCTCGATATCGCGGCCTTTCTTGGGCATCGGCTTTGGCGGCTCAGGCTGCGTTCGCGCACCCGCGCCGCTGCCGCCAAAAAGATCAGAAAAAATATCGCGGAAACTCGAACTGCTGCCCGATGTCGTGCCGGTAGAAAAATCAAATCCCGAAAAATCAAATCCGCCGGCCGCACCGCCGCCGCTCGCGGCTCCCGTGGAAAACGGCGAATCGGCATCAAGATTGTCGGCATAATACCCAAACCGGTCAAAAACCTTGCGTTTTTTCGCATCCGACAAAACGTCGTAAGCCTCCTGAACCTCTTTAAATTTGTCCTCGGAAACTTTGTCGTTCGGATTCACATCAGGATGATGCTTGCGCGCGAGGCGGCGATAAGCCTTTTTAATCTCATCGGCCTTCGCGTCCTTTTTGACGCCGAGAATGTTGTAGTAATCCTTTTTTGCCACTTAATCTTCGTATCCAAACGCGAACATAATCCCTTCGCGCATCTCATCCAACTTCTCGTCGGAAAGATGAGCAATGGGTCGTCCGAGTCTTCCTTTCGGAACAGTTTGAATCCGGTCCAGATTGATCGAGCAAGGTTCTCGAACACCGTCAGATTCATCGAGCCAGACGGAGGTTTCGTTGTCGCGAATGGCAGTCGTAAGAGGAGCAACGGTAACGTCATTTAGGAAAACGATCGCATCCGTCCTGGTTAGGACTACAACCGGACGACGCTTATCAGGCTCAGGATAAGGATAGTAACAAACATCGCCGCGAATCATAGGTCTTTCCAAACTTCATTAATCGTTTCCTCGTCCAGCAAAAACTCGTCTTCCTGTATTGGAAATTTTTCGTAGCTTTCGCGAAGACGATTTATCTTCTCCTCGGTGGAAAGTTTTTGGTCGCGCATACGTTTGAGATCGTAGAGGCTCTTGCGGACGTTATCAAACAGGAGCTTCTGATAATCGACGTTCAAGTCGCGAGCAAGACTTTGTGTTTCGGCCCAAAGACGTTCGTCTATGTCTATTTGAACGGTCATAGATTTGAAAAATGAGCGGCTACTTTATTCACCGCTCTTTCTTTATACCACAACGCCTAGTCCTTTTTCTCGTCTTCGACATCGACATATTCCGCGTCTATGACATCGCCTTCATCCGAGGTTGAAGTTGTGCCGCCATCGCTGCTTGCAGATGCTGATGAAGCTTGTTCCTCGGCTGCCGGTTCACCCGACGGTGTTGCGGTTTGGCTGTAGAGAGCTTCGGCTAGCTTGTGCGAAGATGTCTGCAAGCGTTCGAAGGCGTTGTTCATCGCGTCAACATCTTCGCCGCCCAGAGCGGTTTTTGATTCAGCGATTGCCGTCTCAATCTCAGTTACAGCAGCCGCATCGACCTTGTCTTTGTTTTCGGACAAAGTTTTTTCGACGCTGTAAACGAGGCCGTCGAGACGGTTGCGGGCCTCGATAGCGGTCTTTTTCTTTTCGTCCTCGCCGGCGTGTGACTCGGCGTCTTTCATCATTTTGTCTATCTCTTCTTTAGACAAACCTGACGACGCGGTGATCGTGATCTTTTGCTCGCGGCCGGTGCCAACGTCTTTGGCAGAGACGTTGACGATGCCATTGGCGTCTATGTCGAATGTGACCTCGACCTGCGGAATGCCGCGCGGTGCGGGCGGTATGCCGACGAGGTGGAATTTACCGAGCGTTTTATTGTCCGCAGCAAGCGGACGCTCGCCCTGAATGACGTGAACCTCGACCGAAGTCTGATTGTCCGAAGCGGTCGAGAATATCTCGCTCTTTCGCGTCGGGATGGTCGTATTTTTCTGGATCATCGGCGTTGAAACGCCACCCAGCGTCTCGATCCCAAGGCTCAAAGGCGTCACGTCGAGCAGCAGAATGTCAGTCTTTTCGCCGCCCAAAACGCCGGCCTGAACCGCTGCTCCGAGAGCCACGACCTCGTCCGGGTTGACCGATTTGTTCGGTTCCTTGCCAAAATATCCCTTGACCATTTCCTGGACCTTCGGGATGCGGGTCGAACCTCCGACCAGCACGATCTCTTCGATGTCCTTTGGTGTGAGTCCGGCATCCTTAATGGCCTGTTCGACGGGCGGCATCAAACGCTTGAGGATAGGCTCGACAAGCTGTTCAAATTTCGAACGCGTGAGCTTTATCACGAGATGCTTTGGCCCCGAAGCGTCCGCCGTTATAAACGGCAGATTGATCTCGGTCTCCATTGCGGATGAAAGCTCGACCTTGGCCTTTTCAGCCGACTCTTTCAGTCTCTGAAGGGCCATTTTGTCGTTGTGGAGGTCGATTCCCTGATCCTTTTTGAACTCATCAATAATCCAGCCGACGAGCACTTCGTCAACGTCGTCTCCGCCGAGGTGCGTGTCGCCGTTTGTCGATTTTACCTCGACGACGCCTTCGCCGACCTCGAGGACAGAGATATCAAAAGTGCCGCCGCCAAAGTCAAAAACGGCAATGATCTCGTCCTTTTTCTTGTCCAAACCGTAGGCAAGCGCGGCCGCCGTCGGCTCGTTGACGATACGCAGAACTTCGAGGCCCGCGACCTTGCCGGCGTCCTTCGTAGCCTGACGCTGAGCGTCATTAAAGTAAGCAGGCACTGTAATTACGGCCTGCTCAACCTTTGAGCCGAGGTAATCTTCAGCAGACTGCTTCAATTTTTGCAACACCATCGCCGCGATCTCGGGCGGGTTATATTGCTTGCCCTCGGCCGCTATGCGGACATCGCCGTTTGAGGCTTTTTCGACCTTATACGGCACCTGTTTGATCTCCTCCGAGACCTCGTCAAACTTGCGTCCCATAAACCGCTTGATCGAATAAAGCGTATTCTCAGGGTTTGTAACTGCTTGTCTTTTAGCGACTTGGCCGACAAGGCGGTTGCCGTCCTTGCCAAAGGCCACGACCGACGGAGTCGTGCGTCCGCCCTCAGAATTTGTAATGACGATCGGCTCGCCGCCTTCCATAACGGCTACGACCGAATTAGTCGTTCCGAGATCGATACCTATGATTTTGCCCATATATTTACTCTCCAAATATCAATAATTGCTCTGCTCTGTATAATTCTTATGACTTGAGCGTAAGGAAATGATAATACTTGAGTGTGTTGTTGTCAAGTTTAATTCACCGTGTCGTTTGAAAAATTCAAAAAGCCATTTTGAGAATGCCAAAAGGCCACTTTGCCACCCCCGAAAAGCCACTCAGGAAAATGGCGCTTTTGGCGGTTCTTGAGATCAACAGGCGTCGGTTAGCGGCGTGAGCGTCCAAAATATCAACGCTTTTCCGCGCCGAACAACCTTGGCAGCGTCGTTGGCGTCATCGAATCAACGGATCGAGACATGTCGGAAGCCAGAAGTCGGAAGTCAGATGAATGAACGTTTTATACTTGACACGTTTCTGCGCGTGTGCTATATATTTTTTAAAGACAAGAAATATGAGATTACAGGAATTCAAAGGCAGTCCGAACAGAGTTGAGCGGGATGAGCCGCGGGTGACGTTAGATAAAAGAGGAGTGATGCTGCTGAACAGGCAAGCGTATCAGGCCATGGGAAGTCCGGGTGCTGTGAAGTTGTTTTTTGAGGAGAACGAACTGGTGATCGCACTCAAACCGGGCGACGTGCGGCACAAGAACGCGTTTACCGTAAAACTCAAAGGCCCGGTCGGCCACACGCGCATAATCCACACACAGCCCTTTTGCAACCATTTCAAAATACGCGTCGAGCGCACCCTGCTCTTTAACGACATCGAGATCGACAACGAAGGAACAATGCTCCTCTCGCTAAACAACACAACCAGCATCGGCCACCGGTGGAATTAAGCTGCGTCAACCTCTAGGAAAAGGGGCCACCGCCAAAACATAAATGCGTCTCGAAAAGTGCTATCAATTTGGTAAAGTGATCTTGCCAGAATTGGCAGCGGTCTGGGCATGGGCATATAATTTCCTGAGCCTCGAGTTCACGCTTTAGCGTATTAGATAAATAGATGGAAAGCTTCGCTCGTTTACGGGCAGAGCCTTTTCCTTACAAGGTCCAGCGACCAGTCTAAATGGGGCAGTGGGCTCGGATTTATTAAAGGAATATGTAATAATTCGCTCAGCAAGGAAAGTAAGACGCTTAATTATGGCTCGACTAAACCACATGCCCAGTATTTTGATACCTCCGGCCAAACTCAAGCCATTTGGAAAAACTTGGGAGGCAAACGGCAAGTGTTTAAGCCGAACGCCGCCCCAATCATCCAGCCAACTTGGAAATATATTTGACGAGGAAGTTGGACAGGCTCTTGCGATCTTGCTCGGTGGAATACCGGTCGTGAAACCACATTCCCGTTCTTTAATTGCGTCAGAAATCGATTGTGTTGAAGTTGGGCCAGTACGAGTTGTAGGTGGTGTTCGCCCTCAGAATTTTGATGTTGGTTATCGCCCAGACGGTATAAGATTCGCTTTTGATAGCAAGACACTAAATGATTCTAAAAGCCTACAGAAAAACTGGCAGAACATGATAAATGATCTCGCCACTGAAGCCACGACAGTTCATAGCCGATTTCCTCATGCCGTCGTAGGCTTTATGGTAGTTATCCCCGCTCCTTGCTTTACCGATCCACAAAGGTCAGCAATTATTGAAACTCTTGAGCGATTAGCGCGACGCATAAATGTCGATGATTCAGATTATATGGCAGAAGCTATTTCTTTGGTGATCTGGGATCCCAAGACGGGCGATATTGATCCAAACATTCCTCAAACGGATTCCCCTCTGAGGCTTGAAAAATTTTCTACTTTCGTGGAGGCCGCTTATGTGAACCGTTATAAAGGACTGCCGCCGCACGCATCAGCCGAATAGGCGAAGGAGAAAAAACATTGTCGAAACCAGAAGCTACATATCAAAAACTGCGTGGTGGGTATTATACGCCTAAACCGATCTCCGATTTTCTTGCTCGGTGGGCTATTCGATCACGAAACGCCCAAGTTCTTGAGCCAAGTTGTGGCGACGGAATAATGCTTGAGAGTGCTATTCAAACACTTCGTGATTGTGGCTCTCGAAATATGGGGCAACAGCTACATGGAATCGAATTCGATTCGGATGAAGCCGCTAAAAGTATTGACAGACTCTCAGCGCTCAAGATTAAGTCGCCCTCCTCGATGATTTACAATGGTGATTTCTTTGCCTACTGTATATCCCACCTGAGCGAAAAACACCTTTTCGATTCTATTATTGGAAATCCACCTTTCATTCGTTATCAAAATTTCCCTGAAGAACAGCGCACTCCGGCCTTTGACTTGATGCGACGTGTTGGCCTAAAACCGACCCGCCTTACGAATAGTTGGGTTCCTTTTATCGTCGCATCTTCAATTCTGCTAAATACAATCGGACGTTTGGCAATGGTCGTTCCCGCCGAGCTTTTACAGGTCAATTATGCAGCAGAACTTCGTCTCTTTTTAAGCAATTATTTCCAAAAAATAACATTGGTTACTTTCAGACAACTTGTATTTGAAGGTATTCAACAAGAAGTAGTGTTGTTACTCGCGGAACGTACCAACGGTCTGATGGAAGGAATTACTACTATTGAGTTGGATGATGCTCACGATCTTACGTCGTTTACTGATATTCACAGAATTGAAACAAGCGATGTAAAACCACTAGACCATAACAAGGAAAAATGGACACAATATTTCTTGGATGCTAGCGAGATTGAATTGCTTCGTGAAGTGAGAAAAAATGCTGGCCTCAAAATTTCTGGTGACATCATTGATGTAGATGTCGGAATAGTAACGGGGCAAAATAGCTTTTTCGTTTTAAATAATGAACAGATTACTAAGAATGATTTAAAAAGATATTCACGAAAAATTGTCAGTAGATCAGGGCATCTTAAGGGAGTGTTTTTTTCAGATAAGGACTGGAAAATAAATGATTCGGAAAATCTCGCAACACATTTGCTCGATTTTTCGGGCGTCGCCTTAGAAGATTTGCCAGCAAATGTTAAGGCTTATGTCAATTCCGGTGAACTTGCTAGTGTAAATACCGGTTACAAATGCAGCATTCGAAAGCCTTGGTATGTCGTGCCATCGCCATGGGTTCCGGACGCTTTTATGTTGCGTCAAATTCATACCTATCCAAAGATCATAGTTAATTCCGCTAATGCAACATGTACCGATACGATTCACAGGGTTCGGCTTCGTAACGGATTACAGAAGGAAGCGGTCGCGGCCATGTTTCTAAATTCCCTCACTTTTGCATTCTCCGAGGTGACGGGTAGAAGTTACGGCGGTGGCGTATTGGAACTGGAACCAAAGGAAGCTGAAAACCTGCCCGTGCCTTACAAGGGAGCTACGACCTTGGACTTAGAAGAAATTCACGGCCTTGTTCTAAAGAACCGTATTTATGACGTTATAGATATTACCGATAAAGTTCTTTTGCGTGACAATTTGGGATTGTCGATTAAGGACATTAAGTCGATGCGTTCTATTTGGGAAAAGCTTAGAGATCGAAGAGTAAACCGAAAAAGAGCAAGAGTTGTTCGGTAGGCCAGCGAGGGGATGACGCGTCGGACATAAATCGAGCGTGTGGAACACGCGGTATAAAGGCGAATGCCGCATGCTCCGCACGCTCGTTGGTTTTTGGGGACATTTCCACACGTTTGCACATGTGGCTAAAGTTATTTCGCCTGCTCTGCGGGCTAAAAAGTAAGCGGAACGTATGTTTTTTGCATTTCACACTTGACACATTTATTCTTTTGTGCTATACAAAATAGTGAACAGTAATAGTGAAAAACGAATAGTAAAAGACATAAAAAAACACAAAACACTAAATGAATACACATGAGACAAAAAATATCACGAAACACGGACACGGATGCGACGGAACTTTCTTCAACAAGCCAACCTACAACGAAAAAGAAGCGCGACAGGCGGTGTAAGTTTGAGCGGTGGCTGGGGGAGGTTTCGCCGGAGCTGGACTGGAACTGGAAATATCAGCGGTATATTTATAAAAAGCTGAAGGCGGTGACGAGCGGCGAGTGTAAGCGGCTGATGGTTTTTATGCCGCCGCGGCATGGGAAGAGCGAGTTGATCACGGTGCGATATACGGCTTGGCGGCTGCTTCAGGATGAGCGGTTGAATGTCATTCTAGGAAGTTACAATCAGAAATTGGCGGATAAGTTTTCACGCAAGTTGAAGCGGATCTATGAAATGCGGAGTGCGGAATGCGGAGTGCGGAATGGAAGTGGCGGCGTAGCCGCAAACTCTAATTCCAGCGTGACGGAAAAGCAGAGCTTTTCCGCAAATGGAGCGGCAAAGCCGCAGAGAGAAACTCCGCACTCCGTAAATCGAGCGGCAGAGTCGCAGAAAGAAACTCCGCACTCTGCGAGCCGGATTCCGCATTTGAAGCGGCTAGCGACAGCTTCAGAGTGGGAAACTTCGGGTGGCGGGGTTGTGCGGTCGGTTGGGGTTGGCGGCGGGATTGCGGGGTTTGGCGCGGGGTTGATTGTCATTGACGATCCGGTGAAGAATCGCGCCGAGGCAGAGTCGGCCACGTATCGCGAGCGGGTTTGGGAATGGTTTAATGACGACATCTACACGCGGATGGAACCGAACGCCGCGATCATTCTGATCCAGACGCGCTGGCATGAGGATGACCTTGCCGGAAGATTGCTCAAAGAGATGGAGGACGGCGGCGAGCGGTGGGAAGTGGTGTCGCTGCCGGCACTGGCGGAAGAAGAAGGGGAGAAGGGGGGAAAAGGAGAAGAGGAGCAGGATAGCCAAAAGGGACATTTTCCTCTTCTCCCCATCACCTCTTCTCCCCTTCTCGACTGTCTTGGGCGGAAACCCGGCGTGGCGCTTTGTCCTAAGATGTTTCCGGTAAAGACGCTTTTGAAATACCAGAAAAAATTAGGCACGTATTCTTTTTCGGCGCTTTATCAGCAGCGGCCTGCTCCGGCGGAGGGCGGGCAGTTTAAGCGCGAGTGGTTTAGGAAGATAGTTGATGCGGCCCCGGGAGGGTTGCGATGGAAGCGCGGTTACGATCTTGCGATTTCGACAAAAACGTCGGCTGATTACACGGCGAGCTTTCGGTGCGCTTATGACAACAGCGGCAATCTTTATATCGCAGACGGCTTTCGCTCGCGGATCGAATACCCGGAACAGCGCCGTTATATCGTCGGCCGAATGAACGACGAGCGCGACACCGAGCACGGCATCGAGTCCGCGATGCATGGCAAGGCTGTTGTGCAGGAGCTTCGCACCGACTGGAATGTGCGTCGGTTCGCTTTTCGCGAGGTTAAAGTTGCCGGTGACAAATTGACGCGCGCTTTGACATGGCTGAACCTCGCCGAGGAAGGTAAGGTTTTTCTTGTGCGCGGGGCGTGGATTGATGAGTTTGTCGATGAGATCGTGCGGTTCCCGACGGGCAGGCACGACGACCAGATCGACGCGGTTTCGGTCGCCGTGCAGATGCTCGGGGAATTTAAAAGGCGTTACAGGTCAATGGGTTTTTGAAACTAAGCGGGAGGCGGTTCTGACTCGCGCATTAATTTGGCGACGTGGAAGATGTAGTGGATGCCGGAGAATACGGCGAAGGCGGCGACGGTTGTGTAAACGGTTGGGAGGTAAAAGCCTCGGAGTGAGGGCCAGACGGCGGCGACGAGGATGAGTATGACGCCGGTGACCTGGACAAAGGTGCTCGCTTTGCCGAGCCATGATGGTTTGAAGCCGCGAAAGCCGGTCATCACGTTTATCGCTCCGGCGACGGCGATGATGGCGATGTCGCGTCCGATGACTGCGGCTGTGACCCAGAATGGCACAGGAAGATGACGGCCTTCGCTGAGCATTCCGGGTATCGTGAGCATGATAAAAGCGGTCGTCATTAAAAGTTTATCGGCGATTGGGTCAATGATCGTGCCGAGCTCGGATTCCTGCTTTAAACGCCGGGCGATAAATCCGTCAATGCCGTCTGATACGCCGGCGATGGTGAATACCGCGAGCGCCCAGCCTTCGCGGTTGTAAACAAGCAGAATGGAGAAGACGGGAATTAATCCGATGCGCAGAAACGTGAGGATGTTGGGAAGCGTCAGGACTTTTGTGGAAACGGCAGTTTCAGTCATTTCGATGTTCTCTACCGCCCGCTTACGCAGGCGGTTCTGACACACTCCTCAATTCCAGTAGGCTGATTTCCGGCGGGCATTGATACCGCATTGGCACAACAACCGTTCCTATGCCGCGGGTGATGTAGATTTGCGAATTGCGGCGTTTGTGCAGGCCGGCTTTTAGCTTTCGCTGCGGCAGTATGCGCTTTTCGGGATTGCGAACTTTTATCTGGCCGCCGTGCGTGTGGCCGCTTAGGGTAAGGTCGATGCCGACGCGGGCGGCTTCGCGAAAGATAATCGGGTTATGAGCGAGGAGGAGTTTCATTTCGTCGGGAAACGAACCTCTGAGCGCAGCCGGAACATCGGTTTTGCCGACCATGTAGTCGTCAACTCCGGCGAGCCAGAATGAGCCTCGTCGCGTCTCGAAGCGAAAGCCTTCGTTGATAAGAATATTTATCCCTTCACCGCGAAAGAGGTGCGTGACGAGGCCGGCGTCGGTCCAATGATCGTGATTGCCGAGACAGGCGTATATGCCGTGCTTTGCTTTTAATTTGCCGAGTACTTCGGCGACCGGCGGGATGTATTCGCGGTCATGCGAGACGTAATCGCCGGTGAGCAGGAACATGTCTGGCTTAAGGCGATTGGCGATCTTTACGGTGCGTTTTATATGATCCAAGCTCGTGAACGGGCTGTGATGCGTGTCGGAAAGATGGATGATCTTAAAGCCGTCGAGCTTTTTCGGCAGGCGTTCGAGGTAGATCTCGACGCGTTCGAGCGAGAGGCTGTTCGCCTCGTCGAGCGCGATCTTTGCCTTTTTTGACCAGGTACCTGCGAGTTTGCGCATCGGCGTTTCGCTGGCGACGTATTCGTTTATTCGCGTCGAAAGTTTTACGCGTTTTGCGGCGGTGTCAGTCATTCTAGGTAACGATAATTATAGATTCCTTGGGATTCAATTGCGATTTTCGATTTGCGAATTACGAATGGATGCGAAGGAATTTGCGTTTTCCTACCTGGAGTAAGACGCCTTCGGCGTTGACCGCGATGTCTGCGTTTGCGGCTGTGGCTTTTTCTCCGTTGACCCGGACGCCGCCTTGTTCGATTAGGCGGCGGGCTTCGCCTTTTGATGATGCTAGACTTGTGTCGGCAAGCAGTTGTGCGAGATTGTAAATGCCCGTGGCCATCTGTTTTTCTTCGATCTCGTCCGGAATTTCTTTTTGGACAAAGCGTCTTGTAAAATCTTCTTCTGCGGCATCGGCGTCTGTTTGGGAATGAAAATCTTTGATGATGAGTTTTGCGAGAGCGACTTTTAAGTTGCGTGGATTTTCTCCGGCTTTAATTTGAGATTTCAAATTTGAAATTTGAGAAGTGGTGAGGTCTGTCAGCAGTTCGTGATACTTCCACATCAGCTCGTCCGAGATCGACATTATTTTACCGAACATTTCGTTCGCAGAGTCGGTGATGCCGATGTAGTTGGCGAGCGATTTGGACATTTTCTGGACGCCGTCGAGGCCTTCGAGCAGCGGCGTTGTGATTATGACTTGCGGTTCCTGGTCGAATTCGCGTTGGAGATTGCGGCCCATAAGCAGGTTAAATTTTTGGTCGGTGCCGCCGAGTTCTATATCAGATTCAAGCGCGACCGAATCGTAGCCTTGCACGAGCGGATAGAGCAACTCGTGGAGCGAGATCGGCTTTTCGTCGGCCATGCGTTTTGTGAAATCGTCGCGTTCGAGAATTTGTTTTACCGTGGTTTTTGCGCAGAGGCGGACGAAATCGGCCGCCGTGAACTTGTCCATCCATTCGCCGTTGAACCGCAGCTCGGTCTTTGCCGGATCGAGCAGTTTGAACATCTGCGTCTTATACGTTTCAGCGTTAGCGTTGATCTCTTCGCGCGAGAGCGGCGGTCTAGTGACATTTTTGCCTGACGGGTCGCCGATCATTCCGGTAAAATCGCCGATCAGAAAAATGACCGTGTGGCCGAGGTCTTGAAATGCTTTCAATTTGCGGATGACGACCGTGTGGCCGAGGTGTATGTCGGGCGCGGTCGGGTCGAGGCCCAGTTTGACACGCAGAGGCTTACCGGTTTTCGATGAGCGTTCCAGTTTCTTGCGCAGATCTTCTTCGCGGATAACGTCAACCGTGCCTTTTTTCAGGTGTTCGAGTTGTTCGGCGATGGTCATAAGTGGTTAAATCGACTCTTTGGTTAACGATATTTTGCACTAACGGAAATCTTTTAACAATATGGCGAACGATCTGAAAAATTTGCATCTTGCGTTTATCGGCTGCGGCGTGATGGGGGAATCAATGGCGGCAGGGCTGCTCAGAAAGAACCTTGTTGACCCGAAAAATGTTGTTGCGAGTCATCCGCGAGAATCGCGGCGTAAAGAACTAAGCGAAAAATACGGCATCAAGGTATTTGAGCACAATGCGGAAGTCGCGAAAACCGTCGTTGGACAAGAAAACTCAGCGGTCGTGCTGTGCATAAAACCGCAGCGATTGTCACGCGTATTGGCTGATCTCAACGGCATTCTGCACGTCGATCAACTTGTTCTTTCGATCGTCGCGGGTGCAACTATCGGGCATCTGGCTGACGAACTCGGCACTGCAAAGATCGTTCGCGCAATGCCAAATACGCCTTCTCAGATCGGCGCCGGAATCACGGCTTGGACTTGCACCGAAGCGGTTGGCGAGACCGAACGCGGGCACGTGCGTTCCATTCTCGCCGCGCTCGGTAAAGAGCTTTTTGTCGAGACCGAAAATATGATCGACATGGCGACATCACTTTCGGCGACGGGGCCGACCTATATTTTTATGGTGATGGAAGCGTTAACCGATGCCGGTGTGCATCTCGGCTTTTCGCGCGACATGGCAAAGGAACTCGTCCAGGAAACGATGCTCGGCTCGGTAAAATTCGCCATGGAATCGCACAAACATCCCGCCGAACTCCGCAACATGGTCACATCACCCGGCGGCACATCAGCCGAAGCCATCTACCAAATGGAAAAAGGCACGCTACGGACGGTGCTTTCAAAAGCGGTTTATGCGGCGTATAAACGAGCGGTGGAATTGGGTAAGAAATGATTCCTTAAGAAACTAGAAAAGCATTAGCAGCCTGATATTATCCTTTTCAGCCAGCACTTTGGCCTGTTCGTGGTTTTCACGCAATAACAGTTCAGTCGCTGCGGTTGAACAGTTTCCTTTTCTGATCCATATAATCTTCGGCGAGTAAGCATATAAACTAATCCATTCACTATAATCTGCATCCTTTGTAACAATCGTGAAGTCGTTTTCGACGGCGAATTTGCAAATTTCTGTGTCTTTGGTCTGATCTAATCCAAGCCTGAAAACATGATCGGAATCGGGATAAATATCGTTAAGGCGCCTGCAAAGATCGGGGGAGAGATTTTGATCGAAAAGTAGCTTCACTTAGGCAACAACTAATTGCTGCTTCTCACGGTCGGCAGCGTATGCAAGACATGCCAAAATATCATCATTAGTAAGATAAGGAAAATCCTTCAAGATTTCCTCATATGTCATGCCCGATGCAAGATAATCAAGCACGTCATACACTGTGATCCGCATGTTGCGAATGCAGGGCTTGCCGCCGCGTTTGCCAGGTTCGATCGTGATAATATCTCGATAGTCCATGCCTTTAGTTTAACACAAGGCCAAACGGCAGACTACTTCAAATATTTCTCAAACCAATCGAGGTTTGACTGCATTGCGGCGATCTGCATTTTGGGTTCGTTGGGGCCGTGCGGTTGGCGGGGGAGGACGATCATTCGCGTTGGGACGCCTTGTTGTTTTAGGGCGTTGTAGAACTCGTAGCCCTGCGAGATCGGAACGCGGATGTCGGCGTCGCCGTGCTGAATCATCGTCGGGGTGGTGACGCCTTTGACGTTGAACATCGCGGAGTGTTTTACGTAAAGCTCGGGAATTTCCCACGACTGGCCGCCGAAATAGTCGGGAATGAAACCGGGAATATCGGCAGTGCCGTTAAAACTCATCAAGTTTGTCACTGGCGCTCCGGCGGACGCAGCCTTAAATCGCTTGGTTTTCGTCACGATCGTCGAGGTCATGTAACCGCCGTAACTCCAGCCCATAACGCCGAGGCGGTTAGCGTCGGCGACGCCCATTGCGATCACGTGATCAACGCCGGTCATTAGATCCTCGTAATCTCTTCCGCCCCAATCCTTAATATTTGCTCGCCGAAATTCAGTGCCATAGCCCGACGAGCCGCGCGGATTCGGGCGAAGGATCGCGTAGCCTTTCGATGCAAAAGTCGCCAACGGATAACCCCCGCGACCGCCGATGTAACTCTGTTGAAACACGCCGGTCGGCCCGCCGTGTATATTAAGAAGCAACGGAACTTTTGTGCCGGCGGCGTAATTGTTCGGGTAGGTCAGCAGCCCTTCTATCTCGCGGCCATCCTTACTTTTCCACTTGATGACTTCGGTTTTGCCGACCGGCATTTTTGCGGTCTCGGCATTTGCCCGTGAAACCTGTGTCGGCGCTTGGTCGGTGAATTTTGCGATAAACGCCTCGGGCGGTTTATCGGATGTTTGCATCACCATTCCAAACGCCGACGAATTATCGTTGAGGTTGACGCCGGTCGCGACGGCGTCTGCGTATTGGCTTTGACGGATGGTGCCGGTGGCGACATCGGCGTAATACATGGCCGTTCCCGTTCCCTTTGCTTCGATAAAAAAGATGCACGACGAATCGGCTTTCCAACCGACGATGGTCGGTTGGCCGTCATGCGAAAGAGGCATGACTTTTGGCGTGCCGCCGGCTGTCGGATAAAAAACAATATTGCTGCTCTGCGCCCAGCGGACGGGAATGTCGCTTACAACAATCGCGATCCATTTACCGTCGGGCGAAAATGTCGGCGAAGTTTCAGATGCCTTTGTCGCGGCAAGCGGTGTCGCCTTTCCGCTGGCGACATCGAGAAGCGAGACATCAGCCGTCGGCCAATATTCCGCACGCGGATCGCTGACGTGACTGAATACAATTTTCGAGCCGTCCGGCGACCAACGGAAACTGCTCACGCTGCGGTTGTCGTTTGTGAGGCGGCGCGATTCGCGCTTGCCGTTTGCGTCTTTTGCCACCGGCATTACAAAGAGCCGCGACATTTTTATGTTTTCATCCACCCAGCGGAAATCATTTTTTGCCTTGTCGTTTTTTTCTTCGTCGTCAGATTTTGCATCGGTCAACGCGTATGCTATCCATTTGCCGTCGGGCGACCATTCAAAATCACCTACAGCCGATTTCACATCGGTAATCATCTCGGCCTCGCCGCCGCTTAAACGCAGCAGGTAGAGATTGCTTTTATTGTCTTTGCGTGTAGATGTGAATGCGATCCATCTACCGTCAGGCGACCATTTTGGATTTGTTGAGGATTTGTCGGCGAAAGTAAGTTGCGTGCTCTCTTTGCCGTCGGTCGCAGACAGCCATATCTGCGACACAAACTCACTTTTATCGGCGGCAAGCACCGCATCCGAAACGGTGTAAACAACCCAGTTTGTATCCGGCGAAACGCGCGGAGCACTAATCGACTTGACCTTGACCTGTATCTCCGGCGTCCATGCGTTCTGCGAAAACGCAGTCAGCGAAAAGGTCAATAATATTACAGAAACGATAGCAAATTTTTTCATATTTTCTCCGCGTCAACCGCGAGGTTGCGTTGCGCGCCTCGGGTCAATTTTGTTCAAGTGTAAATTTCCATAACATTCTACCTTGCTTTTCATCGAAAATATACTTGCCATCAATTACCCGCCAACGACCGAGGAATTGCCAGCGTCCGGGCGCGAGTTTATTAAATAGCGGCACGCTTATCTCTAACAAAATCGCATCGAGCAAAGCTTGGTTTTGAGCGTCGAGTTTTTGATCGCCGCGGCGGCCGTTTCCGGTGTAAAGAATGGAATCGGACGTTTCGCCATGAGTATCGGGATAGCACGGATTGATGCGGCCAAAATCGGTGAGCAGCGAGATGAGCCGGCCGTTTCGCTGATAGATGCCGTTGCGCGTTTTGTGAATTGAGCCAACTTGTTCCCACGAAAAAACGCTGCCGACATCTATGTTGTCTATATCAATCGTTCCGTTCATATTTTCTTGTGCGCAAACTAGCAATTATATGAAGTTATACTTGACACCGGTTGATCGTGAGTGTAATTTGACATTATTTTCAGTTTTAAATTAATTGAATAATTTATTTGTAGTTAAGGTGCGGGTATTTTCCTGACAAGTCACTGTCTTTGCGGGTATCCGGCGGCTTTTGTGTCCCTCGAATTGTTAAAAGGAGTATCATTATGTTTGCAAAAAAATCGTCGTCGCGCCTGTTTGTAATTACGGCGTTGCTTATTACTATCGCGGTTATTACCGCCAACGCCAATTGGAGCGGATTGGGTTTCGGTTTCTTAAAAGCCGACGATGCCCCGACCGCTGATGTGGCCGGGCCCGAGCTGAAGATCGGCCCAACCATCGGCGAACAGCCGGCTTTTGTCGATCCGGCTATACTCGATACGTTCACATCTGCTACTGCCTTTAGCACAACCGGCAGTGTGCCGCGCACATATATGGGGGATTGCTGGACAAATAACACGATCCCGCCGGGGACCGGTACTGTCCAGATCACGTCAATGACGCTTTACATGGCCTCGGCTACCGCAACGGCCTACACGAATATTGTTGCCCGCATTCAATTGTGGAACACATGCACCGCGGCGAATACGCCGGTGTTTACTAATGCGGCGGGAACTTTGGCCACGGTCAATATCGGTGCCATTACAACTGCCGCGAATACGTTTTACACGATCCCTGTTACATTGGCAACGCCTATCATATTGACCGGCGGGCCGGGAACGAACTGGGGATATGCAGTGAATTATCAGGGTGACACCGGCGGTGGACCCGCTGATAACACAAACCTGACGTCACTGATAACTTCGGGTGGAACCTACGCTGCCGGAACGATCACCACCGGAACGTCTCCTAACTTTGGCTACTATCGTAACGCAAGCGGACGCACCGATTTTAATTTTGCTTCAACTGACTCCAGAACGCTCAATCTCGTCTCGCAGGGCATCGCGGTCATTTTGAACGGTGTTGCGATACCGTCAGGAGCGACCGCGACAAACACGACCACGCCGACCAATACTGCGACTCCGACCAATACCGCGACACCGACAGGCACGGCGACGCCAACTCCCCTATGTGACTTTAGCAACGGCGGCAGCGGCGCGAATGGATTGAATCCCCAGTTAATGTCAGAAAGCGGCGTAGCGGCACCCGCGGGTTTCTTCTGGAGCGAACTCCAGCATGATACCGGAAATTCGACCGAGGCCAATAGCATTCTGGGTTACGGCGCCACGCAAGGTTCCTTCCGGCTGGCGGATAACTTTACGATCTCAGCCCCATGCGTAATCAATACTGTTGATCTTTACGCGCTTCAGCCCGACGCAGTTACATCCCCGTTCACGGGCACCACGCTTCAAATATGGGACGGACGGCCCGGAGATGTCGGCAGCACAGTCGTTTTTGGCGATACGACAACCAATCGTCTCGGATCGAGCGTTGACACGACATATTATGGTGCTGCTAATACGGTAGTTCCCTCGCCGGCTCCTACGCCCGGCACCAGATTCAAGATATTTAAGAACAATGTAAATGTTGGAATGACGCTGCCGGCCGGGACATATTGGCTTGACTGGGCATCGACTGCGACCGGTGCGGCCACCACCAGCTTCTATCCCGCCAGGATAATTGCCGGTGCCCGCATGGGATCTGAGGACGATGCGAGACAGCAAACCGTCTCGTCAGGCACATGGGTATATTTAACTGACGGCGGTTCGCCGGCCTCGGCACCCGATGTTAGGCAGGATTTCCCGTTCAATGTTCACGGAACCGGCGTAGGATCGCCAACTGCAACGGCCACAGTTACCTTTACTGCGACAAATACTGCGACGGCCACGAATACCGCGACGCCGACGCCCACTGCTACAGCTAACCCATTGTGCAGCTTTAGCAACGGCGGGCTCAATCCGCAGGCTAATACCGATAGTGGTGCCGCGGCACCGGCAGGCTTCTTCTGGAGCGAGGTGCAGCACAATACCGGCAACTTGAC
>JAYVFJ010000407.1:0-3160 GCA_043773225.1 Chloracidobacterium sp.
CCGCCCGCAGTTCTACTTTAGAACAACGGACGTGACCGGCGTCGCACATCTTCCGGCAGGAGTCGAGATGGTCATGCCGGGCGACAACATCCAGATGGAAATCGAGCTTATCGCCCCGATCGCCATGGAAAAAGGCCTCCGCTTCGCCATCCGCGAAGGCGGAAGAACGGTCGGAGCCGGAACGGTTTCGGATATTGTTGAATAGAATTTTAGAAGTCAGAATCCAGAAGTCAGAATTCTGACTTCTGACTTCTGACTTCTGACTACTGACTACTGAGGAATTTATGCCAAGAGATAACATAATTTTGCAGTGCACCGAGTGCAAAGAGCGTAACTACGTGACGACAAAGAATAAAAAGAACACGCCGAACAGGCTTGAGCTTAAAAAGTTTTGCCGCCGCTGCCGCTGCCATCGAGTGCACAAGGAAAACAAATAGGAATTTGCGAATTTCGATTTGTAATTTGCGATTGCTCAGCACAAAACAAATCGGCAATTGAAAATCGCAAATCGGTCTAGGGGTATGGTGTCAATGGTTAGCATGGAGGTCTCCAAAACCTTAGGTGCGGGTTCGAGTCCTGCTACCCCTGCCACAATCAATTTGGGATTTTGGATTTGGGATTTTGGATTTCAAAGCCAGGAGTAAGAAATAACATGTCAGAAGCAGTTGCCCACGGGCACACAAAACATAAGGAAGGCATCGGCGAGTTTATTCAGAAAACCCGTGCCGAGTTGGACAAGACAACTTTTCCTTCGTCCAATGACGTCAAGAGCACCACGGTCATTGTGATCGTCAGTGTAATGTTCTTTGCGGCGTATTTGTTTTTGATCGATCGTGCATGGATCTACGTTTTGGAAGCTCTGACATGGGCGATCAACAAGATCGCCGGAGCTTAAAGGATATTTGAAGATGAAGCAGTGGTATTTTATCCACACCTATTCGGGGCATGAGAACAAGGTTGTCGAGAGCCTCCACGCGAGGATCCGCGACATGGAGCTCACCGACCAGATAACCGAGGTTTTGCTGCCAAAGGAAAAGGTCGTCGAGATGCGCGGCAACAAAGAGTATGTCTCGGAACGTATGTTCTATCCGGGCTACGTGCTGGTCGAGATTGAGTGCGGAGATAATAAGAAACCGCCCGATAACGTGTTTCACGCGATCAAATCGACGCCGAAGGTGACCGGATTTTTGGGCGGCAAAGATCCTACCCCGCTGACGCAGGAAGAGGTCGATCAGATCGTTCGTAACATCGAGGTCGCAACCGAAAAGCCGAAACCGAAGTTCACCTACGAGGTCGGCGAAGTCGTCAGGATCAAATCCGGCCCGTTCGCCAGCTTTACCGGCAAGGTCGAGGAAGTCAACGAGGACAAGAGCACGCTCAAGGTTTCGATCACCATTTTTGGCCGCTCGACGCCGTATGAATTGAGTTTCCTAGAAGTTGAAAAGGTTACGTTTGCAGAAGAAGAATAAGAGGCGTTAATCGTGAATCGTAAATCGTAAATAGAAAAAACTATAACGATTCACGATTCACTATTCACGATTTACTAGAGAATGGCAAAGAAGATAGAAGGTTACATTAAGTTGCAGATTCCCGCCGGCAAGGCGAATCCGGCGCCGCCGATCGGCCCGGCACTTGGCCAGCACGGCGTGAATATCATGGAGTTTTGCAAGGCGTTCAACGCCAAAACGCAAAACGACGACCCGGACATGAAAGTCCCGGTCGTAATTACGGTTTACGCGGATCGTTCGTTCTCATTTGAGACGAAAACGCCGCCCGCCGCCGATCTTTTGAGAAAGGCCTCGGGAATTGCAAAGGGTTCGGGCAAGCCGAACAAAGAAAAGATCGGCACAATTGCACGTGCAAAGATCGAGGAGATCGCCAAATTAAAAATGGTTGATCTCAACACGTCCAACCTCGCGTCTGCAATGAAGACGATCGAGGGAACGGCGAAGTCGATGGGTCTGACTGTCGAAGGTTAGGAAATGGGACTTATAGGACTCATACGTCCTATATGACCTATAGGGAGAGCAACCAGATTGCTCGTTAACACCTGGAGGTAAAATGAAAAGAGGCAAGAAATACCTTGCGGCCTTTGAAAAAATTGAGCCGCATAAAAGGCATACGCTTGAAGAAGCTGTGTCGAAATTGAAAGAGATCGCGTTTGCCAAGTTTGACGAGACCGTCGAACTGACGATGTGGCTGGGCGTTGACCCGCGAAAGGCTGACCAGCTTGTTCGCGGAACGATCGTTCTACCGCACGGCTTGGGCGGAACGGCGAAAAGGATCATAGTTATCGCTCAGGGTGACAAGATCAAGGAAGCCGAAGATGCCGGTGCCGACATGGCTGGCGGCGACGATCTGGTCGAAAAGATCAAAGGCGGCTGGCTCGATTTTGACGCACTCATTGCGACGCCTGACATGATGGGCAAGGTCGGCCAATTAGGTAAGGTCCTCGGTCCTCGAGGCCTGATGCCAAATCCAAAAACAGGAACGGTGACGATGGACGTGAAAACTGCCATCGAAGAAACCAAGGCAGGCAAGGTCGAATACCGCGTTGACAAAACGGGCGTTATTCACTCGCCTGTCGGCAAAGTGTCGTTCGACGAGGCAAAACTCGCCGAGAATGCAAAGGTTTTGATCACCGCGGTGATGAAGGCAAAGCCAACCACGGCAAAGGGCCGTTACCTGAAGAAAATTAACCTGGCCGCAACGATGAGCCCGGGCGTTCTGCTCGACGAGCTGGCGTATGTATAGGCAATAGGACATATATGACTCATAGGACTCATATGTCCTATTAAATTACCGATATGAAATCAAGAGAAACAAAACAAAGAGATCTAACCGCCCTCACCGAGTCGCTTGCCGCGTCAAAATCCGCAATGGTCGTCAGCTTTACAAAGTTGACCGTCACCAAGGATCAGGAATTTCGCCGCAGCCTGCGCGAAGCGGGAGCAAGTTATCAGGTTGTAAAGAACACGCTGGCTCGTATCGCCGTCAAGGGCACTCAGTTTGAAGAAACGACCGGGCATTTGAAAGGCGTTACCGCTATCGCGTGGACAGAGAATGATCCCGTCGTCCTTACGAAAGCAATTTCGAAGTTCATGAAGGACAACGCCGACATCTACTCGTTCAAAACGGGCGTTGTTGACGGCCAGTTGAT
>JAYVFJ010000408.1:0-8225 GCA_043773225.1 Chloracidobacterium sp.
ATACCTTCCTCACTGCTTCCCGTTTGAATTCATCATCATATTTCTTCATACTCCCATTTTACAGAGAGTTTCGTGTCCGGCTAAATTAGACCACCTCAAATGGCCCGATTCGAAAAGTCCTGATTCAGGGGAATGTTGTAGTTAATTCTACTGGCGTTACAACTCGTGGAGATCCTACTCCCAGTGCGTCGCCATATTCATTTGGAGTGCGAGACCCTCGGGTGGGCACATCCCGATACATTAGAGAGCTTGATGTTTCACAAAATTGGATCTCTAATCTACATTCTGAAGACGTATATCCATGGGGCGGAACGGCGGTTCAATTCGTGTGGTGTGGCGACATCGCGGATGCCTACGGTCCGAATGATGTTCGTTTTAACGATAATACTATGACTTTTTTCCGCAATTCGTCGGGTTATCGGAATGTAATTTTTTCCGGGGTGAGAAATCTGTCTGGTACGAATAATAAGACATTTCGACCAAACGTCGTTAATACAACTGGAGACCCACAGCAAGGAAGCCAAAACTTTCTTTGGGAAAAATGGGATTCGTCGGTTATACCAACAAACATGGAAATCACGAACACTTTCGATAATGGGTGGCCAGGTTCGCGACTTGCGTGTGACGATCCTTCTCATCTTCCTCAATGGTATTTCTGTAGTTTGACAGGAAAGAGCAACCAGCTGACGTGGATAGATAATCCTTATAGAACACCAGAAGCGGCTCCAATCATAACCAACGCGCGGGTAGTGAGTGCCAATCAATTGCAGATTTGGGTAGATGAACCAAATCGTCAGCCTGTCCGCGTAATGGTTTATCGAAATGATTTACCAATAGGGCTTCGAACCATATCGCAAGGTTACGGGACGATATTAATTTCCCCAAAGGCGCGATATGGAGACAGGTTTTATTTGCAAGCTTTCAATGAAAACGGCTGGCACGGTGAGTATTCATTTACGCATTGAGCATACAAACAGCTTAGTAATTTGACTGGGAAGAACCTGCAAAGGTTCTTCCACATCTCTATTTCGTATGTGGCACGTGCCACATTTTGTGAAACAATTTTTCGGGATGAATCAAAGGACAACTCAATGGTCGTGCTTTGCACCTTCGGGGACATTGCCGTGATATATTTCGCTGCCGCTTTTCACGAATTCCTTTGCCTTTTCGCTCATGCCGACGGCGAGGGCTTTTTCCGCTTCGACGCCTTGTTGTTTGGCGTATTCGCGGACGTCTTGGGTAATTTTCATCGAGCAGAAATGCGGGCCGCACATTGAGCAAAAATGGGCGAGTTTTGCGCCTTCGGCCGGCAAAGTTTCATCGTGAAACTCCTTTGCCTTTTCAGGGTCGAGGCCGAGGTTGAACTGATCTTCCCAGCGAAACTCAAAGCGGGCTTTTGAAAGTGCGTTATCACGGTATTGTGCTCCGGGATGGCCTTTTGCGAGGTCGGCGGCGTGGGCTGCGAGTTTGTAGGTTATGACGCCTTCCTTTACGTCCTGTTTGTTTGGCAAACCGAGATGTTCCTTCGGCGTTACATAACAAAGCATCGCCGTGCCGAACCAACCGATCATCGCCGCGCCGATGCCTGATGTTATATGGTCGTATCCGGGCGCAATGTCGGTCGTTAACGGCCCAAGAGTGTAAAACGGGGCCTCGCCGCAGATCTCAAGCTGCTTATCCATGTTTTCTTTGATAAGGTGCATCGGCACGTGACCAGGACCTTCGATCATTGTCTGACAGTCCATTTCCCAAGCGATCTTTGTCAGCTCGCCAAGCGTATCAAGCTCGGCAAATTGGGCTTCGTCATTCGCATCAGCGATGCTTCCCGGGCGCAAACCGTCGCCGAGAGAAAACGCAACATCATAGGTTCGCATGATCTCGCATATTTCACGGAAGCGAGTGTAGAGAAAACTTTCTTCGTGATGAGCGAGGCACCATTTCGCCATGATCGAACCGCCGCGTGACACAATGCCGGTAGTGCGTTTTGCCGTCATCGGGATATACGGCAAGCGGACGCCCGCGTGAATGGTAAAGTAATCAACCCCCTGCTCGGCCTGTTCGATCAGCGTGTCGCGGTAGATTTCCCATGTCAGATCTTCGGCCTTGCCGTTTACTTTTTCGAGTGCCTGATAAATCGGCACGGTGCCTATCGGAACCGGTGAATTTCGCAGAATCCATTCGCGCGTCGCATGTATATTCTTGCCGGTCGAGAGATCCATCACCGTGTCGGCTCCCCACAGTGTTGACCAACGCATCTTTTCGACCTCTTCTTCAATTGACGAGGCTATAGCCGAATTCCCGATGTTAGCGTTGATCTTAACGAGAAAATTGCGGCCGATTATCATCGGCTCTGATTCGGGATGGTTGATATTATTCGGAATGATCGCCCGTCCGCGAGCGACCTCGTCGCGGACGAATTCGGGAGTAACAAATGCCGGTATCGACGCTCCGAAAGACTCGCCTTTATGTTGGTGCATAAGCGAGGAACGGTCACTGCCGTCGCCGTTCTGCAATGTTTCAAAAGCGATCTGCCGGCCTAAGTTTTCTCTTACAGCCACGTATTCCATTTCGGGCGTGACGATGCCTTGACGAGCGTAGTGCATCTGCGTAACGCATTCGCCACGTTTGGCTTTCAGTGGAGCGCGGCGAAGGCCCGGGAATTCCTCAAGCGCACCGCTATCTTTAACACGCGCTATTTCCTCGGCTCCTTTGGTCAAATAACCATTGTCCTGCGGCAAAACCTCACGTCCAATATATTCCTCGACATCGCCACGCTCGACTATCCAATCACGACGCAATGCAGGCAGCCCTTCCCGCACGTCACATTTCGCCGCCGGATCGGTCCAAACTCCGCTGGTGTCATACACTCGAACAGGCGGATTTTCCTGCAGCGTGCCGTCAAAATCCTTTGACGGCGACAACGCGATCTCGCGAAACGGAACTCTTAAATTGTGCCTGTGTTGATTTACGCTATTGCCGTTCGTCTCGACGTAAACCTTACGCGAAGCAGGCAATCTCACCTGATCGCTGCTAACTTCTGACTTCTGACTTCTGATCTCTGACTTCTGACTCATTGTTTTTCTCCCTTCGTCGGTATTATCCGCATCAGGTTTTTGGGGTAATATTCGTCGTTCGAACAACTCTCAGCATAGATAGCTCCCCCGAAAACTTTACTGCCATTAAATTGTAAGCTATGAGCGAGAATTCTGAGAAATTCGCCGTTTATATTAAATTTTTTTTTGATTTTGTTTACAACCATTAGTTTTACGTTCTATACTAAGAATGAGGTGTTTATCAATGATAAACGCTGCGCAAGGGTTTTGATTTATGAAACTACCGATTCTTGGAATAGCAATAATACTTTTTTTGCAGTTGGGGTTTACAGCTTACAATGCGTTGAATCGCCCCATCGGATCGCTTTATGTCATTAAATCACCGACGACCGGCACTATCCCCATTGCCGGTATACCGGATGATGGGGTTGTTGAAGCGGAGTTTTACGATAGTTCTCGTCTGCGTTTTCAACGAACCAAAAATAACTACGCGGCCATTTCAACCGCAAATGTGCGCAAAAACAAACGTCGAACTGACCCGGGTGTTTATTTTTCCAACACGCTTATAAAAATTCCTGCTGCCAAGCCTGACTCTCAACTAGCTGCTTTCCAAAAGTCATGGGAAGCGGACAAGATCAAATATCCAAGACTGCCGCCGGCAAACGCCAAATTTGAAAACACCCAACACACCGCCCGTTTGGACACAAAGCCGGAAAAGCGGTCGTTTGCTTCAAAGACTGCCTCGTTTATAAAGAAACCCTACGACTGGATCAAGGCCCTCGGTTCTAAAATCAATTAGCATTTTCCTGTAGTTGCAAACATTTTCATTTCATGCCGTTGATGGCAATGTATTCCGTCAAACATTAATACGCGACTGCGGTTGCTAATATTTTATTGTTGCCGTTACACCGATTGTGTATAGATTTTTGCGGCAAACAATAAGGAGTAATGTTATGAAATTGATAAAATTAACTACAATATTTGCTATTTTACTAATGGTGGCAGGTTCTGCATTTGGTCAGGATGATGCCGGACGTAAACTAAAAGCGATGCTTACCGGAGCGGCCGAAGTTCCGGGCCCCGGCGACACGGACGGCGGCGGAATGGCCGCGATCCGCATCAATCAGGGGCAGAATCAGGTCTGTTATGATTTGGCAGTAACGAATATCGCAACCGCCACGGCGGCGCATATTCATGAGGGAGCCGCAGATGTCGCCGGCCCGGTAGTTGTGACTTTGACCGCGCCGGCTGCGAACGGAATGTCAATGGGATGTGTTGACGCCTCTGCCGATCTGATAAAAAGGCTCAGACAGATGCCTGAGATGTTTTATGTAAACGTGCACAATGCAGAGTTTCCAAATGGCGCCGTTCGCGGGCAGCTTGGCAAAAAACATATGAACATGACGCCGTCGCCCTCACCGTCGCCGTCACCAACTCCGTAGGTCAAAAATGGCAGATCATTCAATAAACAAACAGACCGGCCTCATCTTAGTTATATGGGGCCTTTTTGTTTTTTTATCAGCGTGCTCGTCATCGAGCCTTGCGGAAAACACAGTCGTTTCCACACCAAGCAGCGATGCAAAATTTCGCGTCGAGACTGTTGCCACCGGCCTCGAGGTGCCGTGGGGATTCGCGTGGCTGCCGAATAAGGACATGCTCGTAACCGAGCGCCGTGGTCGAGTTCGCATAGTCGAAAACGGCAATCTGCGGGCCGAGCCTGTCTTTACCGTGCCTGACGTCGAACCGACAGGCGAGAGTGGTTTGATGGACATTACACTTCATCCTGATTTTGTAAAAAACGGCTTTGTTTATTTGGCGTATTCCTACAACAAGGACGGCAAGCAGGTAAAAATCGTTCGCTACGTTTACAAGGACAAAAAATTCGCCGAAGACAAAGTGATCCTAGATCACATTCCGGGCGCGCCCAATCACGCCGGGATGCGTTGCCGCTTTGGGCCCGACGGCAAATTGTATGTTACGACCGGCGACGCTACGGATTGGAATCTCGCGCAAAAAATAGATTCGATTGCAGGAAAAACTTTGCGGATAAACGACGACGGCACCGTTCCCAAAGAAAATCCGTTCGTGGGTAAAGCAGGCTACCGAACAGAGATTTGGACTTTAGGTAATCGCAATGCTCAAGGGTTGGCATTTCAACCGGGCAGCGGGCTTGCATTTGAAACCGAGCACGGCCCGAGCGGCTTTGAAGGCAAGGGCGGCGGAGGCGACGAAGTCAACATCCTCGAAGCCGGCAATAACTATGGCTGGCCCGAAGTGCATCATACGGCGACACGCGAAGGAATGGTCTCGCCGCTGCTCGAATATTCGCCCGCCTGCGCTCCGGCAAGCGCGATGTTTTATAACGGCGCTGCATTTCCGGCGTTCAAGGGAAATTTCTTTTTCGGGTGTTTGCGTGGCACACGCATCATTCGAGTAGTTCTCGACGGACGAAAGGTGGTCAAACAAGAAAACCTACTCGAAGGCACCCACGGCCGCATACGAGAGATGGCAGAAGGGCCTGACGGCTATATCTATTTCTCAACCTCAAACCGCGACGGCCGCGGCTCGCCTGCCAAAGATGACGACCGTATCTTGCGTATTGTGCCAGACAGTCAAACTCCTGCACGAAAGCTATAAAATCCATATGAAATATATATTTCTTATAGCCGCTACATTTATCATCTCCTCAACAGCCTTTGCCCAGCCCGGCTATGATGCTCAAAGGGTGCTCGGTATGTTGAGTTCTGAAGCAAATCCCATAATGGTGCCTAAAACAATTAAGGCCAATACAGAATTCGATGTGACCATCGCCACCGGCGGTAACGGTTGCGTCGAGCAGGGCGACACGAGTGTTATTCTCTCGGACAGAAGCGCCGATATTTTTGTGTATGACGTGACGAGAGCAATACGGCCCGGCACGATTTGCACGATGATCTACAAAGAATTTAGGCATACGGCCGTTCTGCGATTTACAAAGAAAGGCAGAGCGGTTATTCGCATATGGGTCCGAAAGCAAAGCGGCAGATCGCCGATGGGCATACCGGTTTTGATCGAAAAACGAGTAGTTGTCAGATAGCTGATATTTTGCTCCGAAGCTCGCCTCCAAAGTTCCACTTTCAGCCACAGAGATCACAGAGAGTTTTACTTTTCACTTTCCAACATCTTTTTCGCTTCCGCGAGTTCGGCTTTGTGCACGTCGGTCACAGCCGGATAATGCAGATCGAGCGATTCCATTTTTTCAACGATGATCTCGGAAACGGCTAGCCGCGTGAACCATTTCTTGTCCGCCGGGATGATATACCACGGCGATTTTTCAGTGGAGGTGGCTGTGATCGCTTCGCTATAACACTTCATATAGTCGTCCCACATTGCGCGTTCTTTAACGTCGCCCATCGAGAATTTCCAGTTCTTTTCTTCCTCGGCTATCCGGGAGAGGAACCGTGCTTTTTGTTCTTCTTTTGAGACGTTGAGGAAGAATTTTACTATGTGTGTGCCATTCTCGGCGAGGTGGCTTTCCCAATCGCGAATATGTTTGAAACGCTTATTCCAGATGCCCGTGTCATTCAAAGTTTCATCCGGTAACTGTTGAAATTGTAGTATTTTCGGATGAACACGCACCACGAGGACCTCTTCGTAATGCGAGCGGTTAAAGATGCCGATCTTTCCGCGTTCGGGCAGATTTTTTTGACAGCGCCAGAGAAAATCGTGATCGAGCTCCTCGGACGAAGGCTGTTTGAACGACACGACATGACAGCCCTGCGGATTAACGCCGCTCATCACATGCTCGATCGCGCCGTCCTTGCCGGCGGCGTCCATCGCCTGAAAGATCAGCAGCAGCGAATACTTGTCCTGTGCATATAAAACATCCTGAAGCTCCCTCAGCCGCTGAACATTTTTCTCAAGGTCTTTTACCGCTTCCTTTTTCTCGGTATAATCGCCGGTGAAACCCGTCGGATGATCAGCGAGGTTTGCTTTTGAGTTTTCCGCGATGCGAAATTTATCAGTTTTCATAATTGTCCTTTTGCCACGAATTACACGAATAACACGAATCAAATGAAAAGCCTAATTATTCTTACCATTCTTCTTTGTCCTATATTTTTGGCCGCACAGCCAAAACTTGTTCCCCATAAAGTCACATTAAGAGACGGCAAGTCGTTCAATCTGAATCTTCCGGCTGAGTTCGAGATCATTCCAGCTGCTGAAGGGTTGAAACGCGTCCGCTTTTTTGGAAAGGCTCCGGACGGGCGAATCTTCGTTACCGATATGTATAACCTGACGGATAACAAACGCGGAGTGGTTTATATTCTCGATGGCTGGGATACTCAAACCGGTAAATTCTCTAAGGTCATTCCTTACATGACAGATCTTAAGAATCCGAACAGCGTTCAGTTTTATCGTGACGGGAATGGACAAGACTGGTTCTATCTTGCCGAGACCGACAAGCTCACGAGGCGAAAATTTACAAGCGGTGAAACATCGCCGACCGACAAGAATCCACAAACGATCGCGACTTTTCCAGACTACGGCCTGAGCTATAAATACGGCGGCTGGCACCTGACGCGCACCATTGCGTTCTCGCCCGCCGGCAAACTTTACGTCTCGGTCGGATCTTCCTGCAACGCGTGCATAGAAAAAGAAAAGGTGCGGGCAAGCGTTATCGAAATGAATCCTGACGGCTCGCAGCAGCGTGAATTTGCCGGAGGTTTGCGAAATGCCGTCGGGCTGAAATGGATCGGCAATTTCCTCTGGGCTTCGGGCCAAGGCTCGGATCATCTTGGACTCAAGAAACCGGACGAAACGTTTTACGCGCTCAAAGACGGCAGAGATTACGGCTGGCCATATTGCTATTCGTCGAACGGAAAGATCTTTGCCGACCCACAATTTTCTCGCAAGCAAGGCTGTAAAAATGTTGCAAAACCGTATGCCTATTTCCCCGCGCATTCGTCGGCTCTCGGGTTTGATTTTTGGGATGAACCCGATTCGCCCGAAGCGGTAAAAGATGCTTTCCTCGTTTCCCTCCACGGCTCGACTGACAAAACGATCGGCCACGGCTATAACATCGTCATTATGCGAAAGGGCAAAAAAATACAGGACTTTATAAGTGGTTTTCTCTCAAAAGGAGAAGTCCTTGGTCGTCCGTGTGACATCCTAAAACTCGATGCAAACTCTTTT
>JAYVFJ010000409.1:0-5126 GCA_043773225.1 Chloracidobacterium sp.
CCGTAGTCGTTAGCGTGTTTGAGCAAGAACGCCTCGTATTCAATAAGAAACGGCGTGGTGTCCAATTGCCGCTCATTCCAGATGAGCACGATATAACCGCCGGGTTTGAGAATACGATGAAACTCAGGCCGAGTTTTTTCTGCATCGAACCAGTGAAAAGCCTGTGCCGCAACAACGAAATCAACTGACGCATCTTGCAATGTTGTTTCGTCCGATGTGCCATCAACCGGAGTAAAATGTGGAAACGCGGAAAGATATTCAATCGCTGCATCGCGCATAGCTGCGTTCGGTTCGACGCCGAAGACATGATTATCGTTCTCGAGAAACAGCTTTGTCGAAATGCCCGTCCCGCAACCAACATCAGCTATAACAGACTTGTCCGTCAAACTGCACTTTTCTTCTAGATAACCGATTATCTCGCGCGGATAATCAGGACGATATTTGACGTAATTGGCAACGCGGTTTGAGAATCGTTCGACTGTATTCATAAAGTCAGAACCGCCTGCGGTAGCGGGTGGTTTCATTTAGCATACTCAAAATCTACGTTAAACCACCCGCTACCGCAGGTGGTTCTGACACTTCCTCACCAGTCCACTGCGACTTTTTGGAGTGCGGAATGTCGAACTGGTCGAGTATTCGAAAACACAAATGCTGGACAAGATCGTCAATCGTTTTTGGCCGATGATAAAAGCCGGGGCTTGCCGGCAGGATTCGCGCTCCTGCGTGAGCAAGTTTCAGCATATTTTCGAGATGAATTGCACTATACGGCGTCTCGCGCGGAACGAGAACCAATTTGCGTCCTTCTTTTAGACAAACGTCAGCCGCGCGATGGATCAGATTTGTTCCCGCACCCGAAGCAATCGCTCCCAACGTCCCCATCGAACACGGCACGACGATCATGCCCGCCTGCTTGTTCGAGCCTGACGAAGGCTTTGCCGCAAAATTGTCGAGCCGCCAAAAGCGTATCAGCTTTGAATCCGCCGGCAACCCGAGCCATGCGTTGATACTCGCAGTGTCCGATTCTTTTAGGTTTGCCCCCATTTCGACCTGCGCGACCGTCACCGCCGTGCCCGAGATGATCAGATTTATGGTTTCAACAACGCCGCTCGCTGCCAGAAGCTGCAATGTCCGATGAGCATAGATCGTGCCAGAAGCACCCGTGATTGCGACTGTTAATTCCATATTCTATAGGTTGATATTAGCCGTTGCCGCCAAAATTCTAAAGTCAGACGCAATCGAATCAGGTCGGGAAGCAAGAAAAAAGAATTAAGCCGTGAAATTCTGCTAGAATAACCGTATTACTAATGTATGTTTAATGCTGTCCGTATAAGGCCGGATCCGAAGGGAGTTTGTATGAAAATGATTAGTTTCGTTTGCCGAGCATTGTTTTTGCTCATTGTATCCGCCGGTGCATCATCCGCTGCGGCTGATTATCCGCAGTCTGTAAACGAAAGAAATGTACTTCAGGCAGTCCAAACTCTTCGCAGCGCCGAAAGGAGATATTTCTCAACGAGCGGAACTGGAAATTACGGATCTTTGAGGGCTTTGAGACGGGCGCAGTTGATTGATGCTCCGTTAGCAACCGGGAATCAATACGGCTACGTTTTTGTGGTGTCCCTAACACCTTCGACTCCGACTTCACCATCAGCTTATACCTTAACAGCGACGCCGCGGGTTTATAGAAGAGGAGGACGCTGGTCATTTTTTGTCGGTGTCAACGGTGACATACACGCCGCCGATAACGGCGGTCTGCCGGCAAGCGAAGCCGACCCCATTCTCGACGAATGTCCTCAAGGTTCGATCGCTGAAAACGAACGATGCATCATCCAAAGCATACGGACGGTTCATAGCGCCGAAGTGACTTGGTTCGCAACTTCTGGCAATAACGCGCATTATACCGGACTGGCCGGACTTGCACAGGCAGGATTGATAAATCCTAGTCTCGCTTCGGGCCAACTACGCGGGTATTCGATCTCTGTCACAGCATTTCCCCCAACACCGACTGAATCGGCAAGATATAGGGCCACCGCTATTCCTCAGATATACGGGATAACTGGTATAAGGTCATTCTTCGTCGATGACAGCGGAGTAATTCGCGGAGCAGACCACCAAGGCGGCCCGGCCAATGAGAACGACCCGCCCATCAGCGACTGTTGCGGCGGTTCGATCGCCGACAACGAACAACGTGCCATCGCGAGCATGCGAACGATCCATAGCGCCGAAGTGACATGGTTCGCAACTTATGGGAATAACCACAATTATACTGGACTGCTGGGGCTCGCGGATGCAGGGTTAATAGATGTAATTCTTGCTTCCGGCCTACGTAGCGGGTATTCGATCTCGGTCGTAGTTGTTCCGCAAACGCCGACGCAGTCAGCAGGGTATAGGGCCAATGCTGTTCCGCAAACATACGGAAGGACAGGCCGCAGGTCATTTTTTGTCAATGAGTTCGGCGTAATCTACGGGGGAGATCACCACGGCGGCCCGGCCAATGAGAACGACCCGCCAATCTGATCAATAATTTCTAAGGATTCAAAAGAACAAACAACCGGTCGGCCCAGTCGGAGCGGGAATTTTTTAGTATCTCGTATTGCACCTGCGCCATGTCGGGGTTGCCGAGTTTGATATAGGCGCGGCCGAGATTGTATCGGGCTTTTTCAAAGTCGGGGTTGTAGCCGAGGGCGCTGTTCAATGCCTCTATGCTTTCTTCTGATTTGCCTATTTCGAGATAACATTCGGCGAGGTAATTGTAGGTTTTTCCGTCGGGTTTGTAGATCTTTAGCTGTTCAAAAGCCGCGGCGGCATCGGCATAACGCTGCTGTTTGAACAGCGCGAGGCCGAGCCTTTCGATGGCGTTTGCTTGATCAGGTTTGATGGCTATCGCGCGGCGGTAGGCGAGGATTTCTTCGGCGGAGCGGTTCATTTTGCCGAATGTAAGGCCAAGCGAGTATTGAATATCGGCGTTGCTGTCATCGAGACTTATCGCCCGCTTATAAGCCTCAACCGCGTCTTTGTATTGGCCGAGTGCGTAGCTGGAAGCCCCGATATTTACAAAAGTCGCCGGCCATTCGGGGCGAAGCTTTGCCGCTTGGCGCGACGCCTTGAGAGCATCGGCGTGACGCCCGAGCTGGCCGTAACAATAGCCTGCCTGATACCATGCTTCAGCATAATTCGAGTCGGCCTCGACCGCCTTTTCAAAATACGGCAACGCACGCGCGTAATCGTCGCGCGAAAGCTGTGCCAGTCCCTGCGAATAAAGCCGCTCGGCGGACGAACGCTTGTTCTTTTGACTTTCGGCGCTAAGCGATGAAAAAGATTGAAGATCGTTTACGCGCAGCTGCGCGATTCGTTCGGCGGGCACTGCAAAATTGAGGTTCTGCCCCTCGGCGGCCTGCAAAGTTGCGACGCCTATAACCTGTCCGGCCATATTAACAACAGGCGAGCCGGACGAGCCGGGCGAAATAGAGGCCGTGATCTGAATTATTTTTCCGTAGCCGGAGATCTCCCTAACCGCTGAAACAATGCCGTTCGATACGCTGCCTTCGAGACCATACGGATTGCCGATAACGACAATGGATTCACCCTCCTGCGGAGCGGCCCGCACTATCGGCAGCGGGATTGCCAGGGCTTTCGGAACGTCAACCTGAAGCAGCGCAAGATCGCCTTCGCCGTCAACTGCCAACACGCCGCGAACCGGAAATTTCTTGCCGTCGAGCAGATGAATCTCGACACGCGAAGAGCGCTCAATAACATGCCTGTTCGTAATTACGCGGTCAGGCGCGATAAAAAAACCGCTTCCGCGCGAAATGGTATTATCCTTTGAATCAAAAGTCTCTATCGCAACAGCCGAAGGTTTGATGCGTTTCACGAGTTCTGGCAAAAAATCCTGCGCTAGAGATGTGTCCGCGAAACACGCGAAAAACACGAAAAGTAAAATAATTTTTATTTGCGTTCTAAGCATCATTACAGCAAACATTAAGTATATGTCCTTTTGCCCGCACCACCAAATTTTTTAACAGGATATACAGGATATACAGGATTTTTTCTTGTTCATCATGTCCATCCTGTTCTAATCATCTGCAAACGGCTAATATTATTTTTGAGAGGAAAGAAATTATGAAGATCGCATTAGCCGCAGACCACGCCGGGTTTGAAGATAAGGAAAATCTCAAAAAGACGCTCGACGAGATCGGCATCGCCTATGAGGATATGGGCACGTATTCTTGCGATTCGGTCGATTATCCCGATTACGCGCAAAAGGTCGGCGAAGCCGTTGCCGCCGGTGAATTTGAGCGCGGCCTTCTCGTTTGCGGTTCGGGCACAGGAATGGCGATAGCCGCAAATAAAGTTCCCGGCATTCGTGCAGCTGTCGCTTGGAACGAGGACATTGCTCGATTATCACGTCAGCATAATAATGCGAACGTTCTGTCTCTCCCTGCCCGCTTCGTGCCTCAGGATGAGATCGACAAGATAGTAAAAGCCTGGCTATCAGCCGATTTTGAAGGCGGGCGGCACGAGCGTCGTGTTGAAAAGATCGAGCAAATAGAAAAAGACGAGCTAAAGCAGTCAAAAGCGACCTAAGATCAGCCTCCGTGAGCGGCCTTTGCCCGTTCGTTTAGTTCCTCGGGTGAGAGATCTTCCTTGTGCGTGGCAAAGCCCCATAGATGGCCGAACGGATCCTTAAAGTGTCCCGAACGGTCGCCGTAGAATTGGTCCGCGACCGGCTTTAGCACTTCCAGGCCTTCGGCAACGGCCTTTTCAGTGAAACTGTCCACGTCCTCGACATAAATGTAAAGACTCACGGGCGAGCCGCCGATGGTTTCCGGGCCGACAGCTCCCATATCCGGAAATTCATCCGCCATCATAAATATCGCGTTGCCGATCTTCATTTCAGCGTGGCCGACCATTCCCGGCCCGCCAATGCGAAACAGTTCGACCGCGCCAAACGCGCGTTTGTAAAAATCAATGGCGGCTTCGGCATTCTTGCAAATCAAATACGGCGTAATGCCTTCATAGCCCTCCGGTATAGCTTTGACTGACATAAAATATATCCTCCTAAGTTGGAATTACTCGAATTTATTGCTAAATACGCCTGATGTCAACGGCTTTGTTTCAAAATTTGAGTT
>JAYVFJ010000410.1:0-2705 GCA_043773225.1 Chloracidobacterium sp.
CGAAACATTATCTCTGCCCCGACATTCGATTCTCTCGCAGCACGCTCACGCATCGTGCCGTTCGTCAGGCCAATGGTAAAGACGATGAGCAAAATACCAACGCCGATCCCGACGATGCTGACTACTGTCCTCGCCGGGCGATGAAGCATATTTGAAAAAACAAGGCTGTTCATTCTAATTCTAACCGCGAAAAACGCGAAAGGAGCTAAAGAAGTCCTTTCGCGCTTTTCGTGTGTTTCGCGGTTTCTAAACTCCTACCAATTCGTCTTCTTCAACCAAATAAGGCGAGACCGCCGCTTTGTCTATATCCTGTTCCAAAACCTTTGCGATCACAGGCAGGCTTAACGAACGCACTTTACCAATGTTCGGAACTTCGTGGCCCTTTGCATAGACGGCGTGACGGCCGTGGTCTTTATACCACTCGGAAAGCGACGCGGTTTTGTGCATTTCTTCGATGATCTGCCGCCAGCCGACGCCAGTGTTGTAAGCGCAGAAAGAAATTTCACCCTCCTGCGTGCCGTATGGAATTACACACATCTCGGTGCGTCGAAAATCGTATGTAAAGAGGTCCTGAAACCACATCCCCTCAACACAAAGCACACGCCAAACATCATCATCCTTTCGTTCGACCTGCATACGGTCGTTGCGGTCGCTGTTCGATGTGGTCGAACTCGGTTTGAAAAGATTGACGATCTGCGAGATCGGAAAGCCTTCGGGTGCTCGCGAGGCGTCATAATTTCGCATGATCGCCATTGCAAGCTGGGCCATCGTGAGCTTTTTGCCGCGAGCGGTGTCCGTGATCGTAGCCACGTCCTTCATAAACTGCTCGTAGTTGAAAAACTCAAAAAGCGAACGCATCTCGTTCGTCTTGTTATTCACCACGATCAGCGTAAAAATGCCGCAGTTCGGATGGCAGTTGCATGACGACCAACCCCAAGGTGCGTCCGCACCCTGCAGCATATCCATCACCGACGTAAACGCCGAATAACTCGAAAGCGGAAACCAATCGCGGAGCGGTTCGAGCACGCCGCCGAGTTGGTCTTTTAGATCGTGCGTCATACCCGCGAGCGTGTAGCGCTGCTCAATACGGTCTTTGTCTGAAATATCCTCGTCACGTCCCGTAAAACTCACCGGCTGAAACGCGATCGTCTGAACCTTGTCGATATTTTCGGCTGCAAATTTCACGATCGAGCCGATGCCGTTGTTGTTCCACGAATTGACGATGGTCGTGACGAGCGTCACCTTAATGCCGACCGAAGCGAGATTCTCGATAGCTTTGAGCTTTACGTCAAAGAGATTTCCAACGCCGCGATGCTTGTTGTCTTCTTCGTTAGTCCCGTCAAATTGCAGGTAAACGCCATGCTGTCCTGCCTCTTTTGCCGCCTTGCAAAACTCGATGTCCTCGGCGTATCGAATACCGTTCGTCGCTGCCAAGATGCGGTAAAAACCGACCTTTCTGGCGTAAGCAACCGCATCCAAAAAGTAAGGTGACAATGTCGGCTCGCCGCCCGAAAACAATATGATTATCTGACGCTTTGGCTTAAATGAAACCGCACGGTCGAGGATCGCTTTTGTATCTTCAAACGTCGGCTCGTGCACATAGCCGACCTGATTGGCATCCATAAAGCACGGATTGCACATCATGTTGCAGCGGTTTGTCAGGTCAACGGTCAGCACCGCACCGCGTCCGAATTTGATGTCTGACGTGCCGTGATGATGAACGTGCTTGTCCTCGGCCGCCTTAAAATCGCGGCCGTAAAACAACGATTCGATCCTTTCCAGAAACCGAGCGTCGGTCGCCAGAACGTCTTCGCAAACACCATGCGTCGGACAGGTCTTTCGCATAATGACCTGGCCGTTCTCTTCCAAAATTTCAGCCTTGATCTCACCCGGATGCGCGTCCATCAAAATATTCAGCGGAATGTCGCCAGAAATGACGCCGTTGCGAACCGATTTAACACACGCCGGGCAAAGGCTGTCAGTCTCACGTGGAAAACCAAGCGGCGGCGCTGTGCGCTCGTAAGACTTTAGCAACGGCTCGGCTGCCCACGACGGTTTTATAGATTCGCCCTCAGGAATTGCACGATTCACCGCCTGAAAAGCCTTCCAGCCCAAATCGGCTATTTTCGACACAGCTTTCGATCCGGCCATGCCTTTCGTATTTCCCTCACCGCGTCTGAAATTATCGCTGAACATAGGAAAGATTCTAGCAAAATTGGCCACAAAAGGCACAAAAGCACAAAAAATCGAGGGGGACAATTTGTGACTTTTGTGCTTTTTGTGGCTAAAAAAATTATTTTACGAGCATCGGCTTTAGAGCCTTATAAATATTGTCGGCCATTATCTTTTCGCCTTCGGAGTTTGGGTGGATGCCGTCGGCCTGGTTGAGTTCTTTTTTCATCGCAACATTCTCAAGCAAAAACGGTAAAAACTCGACCTTATGCTCGGTGGCAAGATCGGGAAAGACAAGCGTAAAATCGCGCTGATATTCCGCGCCCATAGTCGGCGGAGCGAGCATTCCGCAAAGCAGTATTTTCAATTTTTTGGCTTTCGCTTTGCGGATAATTTTGTCGAGATTGCCCTTCATCTGCGCGACCGGAACGCCGCGAAGCAGATCGTTGGCACCGAGTTCGAGAACAAGAATCTTTGCGTTTTCTTGTTCGAGAACCCAATCACTGCGTTCCAACCCACCGAGCGACGTGTCG
>JAYVFJ010000411.1:0-17020 GCA_043773225.1 Chloracidobacterium sp.
GTCAACTCAATGCCATCGTGGTGCAGACGGATGGCAAGATTTTACTGGGCGGCAATTTCACGAGCATGGGCGGACAGACGCGCAACTTTATCGCCCGGGTCGACCCCATCACAGGATCGGCTGATTCGTTCAACCCGAACGCGAGCAAAATTGTCCTGGCCCTCGGGCTCCAGGCGGACGGCAAGGTTTTAGCGGGCGGCACTTTCACGAACATTGGCGGACTGACGCGCAACTATATCGCCCGGCTTGATGCGACGACCGGCCTGGCTGATTCGTTCAACCCGAACGCGAACGGTATTGTCCTATCAATCGTGATGCAGGCGGACGGCAAGATTTTAGCGGGCGGCGGTTTCACTAGCATCGGTGGACAGACGCGCAACCGCATCGCCCGGCTCGATGCCACGAACGGCCTGGCTGATTCGTTCAACCCGAACGCGAACGGTTTTGTCCAATCAATCGCGGTGCAGACGGACGGCAAGATTTTAGCGAGCGGCGAGTTCACGAGCATCGGCGGACAGACGCGCAACTACATCGCGCGGCTCGATGCCACCACCGGCTTGGCTGATTCGTTCGACCCGAACGCGAACAATTTTATCTATTCAATCGCGATGCAGACAGACGGCAAGATTCTAGCGGGCGGCGAGTTCACCAGCATCGGCGGACAGACACGCAATCGCATCGCCCGGCTCGATCCCACGAACGGCCTGGCAGATTCGTTCGACCCGAACGCGAACAGCATTGTCTATTCAATTGCGGTGCAGACGGACGGCAAGATTTTAGCGGGCGGCGAGTTCACCAGCATCGGCGGACAGGCGCGCAGCCTTTTCGCTCGTTTGAATAACGACACCGCCGCGCTGCAAAACCTGGCGGTGACGCAAACCACCATTACCTGGACACGCGGCGGCTCAAGCCCGCAACTCGCCCGCGTTACCTTTGAGTCGTCCACCAACTATGTGAACTACACGCCCCTGGGCAACGGCAGCGCGTCCGGCAGCAACTGGACTCTGACAGGTTTGAACCTCGCGACCGGGCAGAACCTCTACATCCGCGCGCGCGGTTATTATCGCGGCGGCATCCACAACAGCTCGGAGAGCATCCAGGAATCGGTGCGGAATGCTTTTCTTGTGGCTGCTCCCATGATCACCGGAACCGTTACCTACGGCAACGCTATCGGCGCTCCGACGCCGCGGTTTGTTTCTAATGTATTGTTGAGCGGGGCGGGGTCGGTTCCGGTTTCTACTTTTTCCGGTTTCCCAGACGGCACTTATTCGCTCAGCGGATTTGGATCGGGTTCCTACACCGTTACACCGACTAAGGTCGGGGGCGTCAACGGCGCGATAAGCTCGTTTGATGCAGGCAGGATCGCGCTGCACGTCGCCGGGCTGCCAAATCCGCAGTTGAACGCCACGCAGTTGATCGTTGCCGACGTCAGCGGAAACGGCACGATCTCATCATTCGACGCCGGCCAGATAGCCCGCTACGCGGCCGGGGTTCCAGGTTCGGGATCGGCGGGAACTTGGATATTTATGCCGGTAAACAGGAGTTATGCATCGGTTTCCGGCAATGTAACAGGCGAGGACTTTGTCGCCCTGCTGATGGGCGAGGTTTCCGGCAACTGGACAAACACCGCCGGGCGGCCGGTTGGCCGTAGGCCGTAGGCAGTTGGCCGGCACGGCGGTTGGGGCGGTGGGTTCTACCTCGCCGCTGACATTTGAGCGGATGATGTTCAACGAGGGCGAACCGATAGTCATGGTATCTGACGGGCGAGTGGAGATTTCTTATTGAATGCAGGAGCGGGGGCAAGCCCGCCTTCCAGACTGTTCTAGAGTAACTTGATGAAGGTTTTCAAGTTGTTCCTTATTCAAGACAAAAAGAAAAAAGTCAAGAAACTTAAATCGCAGTAAGGAAGGCGGGCTTGCCCCCGCTTTTTGGAGGAAAGTTTTTGCAACCAAATTTCGCTCAGGCGTTATAATCTAATTGTGAGATTATTCGCCTCGAGATGAACTTTGAGAAATTTTTCCGTCTTGTTTCCTACGCGGCCGTTTTTTGCGGCTTTTTGTCGTTGTGGGTTTCGGGGGCTTTTGGCGTTGTCGGGACGTTGGTGTTTGTCGCGTTGATGATCGCGGCGTGGCGGATCGAGGGCTCGCGGTGGCAGATTTCGGAAAAGCTCGGAACTGTGTTGATCGTCCTCGCTCTGCCCGCGTTTGCTCTGGCGTGGAAGTTTCAGATCATCGCTTTTACAAACAGCGAAACGGCTGTCGCGGGTGTCCTGGCTCAGATGATCCTCGCGCTGGCAGCGGTCAAGCTCCTGCAAAAAAAGAGCGACCGCGATTGGATATTTCTCTACCTGATGTCGTTTTTCGAAGTGCTGCTCGCCGCCGGCCTGAGCATCAGCCCTCTGTATATGGCGACGTTCCTCGCGTATCTGCTCGTGATGGTCAGCGCGATCATCGCGTTCGAGATCAGAAAAACCTCGCGTGCCGTCGAGCTGAAAATCAGCGGTGAGGAACCCGACGGTCACGACCCAAGCTCCGAATCGCAAACCGCTTTGCCTGTTCGCCGCCTGCCGACGGCGGCCGTTGCATTGATCGTGTTTATCGTCGCTTTGGCGCTGCCTCTGTTCTTTTTGCTGCCGCGTGTCGGCGGCGCCGGTTTTGGCGGTGGTCAACTTGGTATGGATACGCAGTCGGGCTTTTCCGATACCGTCCGGCTCGGCGGTTTTGGCCGCATCAACCAAACCGACGAGGTCGTCATGCGCGTAAAGCTGGAAGACGACAAATCCGACAGCAATCTTTACTTTCGCGGCGTCGCGCTCGATACTTTTGATAACCAATCGTGGAGCAGATCTAAGGGGCAAACCAAAGCCGTAATTGAAAAAGGAAACGACGACCTTATCCACATCGAGCCCGTATCGAGCGGCGAAAACCGCACGGTGCAGACCATCTATCTCGAACCGCTCGACACGCCCGTCCTGTTCGCTCTGCCGCGAGCCGTCGCCGTGCAGGGCAATTTTCCCATTGTTTACAAGGACATTTACGGCGGCCTGAGCTATCCGCGCAATTTCGAACGCACCAGTTACAAAGTTTTCTCTGATCGCAGTTTACCGTCTCTTACCGAATTGCGGGCAGACGACCAGCCCTATGCCGCAGACCTTAGAAACTATGTTCATCTGCCGCCCGCGTATGATCCGCGTATCGCAAAGCTTGCGGAAACGATAACCGCGTCCGCAAAAAATCGTTACGACAAAGCCCACGCTGTCGAATCGTATCTGCAAAATAATCTCGGCTACACGCTCGAAAAAAAGGCCGGCGGCAGCGAGCCGCTCGCCGATTTTCTCTTCAACGTCCGCGAAGGCCATTGCGAATATTTTGCCACCGCGATGGCTGTGATGCTGCGCACGCAGGGCATTGCGACACGCGTTGTCAACGGCTTTCACGGCGGCGATTACAATGACGCCGTCGGCACGACGATCGTCCGCCAGCGGAACGCTCACGCCTGGGTCGAGGTCTATTTTCCAAAAGAAGACGCCTGGGTAACATTCGACCCGACGCCGTTTGCCGGCCAGCCCGTTTCGTCGCCCACGACCGGCATCGCGGCCGCGTTCAACAAATACCTCGAAGCCCTCGAATCATTTTGGATCCAGCGTTTTGTCGCCTACGACAACCAAGAGCAGCGTTCGCTCGCGAATACGGTTCGCAGCAGTTTTGCGGATTACCAATCGCGGATCTCGTCGTATCTCAGCAACGCGCAGAACGTTCTCGCAAAATGGTGGACCGAGGTGCGAGGCGATAGTGGAATGCAAGGCAGCCTTGCCGCAATAGGCTATGGAGTAGCCTTTCTGGCCGCTGCGGTGTTGGGAGTTTTGCTGATCGTTTGGCTCTATCAAAAAATAAAACGCCTCGACATTTGGCAGCAGATTTGGGATCGATTCTTTAAGAAACGACATGCTTCCGTTGTCGAATTTTACACCCGAATGCAGCGTATTCTTGCCGTAAAAGGCTGGACGCGCGAGCCGCATCAGACGCCGCTCGAATTTGCGTTCGCCCTTGGAATGCCCGAAGCCGTCAGCATCACCGAGAAATACAACCGCGTCCGTTTTGGCGAGAAAAACCTGACACGCGACGAGGCGGCCGAGATAGAGAATTGGTTGGAAGAATTGGAAACCACAGATGAAGAAAGATAAACACAGATATATTTTTTCTTATCTGTGTTAATCTGTGTCCATCTGTGGTAAATTTCTTATGAAAAAAGTCGGATTTGTCAGTCTCGGTTGCCCAAAAAATCTCGTTGACAGCGAGGTGATGATGGGCCAGCTTGCCGAGGCCGGCTACGAAATAACTAATAACGCCGACGAAGCCGACACCGTCGTCGTCAACACCTGCGGCTTTATCGAATCGGCCAAGCAGGAATCCATTGACGCCATTCTTGAAGCCACACAGTGGAAAAAAGACGGCAATCCTACCCGCGTGATCGTTGCCGGGTGCCTTGTAGAACGTTACCGCGACGATTTGATGAAAGAGCTGCCGGAGGTAGATGCGTTTATCGGCACTTCGCAGGTCAACGATATTCTCAAGGCGGCGGACGAAGATTTCGACGCAAAAAAACTGACCATCACGCCAATCGGCAACAAATCCGCGACATATCTTTACGACGAATACACGCCGCGAATGCGTGCCACGCAATCACACACGGCGTTTATCAAAATCGCCGAAGGCTGCGATAGGCCGTGCGCGTTTTGTTCGATACCGGCGATGCGCGGCTCTTTCAGGTCGCGGCGCTTTGGTTCAATAATCGAAGAGGCGCGCAATCTGGCGAAACAAGGTGTCAAAGAATTGGTGTTGATCGCACAGGACTCGTCACGTTATGGCGAAGACCTTGGCGAGGTCGATGCACTCGCAGCCTTGATAAGAGCGTTGGGTGAGATCGACGACATCGAATGGGTCCGGGTGATGTATGCTTATCCGACGCACATCTCGGACGCTTTTCTCGCCGCCATGGCCGAGACGCCAAAGGCTGTCAAATATCTCGACATGCCGTTGCAGCATGCTTCGCGAAATGTGCTCAAGTTGATGAAACGCGGCGGCACACGCGAATCTCTCGAAAAGCTGATCGCCCGCGTCCGTGAAAAAGTTCCCGGCATCGCGATTCGCACGACTTTTATAACAGGCTTTCCGGGTGAGACTGACGCGGATTTTGAAGAGCTTATCAAATTTGTCCAAAACTGCCGCTTCGACAACCTCGGCGTTTTTACCTATTCCGACGAAGAGGGAACTTCCGCTTACGACTTGCTAAACAAGGTCGATTCCAAGATCGCCAAACAACGTCGAAACCGTCTTATGAAGGAACAGGCAAAGATCAGCAAGCAGTTAAACAAAGCCAAGATCGGCAACACCTATCCGGTCATTTTTGAGGGCCTCTCGCAGGAATCCGATCTGCTCTTCCAAGGCCGTCTCGAAGGCCAGACTCAGGAGATCGACGGCTACATTCTCATCAACGACATGCCCGAGAACCTCGATCCTCAGATCGGTGCAATCTACAACGTCAAGATCACCGAAGCCCACGAATACGATCTCGTCGGAGCGATCGTTTAACATGACGGACGGGAGGCGTATTCCCGCTTGATAATTAAACGCTGATCAAAGTTTTATCTCGATAGCGTAGCGATTTGAGTCTTTTTCTGATAGTTTAATTTTATGATTCAAGCAAACAGCATGTCAAAAATGGCGAGAAACGCGGGAACTCTGATAGCGGTCATTGGACTGCTGGCGTTTTTCGCAGGGGTTTTTAGTTTTGCACCGAGGATGTTCCTCATCGCCGGCGTCGCCCTTATCGGCCTATCGCTCGTCGCCTTTTATGCCGAGGAGTTGGGCCATCGAAGACATACTTCCGGATGAAAGGAATTATGGCCCCGTCGAAGAAACGAGGCCAAAATATTTAATAATGATCCGATGGGCAAGAGTTAGCGGTATATTTCGCGTCCTTTATACTTGCTTGACCATTCGTTGTGCAGATACTCGGCGTCCTCCCGATTGCGCGGCCTGACGCCGATCACAGTGCCGCCGCCTTTGATGCCGTCGGCATAAACCTTTGCTCGTTCCTCCGGAATTCCCCAACCGACAAGTGCACCGACCAGGCCGCCGACTGCTCCACCTGCTCCGGCTCCCGCAAGAGCTCCGGCGATCGGCCCCCACACGATCAGTCCAAGTCCGGGCAGGAAAAGATTAGTGCCTATCGCAGCAATGCCGCCGAGAACCGCACCGAGAGTTCCGCCGACCAAACCGCCGACAGCCGTTCCTTCTGCCGCCTTCGTGCCGAGCGGATGCGTCCTGAAATATTTATCACGAGTCGCGTCGGACATTACGACATTGATCTCGTCGTCGGTATATCCCCTCGATCGCAGCGAATTGTAAACCGCCTCGGCGCTTTCCTTATCCTCAAATAGTCCGGTTACCATTCCCGTTTCCTGTTCTGTTTTTGCAGCATGAGTGTTCATATTAATTCTCCTGACGTAAGTATTTAGCGGGACGTTATGCTCGACCTGCCAATCACAAGGATGCCATTTCGAGCAGTAACCGACTGTAAGGTCTAAGACATTGGAGGACTAATTGATCGGCGAAGCTGATCAAACAAAAAAGGACGGCCCCACGCCGTCCTTTCTCTTTCGCAATTAAAATCGCAGAATCGCAGGCCTGACCCGTCCCTCTGCTGCCGCAATTCAAATCGCAGGATCACAGGTTTGACAAGCGGCCAAATATCCTGCGACGATGGTATGTTTTTTCACATTGGAATATGGAAAGCCCGCCAAAGACGAACGCAGAGATTCGCGGTTGGTATCTCGACGAACTTGCAAAGATCCCAAAGCTAAACGGGCAATGGAAAAAAGAAGGAGTTTCATTAGAAGTTCGTGCCAGGATGGCATGGAAATACAGACATGACAAACGGAGAGCAGCGCGGTCACTAATGGCCGACAAGAATGAAGTGGAGATGCTTCGTCGCAGGGATTTACAAGTTTACGGTTCGCCTCACGGCCCGACCTTTCAGTTCCTTGTTAAACGCTTGAAAACTGAGGGATTAGCGGAAAACGAGATTTACGAAGCGATCATCAGAGGTTCATACCGCACAGACGCGGGGATCAACAAGAAGCTTGGTTTTTGAATAAGGTTGGCGTATATTGTAGATGTGATGAAGATAAAGGATTATCTCGCAAAAACTATAATCTGGGACAAGACGAAAGATGCCCAACATCCATGGTGCTCAACGCTGGAAGGGAAAAAGGTGAGCGTCCGCCTCAATGATTTCCCCGCCGAGAATTTATACACACTCATAGTTGGCACCTCGGAGATCGATTTTGACGACTGGCCTTCCGCATGGAAAAGACCTTCAACCAAAACCGCAAGAAAAACCGCTCAAACAAACGGTAGCAGACGAGGCAGGCCGGTCAAGGCTTTATAGCCATATCAGATTGGAAAGGCTGCGCCCGTTGGTATGCCGACGATTGCGTGTGATCTTAAGAAATCCAAAATCCAAAATCGGCAATCCAAAATCAAATTGGCTGTGGCTCTCCGCGTCGCACGTCGAACGCGACCCGGTAAAAGCAAAACCAGAACCAACACCCGACAATTGACCGCAACCACAAACAAAAAAGGACGGCCCCACGCCGTCCTTTCTCTTCCGCAATTATAGTCGCAGAATCGCAGGCCTGACCCTGAGACTTCCTGCTGAGACTTCCTGAGACTTCTGTTGGTCATCAGGCGGGATTTTCCTCTAAGATCTCTATGAAAGCACGGACGTCTCCGCGACGATAACCTTGGCTTATCTCGACAAAGATCTCTCCGCAGTTTTGACATGTTATCCGATAGCGATCCCGGCGATTGACGAAATCATGGCTATAGTCGGATAGGGAAATGGTGCGCTGGCAATTAGCACAAGTGTCCCGGCCGAACTTGCGTCGCAAAGCCGCCAGCAGCTCAGCCTCAAGCGGCTCAAGGCCGACATCCAAGGTTTCACTATAAGTCCATGTCAGACAGTCAACACATTTTTTGCAATGAGTGTGGGTTGTCAAATGGTCAGCGTAGGGATGACCACAAGAACACTTTCTATCCAAAAAACTTACCGGCATATTAATGCGTCCGCGAGAATCGCAGGTCTGACCCCATCTGCTAACGTTTGACCCCATCTGCTAACGTTCCCGCCTATTTCGTTTCTTCGCCCTCCGAACTGAATCCTATCTTCTTCTTCGGCTTGGTTGTATCTAAACGTTCCAATTTCATTAATAATATACTTATTTGACTGACATGCTGGATCAGTTTCACTGTTTGTCCGTCCTCCGTCTTCCCCATGAACGAAATAAGCGACGGATTCCAATAACCAATATCGCCCAAGTGAAATACGACCGTTTGACCGAAGGAAACCAATCTTACGCCGACCTCATGTTCTTGGTCGAGCAGAGAATCAAAATCATTTATCCATTCCACGAGTCTGCTATGAAACTCACTTGCGAGATTGTAATCCTGCGGCGGCCTGTGAATCTCTGCAAAACGTACCGCCTGTTCTCGCATGAGAGACTGACGGTCATTTGATAAATCTGTCATATTCAATTTTTCCACTTTGTTAACGATTATTCCACGTCGTGCATCCAAAACGCTGATACGGTTATGCCTTCTTGTCGTGAGGTTTTCCGTCATCGTCGGTTACCTTGGATTTCACATCGATCACATTTTTGGGTTGTGCGTCGGAAGCTTCGGTAAAAAGGCTACCCATAGCTTCCATGAGCCCGACCATTTTACTCAGCCCCTTATTGCCCTCGTCGGGACTTGGACGCGGCATTCCGGTTATCGCTGTGAATGTTTCCATTGCTTTGTCTGCCCGAAGCATTAATCCCAATTGCTCCGGAGCCTCGGAGGAAATCCACTCCTCACCTCTACCGATATATTGATGAACATCTTGCTCAATCCCATGTTTCAATCGAACTTTTGGAAATTCTCTGAAGTGATCGACAAGATCGGGTTCGTCGACCATATCAATAATTTGCTTAAATGCCTCTTGCGTAAAGATAATTTGGTTCTTTTCAGCAAGGCCCATAACCCTTGCGGCCATATTTATTACATTTCCCGCGACATTGTAGTTTTCGTTGATGTCTCTATAAATAATTCCATTATCTTGTGAAATTCCAATCCGAACGCCAAAATTCGCGTGGCAATTACACCAGCCCTGCTCGCCGAATTTGTCGCACGGCGTTTCGGCGTTCATTTTACTGATTTGTTCGAGTAATTGTGTTGCAAAAAAAAGGTGAATTTCGGAAAGGCCATTGAACGAAAAAACAACAGCTGCACCATCTCCAGTCGGAATAGTAATTATATCTTCCTGAAAATTAATTTGGTTCGCCTGAGAATACTCGACGTATTCTTTTGATGTAAAGGTAAGTGTTTCACGTAGCGCTGTCGTAAATCTCTCAATCACCTCTGTTTGCGTTTTCGTGCGACGTTTCGAATACTTTTCAATATCGACAAAAACGACCTGCAAATTAGCAACATGATTATGCTTAACCATTATTTCGTCCAAATGTTTCGAATTAGCCATAAACAGTCTCCTTAAAATTGTCTCATCGCGAAGTTACGTATTTTGCCGATTGACCTGATCGGAATTGCTTTCGGAAGATCATCAAGTAGTTCTTACTGTGTGTCAAAAATAATAGGCTCGAATTGCCGGAATGTAAAGATGACTCGCAAAGAAAAAGGCCCCGCACGTTTCCGAGCGAAGCCTTCCTGTTTACGTGCGAACCAAACCGCAGTCCGTAGCAAGCGGGAGTGCTTGCGTCCGAGAATTTACATTCCCATGCCCATGCCGCCCACGAAATAAGTGGAAAACGGATAGTGGAAAATGGAAAATGGAAAGCCGGCAATCATGGCTTCGGTCGTCAGCATAAGGCCGGGGACTATTTTTTCGAAACTGCCTCACTCGTTACATCATAATGCGGCTTCGTGATTGGTTCGAGGCGGTCGGCGAATTTTTTCTGATACTCGATGTAATGGTCGATCAGGCGTTTTGTGTCGTGATCGAAGCGGGCGGAAATCTTATGTCTAACTTCGCGGACACGATCGATTGCAATATCCTTGTCTGTGCTCATATTGGCTCTCCCAAAAGCTCCAGCGGCGTCACGAGGAGCGGGACGTACAATCCTAGTCTACCATTGATGTCCCGAATATGGCCGAACTTATTCGCGTTGGCAAGATGTTTGCAGTTCCACGTCAGCAGAAAATCGCACTTGTGATAAGACGCCAATGCAAGATGCAGTGCATCTCCGCGAGGGTCGCGTGGCATTACCATATTGGCAATGTAAACATCAACGATCGGAGCAATCATCTCATCGATCGGCAAGACGGTCAGCGTGTCAACGAGATCAAGAACAGCCTGCCTGTTCGGAAAATCGCCTTGTTCCAGTTCTTCGATCACGGCGGGACTTGAAAGAAGAGTGTAGTCTTCGCTGGCGATATCCCAAAACTTTCGCGTCCAGTCGCGCCGGGCGATCATGTCTGGCTCGGTTCGAGTTTCGTGATAAAAACTCACGACGGATGTTTCGACGTAAATTCGGGATTTCACGATTGTGATTATACAACAAAAGGCCCCGGCGTGTGCCGAGGCCTTTTGATTTTAGGAACCCAGTCGCTATCGCTCCCGGTTCTGACAAAGGCAGGCGGGTAGCCTGCTCTCCAGTCTTACATTCCCATGCCCATGCCGCCCATTCCGCCGCCCATTCCGCCCATTCCGCCGTCGGATTTGTCGTCCTGGACGTCGGCGATCATGGCTTCGGTCGTCAGCATAAGGCCGGCGATCGAGGCTGCGTTTTGGAGTGCGGTGCGGGTGACCTTTGCGGGGTCGATGACACCGGCCTTGACGAGGTCTTCGTACTTCTCGGTCGCGGCGTTAAATCCGTGATTGCCTTTGCCTTCACGAACTTTGCCGACGACGACCGCGCCTTCCATACCGGCATTGCTGGCGATGCAGCGGAGCGGCTCTTCGAGAGCACGTTTGACGATGTTGACGCCGATCTGCTCGTCGTTGTCTTCGCCGTCGGTCTTGAAGTTGTCGAGGATGTTCGAAGCACGGACCAGAGCGACTCCGCCGCCGGCAACGATGCCTTCCTCAACAGCCGCGCGTGTCGCATGCATTGCATCTTCGACGCGGGCCTTCTTTTCCTTCATTTCCGTTTCGGTCGCGGCACCGACCTTGATCACGGCTACGCCGCCGGTCAATTTGGCAAGACGTTCCTGCAATTTTTCGCGATCATAGTCACTTGTCGTGTCCTCGATCTGATTGCGAATGGTCTTGATGCGGCCCATGACAGCTTCACCGTCGCCGCCGCCATCAACCACTGTCGTATTGTCCTTATCAATGGTAATACGCTTAGCTTTGCCGAGATCCTCGACAGTGATGGTCTCAAGCTTTATGCCGAGATCTTCGCTGATGACCTTGCCGCCAGTGAGAACTGCGAGGTCTTCCAGCATCGCCTTGCGGCGGTCGCCAAAGCCGGGTGCTTTGACAGCAGCGACGTTTAGCGTGCCGCGAAGTTTGTTGACTACGAGTGTCGCGAGCGCTTCACCATCGACGTCTTCGGCAATGATGAGCATTGGACGGCCCAATTTCGCGACCTGCTCCAGGATCGGCAGCAGATCACGCATGTTCGAGATCTTTTTCTCGTTGATCAGGATGTAAGGCTCGTCGAGGACGGCTACCATCCGGTCGGCGTCGGTGACGAAATACGGCGAGAGATAGCCGCGGTCAAACTGCATACCCTCGACGATCTCAAGGTTGGTGTCCATTGTCTTGGACTCTTCGACGGTGATGACACCATCCTTGCCTACCTCGGCCATCGCGCTTGCAATAATTCCGCCGATCTCCTTGTCGCCATTTGCCGAAATTGATCCGACATTGGCGATGTCGTCACCTTTGACAGGCTCTGACATCTTTTTGATCTCTTCGACGACGGCGGCGACTGCTTTTTCGATGCCGCGTTTGAGTGCCATCGGGTTTGCACCCGCAGCGACAGTGCGGACGCCTTCTTTGAAGATCGCCTGTGCAAGAACCGTTGCGGTCGTTGTGCCGTCGCCGGCTACGTCGCTGGTCTTGCTCGCGACTTCGCGAACCATCTGCGCGCCCATGTTTTCGAGCGTGTCCTTTAATTCGATCTCTTTAGCGACCGTGACACCGTCTTTGGTGATCGTTGGGCTTCCGAATTTCTTGTCGATAACGACGTTGCGGCCCTTTGGCCCCAGTGTAACTTTCACTGCGTCCGCGAGCTGGTTGACGCCGCGTAAAATTGCGGCGCGTGAGTCTTCTCCGTGAACTACTTGTTTTGCCATGATGATTTATGTCTCCTATGAATAACTTGTGTTGGGCAATAAGCGATAAGCGGTAAGCGGTAAGCAATAAAGAGATCGGCGTTCGATCGGGCTTATTGCTTAATGCTAATCGCTAATCGCTTATTTAGCTGCTTCGCCTGCTCTTGAAATGATGCCGAGGATCTCGTCTTCGCGCATGATGATGAACTCGTCGCCGTCGAGTTTGATCTCGCTGCCTGAGTATTTGCCGAAAAGAACGCGGTCGCCAGCTTTGACGTCCAAAGCCTGACGCGTGCCGTCTTCTTTATATTTGCCCGCACCGGCAGCGATCACTTCGCCCTCTTGCGGCTTTTCCTTTGCCGTGTCCGGGATGAAAAGCCCGCCGGCGGTCTGGTTGACGTTGTCCTCGATCCGCTTGATAATGACGCGGTCGTGTAATGGTGTAATGTTTGTAGCCATAGTTGTTTACTCCTTTATAAGTAGTGTTAAAATAACGTATTTGATAAATCTAGCTGCCAGCCGCTAGCTGCGAGCTTCTAGCCAGAGCCTGGACTTACGGTAAACATCCGTGAAAGTTAGCAGTCGTAGTCCAAGAGTGCTAGTATATGGAATTTTGAAGGCAGATGTCAAGTGTAGTAAGTAGCTTGCAGAAAATCTGATAATGGCATTATCAAGTTTGGAGTCATTTCACCACAAAGACACAAAGAACACAAAATGTTAATTTCTTAGTGTCCTTTGTGTCTTTGTGGTGAAAATCTTATGCATATTTCTGAGATAAATATCTATCCGATCAAATCGCTAAAGGGAATTTCACTTGATTCGGCCATTGTTGAGGCGCGCGGCCTGCAATACGACCGGCGCTGGATGCTGACCACACCGGACGGGATGTTTTTCACGCAGCGTGAATTCCCGCAAATGGCGACGATCACTGTAGCAGTTGAAAGTGGACAGTTGAAAGTGGAAAGTGAAGATGCGGGCGAAATGTCGATTCCGTTTGAGCCTGATAAGGGCCATGAACAGCAGGTCACTATCTGGCAAAGCGTGTGCGACGGGCTCGTGTATAACGGCGAGGTCAGCGAATGGTTCTCAGATGCGCTTGGCACGAAATGTCAGCTTGTTTACATGCCGGACGATTCGCGGCGAAACGTGAACCCGCTGTTTAACAAAAATGACGATTTGGTTAGCTTTGCAGACGGTTATCCATTGCTGATGATCGGCGAGGCGTCGCTGGCGAATCTGAATTCGCGGCTTGAAGAACCGTTGTTGATGAACAGATTTCGGCCAAATCTGGTTGTTTCGGACTCCGATGCTTTTGCAGAAGATGATTGGAGAGAAATTCGCGTCGGTGAAGCTGTTTTCCGCTCGACAAAGCCTTGTGAACGCTGCGTAATCACAACCGTCGATCAAGCGAAAGGCGAATTTGCGGGAAAAGAGCCATTGAAAACCCTTGCCTCGTATCGAATGGCAAAAGACGTGATGCCTAATCGATATGAGTCACTTGGCGTAGGATCGAACGCCGTTTTATTTGGTCAAAATCTGATTGCCGAGAGTTCGGGAGCAACAATTCGCGTGGGTGACGAAGTTGAGGTAATTAGTATCTAACCGGACGCCCTCTTAGGCAGGCGGTTCTGACAGGCCGCTGCCTGAAATCAATTCGAGAGCCTTGATGTATCTTTCACTGGTGGCTGCCGCAACTTCGGGCGGGAGAGACGGTGCAGGCGGTGTCTTGTCCCAGTCGAGCGTTTCGAGATATTCCCGCACGAACTGCTTATCAAAAGACGGCTGTGCGTGGCCGGGTTCATAAACGTCGGCGGCCCAAAAACGCGACGAATCCGGCGTCAGAAGCTCATCTATAAGCAGCACATTTCCGTCACTGTTGCGGCCGAATTCAAATTTTGTATCCGCGATTAGTATTCCCGTTTGCGATGCAAACATCGATGCAGTTGTGTAAATTTCAAGAGAAATATCGCGAAGCCGCCGTCCGGTCTCTGGCCCTACGATGTCGCAAAAGATGTCGAAATCAATATTTTCATCATGGCCGGTCGCAGCCTTGGTCGCCGGGGTGAAAATCGGTTCGGGCAGCATGTCACACTGTTTCAGCCCCGGCGGAAGCTGATGTCCGCAAATAGCACCTGTCGCAAGATAATCCTTCCACGCGGAGCCTTCCAGAAAGCCGCGAACCACGCATTCGACCGGAAAAACCTGTGTTCGCCAAGCTAAAGTCGAGCGGCCGCGCAAATCTTCGTTTGCTCGAACGATCTCGGGCATTTCGTCAAGTTCGATCGTGATCAAATGATTTTCAATGATCGAGCGCAGGCGATCGAACCAAAATGCCGAGATCTGAGTCAAAACCTGGCCCTTGTGAGGAATCAGAGTTGGCAAAACGCAGTCAAATGCCGAGATGCGGTCGGTCGCAACCAGTAAAAGCCGCTTTTCGTCTATCTCATAGACATCCCGAACCTTGCCGCGATGCAGTAATCGAAGGCCGGGAATTTCGGATTCGGAAATGGTGGAAACGGCTGTCATGAAAGGTTTTACTATACGACAACTCTATTATTGATTTTAGCCGTGTGCAAAGTCGAATATTCATCAAAAAATATTTCTGGAAGCCGCCCATGGTTAAAACTCTATTAACACGGTTATAATTTGTGATGACAAATAGAGAAAAACATGTATAATAATAAACGGCATACTGATCTGTCAGTGCCGCCCCCAGTTATTCCGCAACTTTCGAGTCTTTCACCCCGAATACCGTTCGAGCAATACATGAAGCGCATTAATGAATTAAACAGCCGGTTCTTCGGTTTAATGCTACTGATGAGCGTAAGCGCGATCAACATAATCGCGCAGCGGCCGCGTGTTAAAACACAGCAGGTGCCGGAAGCATCTGGCGAAATTTGGTTTTATGTGACTATTGCTATCGCTTTGGTTTCGCTTGGCGTAGTTTTCTATTTTTGGAGAAAAAGCAGGAAAGCCATCGAACAAACACAAAGCGCTAGCGAAAGCGGCCCGAATTATTACAACAATCACGCTTATGAAAACGATGTCGATGCGGAAAAAGAGCTTGAATGGCTGCGAAAAGCAAAAAAATCGTCCTCAAATACTTCTAAAATAACCTATGGATTGAAAAACGGAGACGCGTTCAAAAAGCAAAATGCTGCGAGCATACGCTCTGCCGCGCCGGAAGAGAAGGATATTGATACAAAAGCCTTTCAGGACAGGATGAAATTGCTGCAATATGCGCAGCTGCCGATCAATTCATTTAACGAACTGGCGCCGACAAGACACTTTGAGATGTTGCTTGACTCGGATGCCAAGGCTCTTTCCGACGCGATCGAGCAGGCGAATGAGGAATTTCAAAAAGATGAAAGGGCTCGTGAAGCCGCCTTAAAAACTCTGTCTGCCTTTAGAACCTCAAATTCCGTTGAGGCTTTAACACAGGTCGCCCTCTACGATCTTTCGGCGGGCATGCGGTCAAAAGCGATTACAGTTTTGACCGATTTCGATCATGAAAGCGTTTTCGAGACAATTCTGCTGGCCTGCGCCGATCCGACCCGCGAGGTTCGGGCGACGGCTGCCAGAGGGTTGTTTCGGCTGAACTTTGATCGATCCGGAGCCTGGAAACGCATAATCGAAACCGGTGACGAATTTCGCATGAGCCAGGCAGTTCGCGCTGCCACAGAGGCGGGCATTATTGTAAAGTCATTAGACCGGCTCGTGCATGAAGACATCAAGATAGCCTACGAAGCGTTTACATTAGTTGCGCTTATGATCAAATCAGGAGAAAACAATGAGATATTTACGGCGTTACGCAATCATAAGGATGAGCGGGTCAAGTATGCTCTGCTGCATGTATTAAAAGCCATAAAAGATGAAAGATCTTTGGCAGGTTTACATGATCTGCTTGCAAACGGCAATTGTTCGACTGAAGTAATCAGCAGGATCAACGACGTTATCAATTCCCTTGATCGTGTCGCGGCACATAGTCATGCCTGATTGTTTCCGTTGCAGTTAGATGAATGTCAGCCTTGCTAACAAATGATCACAAAGTCGGTTTTGAACCGATGGGCGTCGGCTCGAACGCGCCGGATTTTACTCTTAAAGACGAGCAAAATAATGGATGGCGGCTTTCCAATCACACCGGAAAGGTCGTCGTTCTTTTGTTTTATCCGCAGAACGAAACTCTTGTCTGTACTCGCCAGTTGTGCTCTGTTCGTGATAACTGGAAAAGCTATCTGGACACGAAGGCCGAGATCGTAGGAATTTCACCGGCGACTTCTGACGACCACAGAGCATTCTCGCAACAGCGTGGTTTGCCCATCCCGCTGCTTGCTGACGAAGGCCGAAACGTCACGCGGATTTATGGAAAACACTGGCTCTATCCAATAAATTTTACGCGGGCAGTCGTTGTGATCGATGCAAAGGGAATCATTCGCAACCGGGATATAATGCTGCGGGCGTTTCGCCCGTCCGACACGCAGCTTATCACGGACATTTATGCCGCTCGCGGTGATGCGCTGCACGAAACATGTGATGCCCTTAGGGACAGAATCACTGGTATAATTGGCAAGTAGGTTTTTATTAAGTGCACAAGCCCGCGCGTAAGCAAGGGCGATACAGACGACCCAGACTTCGCGGCGCCGATCGAGGGTGGCTCCAGATTCGATCGGCAACATCGTTAC
>JAYVFJ010000412.1:0-8978 GCA_043773225.1 Chloracidobacterium sp.
CGGCAGGCACGCGAGGGCACGTTATTTGTTGCGATCAAAGGCGCAACCGTTGACGGCCATCGCTTTATTGACGACGTGATGCGGCGCGGCGCGGCGGGAGTTATTTCCGAATTCGATCCGACTGAGGGCTTTACAGGAACGTGGCTCAAGGTCTCGGACGCCCGTGTCGCGCTGGCGAAGACTGCTGCCTTTGTAAACGGCGATCCGTCACACGATCTCGACCTCGTCGGAGTCACCGGAACAAACGGCAAAACTACCACGACCTATCTTATTTTTGCTTTAGCCGAAGCCGCCGGAAAAAAACCAGCGATGCTCACGACTGTGGAATACCGTATTGGCGACAAGAGTGAGCCTGCCGTTCGCACGACGCCCGAAGCATCCGACACCAACCGTTTCCTGCGTTCTGCGGTGGATGACGACTGCAAAATGGCGGTGATGGAAACTTCGTCACAGGCGATTGATTTGCATCGCTGTGACTGGCTGCGGTTCAAGGTGGCCGTCTTCACAAATCTGACACGCGATCATCTCGATTATCACATTACGATGGAAAATTACTTCGACGCCAAAAAGAAACTCTTTGACGGCCGTCTCGGTGAAAAGCCGGGTGCGTCAGTGATAAATATAGACGACGAGTGGGGCGTGAAACTTGCCAGCGAATTGAGATCGGCGGGGGGGCGTGTCGTAACAACCTCACAAGCCCGAGATGCAGATTTAACCGCTTCAAATATCAAGGTTTCGCTAATTCACGGCACCTCGTTTTTGCTAAAAACGCCTGCCGGCGAAAGACAAATAACGTCGCCGCTTGTCGGCCAACCGCATGTTTACAATATGCTGTCAGCGACCGCAACCGCGCTTGAACTCGGATATGATCTTGATGCAATATCTCAAGGATTATCTGCCTGCGTTGGTGCTCCGGGCAGATTTGAACGCGTGCCGCACGACGGCGATTTTGCTGTCGTGGTGGATTATGCCCACACCGACGATGCTCTGCTAAACACGCTCAAAACGGCTCGCGATTTGACTACCGGACGCATTATCACCGTGTTCGGCTGCGGCGGCGACCGCGATCAAACAAAACGAAGTCCAATGGGCGAGATCGCCGGTGAATACAGCGACCTGGTCATCATCACGTCTGACAATCCGCGTAACGAGGACCCGCTAAAAATAATTGCGGAAATAGAAACCGGAGTGAAAAAGCAGAATGCGCCTTATGAAATAATTCCCGACCGACGCGACGCTATCTATCGCGCGATCTCTAGTGCAAAAACTGATGACGTTGTTATTATTGCCGGAAAAGGGCACGAGAATTATCAAATCATCGGCGGCGACAAATTTCACTTCGACGACCGCGACGTCGCAGCCGACGCACTTGCCAGGCTCAAAGAAGAAAGCTAGGCGGTTTCCCTATCCCGCACGATCTTCATCAAAACATCGCGTTGAGCGGGAGTTAACTGCTCAAAACGTACGCCAAAACCGATCTCGTAAACGTGATTGGCAACCTTGCCGTCAAACTGGACTTTCATCCCGTCTGCTAAAGGAATAAATACCTTCACGCCGTCGCCGTCATTTATGTCACCTGAGCTAAGCACAAAACACCCGTCTATGCTCAGATCGCTCAATGTGCCGGGCTGTCGTCCGGCAGCGCCTTCCCATTCGACATCAATTTCGGTCGAATATCGGTTCGATGTTCGGCGTTCCGTGCCGCTGCGTCTGTCTCTTATTGTCATTACCTATTCTTTCCCTTTGGCGTTCGAGGATGCCCCTATTTTAGTTAAGTAATAATACACCGGCAATCCCAGAATAATGAGGCCAATGCCGGTAAAAGACTCCTTCGGCGTACTTATCATCGTCGTGATAAGAAGCCAGCCGGAAACAAACAAAAAGACCACCGGCACGATTGGATAACCCCATGCTTTATACGGACGAGCAAGTTCAGGGTGCTTTCGTCTAAAAACGAATATAGACGACGTGATCAGTGCATAGAATATCCATGAGCCAAATATCGTATAGTCTGTCAGCGTGTCAAAAGAACCTGAAAGTGCAAGGATGCTGGCCCAAACTCCCTGAAACAACACACCGTAAATCGGCACCGCGTTTACCGAAAGTTTGGCAAATGGCTTGAACATCAGAGCGTCGTTCGCCATCGCATACGGTATTCGCGAGGCGCTTAGTATTGATGTATGAAGCGTTCCGAGCGAAGACAGCATTAGCCCGACCGTAAAAATCGCCGCCGCGGCACCTGTCGCCAGGCTGGCCAGATCACCGCCAAAAAATTTGCTGACAACGACCATCGCAACAGATGAGTCCTTTGAAACCGACGCTATCGCGGTCGGGTCGAGAACATAAAAATATGCCAGATGAACAAAAACGTATAAAATGATGACCGCTACGACGCTGCCGATGATCGCTATCGGGATGTTACGATGCGGGTCTTTGACCTCGCCGGCGACAAACGAGAGATTGTCCCAGCCGTCATAACCCCAAAGCGCTCCGAGCATCGCAGCCGCAAAACCGGCAAGAAATGTATATTCGCCCGATCCGATTCTCACCGAGTCGGCAACTCCCTCACATGCCCCGCCGGTGTTCATCAGCGAAAAATTACCAAACGTGCCGCCGATGAACAAAAATGCTCCAAACGCGACAAAAATTACAAGAGCGATCTTAACAAATGTCAGTGTCGTGGCGATCTGGCCGCTAAGAGCCACTGAAAGGCAATTTAACGTCGTAAATATTATTATTACAACAATGGCGATGATCTGAAGCGACGTTATCTCAAACGGCGCCCCGAATAGGGTTGTGGACACGAGCGTATGCTTCAAACCGCCTCCGAGATAATCGTTGAGTGCGATAGCAAAAACAACGGCGACCGACGCCTGTGCACCCGTTCGGGCAATAAACATCTGCATCCACCCGAAAAGGAAGCTGGACAATTTACCGTATGAGTCCCGCAAAAATGCATACGGGCCGGCTGCCTCCGGCTTCATCGCCGTGAGTTCCGCGTAGGTCAAAGCACCCGCAAGCGACAATAACCCGGCCGCTATCCACGCCATCAAAACCCAAGTTGGGCTGCCGACATTACAGGTCATCACACGCGCTTTTAGAAAAACACCCGTGCCGATGACATTGCCGATAATAACTGAAATTGCCGCGATCAGTCCTAGTCCACGTATGAGGGTTTGTTTTTCGCTAAGATCGGAGTTCATGTAATTCTGATGTTCAATTGTTAATTGTTAATTGTTTAATTGTAAATTGGTAGAAGAGTTTCAATCCCAACCGAGTAACAATTCGCCGTCCGCAACATAATACGCGAAAATAGCCGTCAAGTGAAATTCGTCGTTCGTGATAAAATTACGGTTTTATGCGGCAGATCGAAATTTCGGCAGACGAACTCGTTTCGGCACTTTTAGAGATTGCCGCCTACGAAACTGTCTGCATTCTCGACAGCTGCGGCGTGAACCATCTCGGTTCGCATCTGTTAATTGCCGGCATTGAGCCCGTTTCTGTTGAAGAAATATCTGAGAAAAATTATGAAAAAACATTGTCATTTCTCGATAAAGCATCTTCAGAAAAAACCACAGCATCTATCTTCACGATCTCCTATGATTTTGGCAGGAAACTTCTAAATATCGTTCCCGCAGAATCTGATAACGCGGAACCTGATGTATTTCTTGCCCAATTCGACTCACTAATAATTCACGATTACAACACAGGAGAAACAACGATCGTCGGCAACGCGAATAAGTTCGCAACAATTGAATCAAAACTGATTTCCAACATCAATCTGAAATCTGAAATTTCAAATTTCAAATCTGAAATTTCAGATAGATGCGAAAGCGTGAAATCAAATTTTACCGTCACCGCATATCTGTCCGCCATAGAAACGATCAAGGAACTGATCCGTCAAGGCGACACTTATCAGACAAATCTAACACAGCAATTGTCAGCCAGATTGCCCGACGGCCTTACGCCGGAGATCATATTTCACCGTCTGCGGCGCGATCACCCGGCGCCGTTTGCCGCCTTTATCAAGAGGCTCGATTCGACGGTAGTTTCTATCTCGCCCGAACGTTTCTTCCGTGTCAGTAGTCCGAGTGTCAGTAGCCCGCACGTAAGTAAGGTATCCCGCCGTAAAATTGAGACCTCGCCGATCAAAGGAACACGTCCGCGAGGAAATACTCCAACAGAGGATAATGAACTAAGAAACGAGCTGCTTTCGAGCGAAAAAGACCGTGCCGAAAACACAATGATCGTCGATCTTCTTCGCAATGACCTTGGCCGTATTTGCGAATACGGCAGCGTCCGCGTTGAAAAACTTTGCGAACTGGAAGAACATCCAACCCTTTTTCATCTCGTCTCTACCGTAAGCGGCGAACTGAAAAATAACATCGCGTTTTCTGAGATTTTGAAAGCTGTCTTCCCCTGCGGCTCGATCACCGGCGCACCAAAGGTCAACACAATGAAGATAATTGATGAGATCGAACCCTCGCCACGCGGATTGTCGATGGGAGCGATCGGATATTATGTTCCAGGTTCAAAGTTCCATGTTCAAAGTTCAATCTTTGATCTGAGCGTCGCGATCCGAACAACGGTCGTCAAAGGCAAGATCGCCACGTTTAACGTCGGCGGTGGGATCGTTATTGACAGCGACCCCGAAAGCGAATACAAAGAAACGCTCACAAAAGCGAAAGCTTTGCTCACAGCAATAGACGGCCAATTTGAATAAGCTTTATGATATAATTTTCCTGTTCGAGGATCTTCGCCACCTGGCTCGGACATTTGCATCTTCAGAGAAACCCGCTTCGATGGTGAACTACTACGACATTTTGAAAGTGTCACCAAAGGCATCAAAGGCCGAGATAAAATCGGCCTATCGGCGTCTTGCGCGAAAGCTGCACCCGGACAGTCACACCGGCTCGGAAGAGACCGCTTTGAAATTTGCGGCCATTGCCGAGGCTTATGAAATACTTGGCAATCCCAAGGAACGAGCAGTGTATGACAGCCGCATTTTGGAGCAGCAGTTCAACGGCAACGGCAACGCCGATTCCGTTTTTGCGTCGTCAAATCGTCATGCACAGCGTTGGCGGCAGATGGTCTATGAAAAGCGTTACAACGACATCATAGACCGCATGATCGAAGAAGAACGCCGCGAAACGGCGGCGTTTCAAAAGGTGATCTATCCGCTTGTGGCGCTTTTTGTTTCGGCAATTATCTCGACCGCTTTCAGGCCGCAGATTTTCGAGAAATCAAGCGTGATCGGAAAGATCGCTATCGTTTCGCTTTTTATTGTCGGCGTGATTCATCTCATCAGCCGCATCCGCGAAGGGTTTGAGCGATATACGGAATATGACGACAACATTCACGACTCGATACTCGACGATAACGCGCGAAAGGAGTTTCGCTACTCGCAGTATTCAGTTGCAGCGGGTTTGTTAATCGGTTTTCTCGCCTGTCTCGGCATCGGGTTTCTAATTGGAACACAGGTTCATTTGGCCGCCAACGCTTTGCCGTCGATGTTTGCCGCCGACCTAAAGCCAGAATTCATCTTTTACCCGCCGATAATCACACTATTCGTTGATCTGATGCACACTTTTGCATCACGTTTTGAAGGATAAATGGGATAGTTTCCCGTTTGACAAAACCCTGCCCAAATTATAGTATTTATAGTTTGTCCAACAGGACTGAGTATAAACATGGCGAATCATAAATCAGCAGAGAAACGCGTCAGGCAAAATGCGAGACGCAAAGAGATTAACCGCAATAACCGCAGCAAACTGCGCACGCAGATTAAGAAATTGCGCACCGCATTGACTGGACACGATAAAACCGAGAGCACAGAACTCCTGAACCCAACCATCTCGTTGATTGACAAGGCGGTTAATAAAGGAATTATCCATAAAAATACGGCGGCGAGACACAAGTCACGTTTGACGCGGCACGTCAGCGAACTCGCCTAAATCTTATCAGGCTGGCAGCTAGAAGCCGGCAGCTAGCAGCTAGTATTTCTCCTTAAACTCTTTCTCATCGGATTTTATAAAATATGGAAGCGGCCTAAAAAGGCGTCAGCTTCCATTTTTTTGTTACAATCCATTTCAATGGCGGCACCGAAGCAATATCGTTACTTCGACCTGATAATGGCGGCGTTTGTCGCCGTTTTGTTGTGCTCGAACCTGATCGGCGTGCACAAAGTCTCGTCCGTCCATCTGCCGATAATCGGTGAATATATTTACGGCACAGGCGTTCTTTTCTTCCCGCTCAGTTACCTTTTCGGCGATATTTTGACCGAAGTTTACGGCTACGCGCGTTCGCGAAAAGTGATCTGGGCCGGGTTCGGCGCGTTAATATTTGCGTCCGTCATGTCGTATATCGTAACGAACTTACCCGCGGCGAATGTAATGTCCGCCAACCAACAAGCCGCCGTCAATTTGATATTTGGCCAAACGTGGCGGATCGTTCTCGCTTCTCTGCTCGGATTTTGGGCCGGCGAATTTGTCAACTCATTTGTCCTGGCAAAAATGAAGATATTGACCGCCGGAAAACATCTCTGGACGCGCACCATCGGTTCGACCTTTGCGGGCGAGGCCGTTGACAGCGCGATCTTTTATCCGATCGCGTTTCTGGGGACTTGGTCGAACGAACAAGTCGTCAGCGTGATGATCGGCAATTATTTCATCAAGGTTTTGTGGGAAATTTTGGCAACGCCGTTGACATACAAAATTGTCGGTTTTCTGAAACGGGCCGAGCACGAAGATTACTACGACCGCGAAACCAATTTCAATCCGTTTATTCTTGACCCGCAGAGTGGAACAAAATAGCCATTTCCGGATGACAGATAGTGCGATTTCAATTTCAACACCCCTTGTCGAGATTCCCGGCTCGCTCCTTGCAAATCTTTCTCCGGCGATGACGCGAAAATTGGCGATTGCGGTCGCCGGTTTTATCGGCAAGACCGATCCTAACGACGCAACGGCCGAAGACCTTCTAAATTATTTTCCGACGCGTTATGAAGACCGTTCAAATTTTGTGCGCATAGATGAGCTTTCCGACGGTGTCGAAGCCGCAGTCGAAATCTATGTAAAGGTTTCAGGCGCTATCCGCGTCGGAAAAAATCGTGGGCCGCGCCAACCGCCGCTTTTGCTTTTTGAGATCACCGGAGCGGATAAATCTCTCACACAAAAACCTGTCGTAGTGAAATGGTTCATCTCTGGCAAACAAGCCGAGCGCATAGCAAATTACTACCAGGATCGTTTTGCTCGCGGAACGCGATTTGTCGCCTACGGCAAATGGGAAAGGGACAATCGCCGAAGCACATTTTCGCTGATGGTCAGTAAGCCTGAGGAATTGGAGATTTTGTCAGAACCACCTGCGGTAGCGGGTGGTTTAACACAGCATACAATCATCAATGATGAACCAGTTTCAAACACGAGCCTTCAAACACCCTCTGCCGCAGGTGGTTCTGACCACGCTGACTTTTCGATTGAAGACGAAGGTGATCCCGAGTTCGCACCTGTTCACACCGCCCGCCGTGTTCCGATCTATCGCAAACTCGGCCAATTTCAAACAAAACGTCTTCGTGAGGTGATCCACTGCGTTTTGCAAAATCTCGACCGGTCATCGGTTATTGACACCCTTCCAGCCGATCTTCTCACGCGTCAAAAGCTGCTAACGCGTTCGCAGGCTTTTACTGAGATTCACTTTCCGCCCGACGATTCGTTGATCGCGGAATACGAGATGTTTCGCAGTGCCGCGCACAAAAGGCTCATTTTCGACGAATTTTTCTGGCTGTCATTTGCGATGCAACTGCTTCGCGGCCAGCGGCAAAAGGAACCAAAAGGCACAGTGATCGAAGTGTCCGATGCGACGAAAAAAAGATTAAAACAAATTCTGCCGTTTGCTCTGACCGGTGCTCAGAAAAAAGTAATCGGCGAGATTTTTGACGATCTCAAATCCGACGCTCCGATGAATCGTTTGATTCAGGGCGATGTCGGCAGCGGCAAGACCATCGTCGCGTTTCTGGCAATATTTGCGGCGATGGAAAATGGTTATCAGGCGGCGTTGATGGCTCCGACCGAGATTCTGGCCGAGCAACATCTGCGAAACGCAAAGAAAATTTTTGACGCAACCGGCTATCGTGTCGAGTTGCTTATCGGCAGCACAAAAGCCGCCGAAAAACGAAAGATTTATCAGGCTCTTGCAGCAGGTGAGATTAACCTAATCATCGGCACACACGCGGTCATTCAGGAGGCCGTCAAATTCGATCGGCTTGGCCTCGCGGTGATTGATGAGCAGCATCGTTTTGGAGTGCTACAGCGTGCCCAGTTGCGTGCCCTCGGTTTTAATCCCGATGTGCTCGTAATGACTGCAACGCCGATCCCGCGTTCGCTGGCGATGACGGTTTACGGCGATCTCGATGTCTCGATCATTGACGAACTGCCCCCGGGCCGCACGCCGATCAAAACCGTCGTACTCGGCGAAGATCAACGTCACGGCGTCTATAAAGGTATTGAACGCGAGATAAAGCTCGGCCGCCAGATATACGTCGTCTATCCGCTGATCGAAGAATCTGAAAAGCTGGATCTAAAAGCCGCAACGATAATGTATGAAGATTTGCGGACACGCGTCTTCCGGCAATACACTGTCGGCCTTCTTCACGGCAAAATGAAAACCGTTGACAAAGAAACAATCATGCAGGAATTTGTAGCAGGCCGACTCGATATTCTCGTCTCGACAACCGTAATCGAGGTCGGCGTTGATGTGCCAAACGCCTCGCTGATGGTCATCGAACACGCCGAGCGATTTGGCCTCTCACAGCTTCACCAACTGCGTGGCCGCGTCGGCCGCGGTGCAGATCAAAGCTACTGCGTCCTGTTGACCGGCTTCAAAAAAACCGCTGTCGCAAAAGAAAGGCTCGGCATTATGGAAGCGACATCGGACGGATTTAAGATCGCCGAAAAAGACCTCGAACTTCGCGGCCAGGGCGA
>JAYVFJ010000413.1:0-3265 GCA_043773225.1 Chloracidobacterium sp.
GACATTGTCGTAAATCTGCATCATCAGCCTGAGTCGGTTATTAAAGCGCTCGGCGACGGCAGCGATTTTGGTGTCAATATCGAATACACTCACGAGGTGCCGAATATTCTTGGCACTGCCGGAGCACTAGACAACGCTCGCCACTTGCTCGAAGACGACACTTTCATCATTGTAAACGGCAAGATCATCACCGACATAGACATCGCCGCAGCGCTTGAAACTCACAAGCGTTCAGGTGCAATTGCCACGATGGTTCTCAAACCAAATTCCAAACATGAGAAATTCACAATAGTGGAAACTGACGGCCATTTTGTAACGGGCTTTAGCGGTTACGCAACGCAGGACGCGGAACAAGAACTTCGCAATCCGCAATCCGCAATCCGCAATCCACTCATGTTCACCGGCATCCACATCCTCGAACCGCGTGTTTTCGACTACATTCCGCGAGGCGTTTACTCCGACATCGTTCCGGTGTTTTACGAGCCTGCTTTGAGAAACGGTGAAAAGATCGCTGCTCATGTTACCGATGCTAACTGGTTCGAGTTATCCACCATTCCGCGCTATCTCGATATTTCGCTAGCGATGATGAACGGAGCAGATGTTCACTTTGGCAGTAACTGCAAAGTATCATCAACTGCGAGTATCAAAGATTCCGTCATATGGGATAACGTGACGATCAATGACGGTGCTAAACTTTATCGAACAATCATTGCCGACGGCGTCGTGATTGAAGCTGGCGAACATTTCGAGAACGCCGCTATAGTCAGAGCCGACAGCGTGCGAAGTTGTAACGAGATACCGGAGAAAGCACTCAAAGGTATTTTCCGTGGTGAGAACTATATCGTCCCGCTGCGGGCGGAAACGCGAGTGTGAACGAGCGTGCAGTTTTTAGCGCGTCGGCACGCTCGTTAACACTCGCGTTTCTGCCCGTAATAACAAACCTATGCTAAACCACCAGCAGAGACTCGAACAATTTCTCGCAAGCCGCGATAGCACAGGCGAAATAACGCCGCTCACTGCTGACGCTTCCACGCGTGAGTATTTTCGTGTGCAGTGGAAAGGCACGACCGCCGTTGCTTGTGTTTATCCTGAACCTTTCGAAGCTGCCGAGCAGACATATCTCGTTGTTACAAAACTCTTCCTCGCGGGCGGTTTGCCGGTTGCGGAGGTGCTCGATTTTGACGGTGAGCACGGCGTGATAATTCAGGAAGACCTCGGCGACACAATTTTGCGCGATGTCATCGGCGATTCAGAAAAGCCGCAGCGAAAACGGTTCCGTGATGAAGCGATTTCTCTCATTGCCAGAATTCAATTATTAACGCCAAAAGCTTATGAGATGAATTCAATCGCATCGCGGCTCAAATTCGACGTGGAAAAGCTCGAGTGGGAGTTGAATTATTTCAAAGAGCATTACTTCGGAACGTTTCTGAACAAGCCGCTTTCTGCTGAAGACGATGCGCAATTGTCAGCCGAGTTTCACGAACTTGCCGTCGAGCTTGAATCATATGCGTCGGTGCTTTGCCACCGTGATTTTCATCTTGCAAATCTGATGATCGATCCACAAGGCCAGATGCGGATAATTGATCATCAGGACGCAAGAATTGGCTCGCCGGCATACGATCTTGTGTCACTATTGCTCGACCGCATAACCGAACTTCCGTCGCCTGAATGGCTCGCCGATAAACGGGCATATTTCCTTGACGTTAGGCAGCGTCTCGGATTGTCAAAGATCGATGAGGAGGAATTTGCCTATGAATTCCGTTTGCAAACTATTCAACGATGCCTCAAAGCTGCCGGCACTTTCTCTTACCAATCCGCCGTGCGCGGCAAGACGCATTTCATTCCTTTTATCAAGCCCATGTTCGGCATCTCAATTCGCGGTGCAACCAATCTCGGACGGTTTCCGGCAATAAGGGAAATACTGAGTCGCCATCTGTCAGAACCACCTGCGGTAGCGGGTGGTTGAAGCTTGTTCGGCGAGTCAATTTCATTATCTTGCTCAGATGATTGTGTTAAACCACCCGCTACCGCAGGTGGTTCAGACTCTTAGATAATCTCCGCGCCAATTCTTGATCGCCTGTTTGATCTCTTTCGGTTTTGCGAACTCGCCGTTTAAGGTTCTTTCGACTAAACCGGCCAGTTCTTCATCTGATGCAAATCTAAGGGCGATTATCTGGCCTGTCCGAAGACCGCTTGCACGTTTTGCCAACTCGGGCGAAAGCACTTCACGATAACGCAACTTTTCCTCAAGCCTAATCACGCGATCCTGAGCTGTTAGAGACTGCAGACGCGACGCGAGAGCAAGCAGGATTAGCGTAATGCCCAGCAATGTCCAAAATGCAAGTACCCAACTCGGGGCCATAATAAAACGGATCAGATGTGACAAAAAATTAAGTGCAAGCAGCGGAATCACGACAAAATGAAATAAGGGATAAAATCGTGTGTGATTAGAATAGTTTTGCGTATCTGCCATAAATAAAATTCTCCTGTTAGAGTTTTGTCTGCGCCATTGCTTCCGGCGGCTTGCCGGTAAAATCTTCGCCGGGATTGACGAAAAGATTCTGCTCAAAGCGATACTGCTTGTCATAAAGCTGTTTGTAGCGGCCGTCGAGAGCGATAAGTTCGTCATGACTGCCGCGTTCGAGAATCTCACCGGCTTCGACGACGAGAATTTGATCGGCGCTGCGAATTGTCGAAAGCCGATGAGCGATTACAAATGTCGTTCGGCCTTCTCTTAACCGTTTTAATCCTTCTTGTATCAGAGCCTCGGATTCGCTGTCGAGGCTTGATGTTGCTTCGTCAAGAATCAGAATACGCGGATTTGCCAGCAGCGCTCGTGCAATTGCGATACGCTGCCGTTGGCCGCCGGAGAGTTTTACGCCGCGTTCGCCGACGATGGTGTCGTAGCCATTTGGGAATTGCTCAATGAATTCGTCCGCGTTGGCGATCTTACACACCTCTTTAATTTTATCCAAGTTTGCTTCCGGATTTGAAAAGCGAATATTATCGAGAATCGTGCCGTCGAACAGAAAATTGTCCTGTAGCACAACACCGAGATGTCTGCGGTAATCGCGTAATTTCACATGCTGGAGATTTTTGCCGTCAATTCTGATCGTGCCCGAGTCAGAACCACCTGCGGTAGCGGGTGGTTGAAGATTGGTATTTGACGAGTTTGAATTTACGGCGTTGAGTGTTGGCTGTGTTAAACCACCCGCTACCGCAGGTGGTTCTGACTTGGTCGGCTGAATAAAGTTAAGCACCAAAC
>JAYVFJ010000414.1:0-12716 GCA_043773225.1 Chloracidobacterium sp.
CGATAAGCCGTTGTTGACGTTTGAGCGATTGCTCGAAACCTACATTGATTTTGCGCCGCGTGGTTTCAGATCGTTTATAAAAGCAATGCCGGTTTGGCTCACCGAAAAACTCTGGACACGCGAAGAAATTCGCAAACGAACAAGTTTTGACGGCACGATCTTATTTACCGAGCATCACGAATCACATGCAGCGTCGGCGTTCTTCCCTTCGCCGTTCGATTCCGCCGCGATCCTCACGATGGACGGCGTTGGTGAATGGGCGACGTCGAGCTACGGCGTAGGCCGTGGAAATCATGTTGATCTTTTGGCCGAGCTTCGTTTTCCGCACTCACTTGGGTTGCTGTATTCGGCGTTCACTTATTTCACCGGCTTTAAGGTCAACTCCGGCGAATACAAATTGATGGGTTTGGCTCCGTATGGCGAGCCAATTTATGTGCAGAAGATTTTGGACGAATTAATAGACCTCAAAGAAGACGGCTCGCTGCGGCTGAATATGCAGTATTTTGATTTTGCGGCCGGGTTGAGAATGACAAACAAGCGGTTTGCCGATCTCTTTGGCGGAGCCGAGCGGCGGGCTGAGTCCGCAATTACGCAGAGGGAAATGGACTTGGCTCGCTCTGTTCAGGAAGTGACTGAAATGGTAATGCTGCGAATGGCAAATCACGTTCATAATGAAACAGGCGAGAAAAATCTCTGCCTTGCAGGCGGCGTTGCATTGAACTGCGTCGGCAACGGACGAATTTTGCGCGAAACACCGTTCGAGAATATTTGGATACAACCCGCCGCAGGCGACGCCGGCGGAGCCGTCGGAGCCGCGCTTTCGGTTTGGCATCAATGTTTAGGAAATGAGCGCATTCTAAACGGAAAGCGTGATGGGATGAACGGTTCGCTGCTTGGCCCATCGTTTTCGAACGATGAAATTCGACAGGAGCTTGATCGAATGGATGCGGTTTACACAGAGGCTGATGCTATTGAGCTGATCAATGAAACAGCCAAATTTTTAGCCGATCAAAATATTGTCGGCTGGTTTCAAGGCAGAATGGAATTTGGCCCGCGTGCTTTGGGGGCACGAAGCATCTTGGGCGATCCTCATTCGCCCGAGATGCAGTCGAGAATGAATCTGAAGATAAAATTTCGTGAATCGTTTCGCCCTTTCGCACCCGCGGTGATTCGTGAAAGCGTCTCAGAGTATTTCGATCTCGACAGCGATTCGCCTTATATGCTTTTAATAGCGCCTGTGTCTGAGAATCAACGAACCGGAGACTCTGCGAATGAAAATATGGTGAGCGGATTTGATAAATTAAAGGTTCAAAGTTCAACCATTCCGGCGGTAACGCATGTTGATATGTCTGCTCGCGTTCAAACAGTAACTCGACAAGACAATCAACGATTTTACGATCTAATCGCAAAATTTGGCGAGTTGACCGGCGATCCGGTTTTGATAAACACGTCATTTAATGTGCGCGGCGAGCCGATTGTTTGCACGCCTGAAGATGCCTTTAATTGTTTCATGCGGACGGGCATGGACTATCTTGTTATAGGGAATTTTATCTTGGACAAACAGCATCAGGATAAGAGTTTGTTTTCGACAAATGAAGATTGGCAGACGGAGTTTCCACTGGATTAATATTCGTGCATTCGTGGCAAAAAAAATTCAGCCGCGAATGCACGAATATTGAATAAGAAGTAATAAATAGTGAATAGCAAAAATCTCAAAAATGTTACGGCTCACGAGGCTCGCAAAACGAGTTTGCTGGTTGCGGCTGTTTTGATTTTGGCGTCGGCGTTTTTTTGGTATCGCGGGCGGATGACGACTGCGGTCGTCGCTGTTTCTATCGCAATTATTTTGTCACTCATCGGCCTTTTCATTCCCAAACTCGCCAAATTATTTCATCGCGGCTGGATGCGGTTCGCTTTTGCGCTTGGTTATATCAACAGCCGCATTTTGTTGACGTTGATCTATCTCATCTTGTTCGTGCCATACGGCATCGTTTCGCGCCTATTTGGGCGCGACCCACTGCAAATAAGGAAAAAGGAAAGTGAAACTTATTGGAATCCCCGGGTCGCTTCGAGACAAACGAAAGAGCAATTTGAAAGACTCTTTTAATAAGTTAAAATCTTTTTCGTGAAAAGGTTTACTCTCTTATACGAATTCTGGCTGTTCTTTAGGCAAAACAAAAAGTATTGGCTTCTGCCGATGATTCTGACTTTGGTTCTAATCGGCGCTCTGCTTGTCTTTGCCCAGTCATCGGCGCTGGCTCCGTTTATTTATTCAATTTTTTAGTAATCAGTTTCTCCGATAGACAACCCTGCCGCCGACAATGGTTGCGACCGCGGCGCCCATAAACTCCCAATTATCAAACGGTGTGTTCCTAGATTTTGAACGCGATTCCGAGCTCTTGTAAGTCCAGTTCAGATCGGGATCAATGATCGTAACATCGGCAATTGAGCCTGGTGAGAGTGTTCCGCGTCCCTTTAATCTGAATATCTTGGCCGGATTGGACGAACAAAGCTCGACCAGTCCAGTGAGATCAATAACCCCTTTATTTACAAGCTGTTGAAATGCCAAACCTAAAGCTGTTTCCAGGCCTGTAATCCCAAACGGCGCACGGTCGTATTCCAGGGCTTTTTCGTCTGCGTGGTGCGGTGCGTGGTCGGTTGCGATGGCGTCTATCGTGCCGTCTTTGATGCCTTCGATGATCGCTTCGAGATGTTCTTCGGAACGCAGCGGCGGCGCCATCTTGGTATTTGTGTCGTAGCCCTCGACCGTTTTGTCGGTCAGAGTGAAATGATGCGGTGTGACCTCGCAGGTAATTTTGATACCTTCTGATTTCGCTCTGCGAATCGCTTCAATCGCGCCCTTCGTCGAGACGTGCGCAATATGAATGTGAGAGCCGGTTTCCTTTGCCAGAAGAATGTCACGGACGACATCTATGTCTTCGGCAAGTGCGGGCATGCCTTTGAGTCCTAGCAGAAGCGAAATTTTTCCTTCGTGCATTACACCGCCGCTCGAAAGCGATTTGTCTTCGCAATGATCGATCACTGGCAGGTCGAAATCACGAGCATACTGCATCGCCCGCCGCATTATTCCTGCATTCGGCACAGGCCGTCCATCATCCGAAACAGCCACCGCACCGGCCGCTTTCATTTCGCCCATTTCCGCAAGCTCGCCGCCGTCGGAAGATTTTGTGATCGCACCGATAGGGAAAACATTTGCAAGGCCGGCACGTTCGGCCTGCTCGATCATATACCGCGTGATCGCCGCATTGTCATTCACCGGATTCGTATTGGGCATCGGACAAACGCTTGTCCACCCGCCCGCCACCGCCGCTGCACATCCAGAGGCGATCGTCTCCTTATGCTCCTGCCCCGGCTCGCGCAAATGCACATGCATGTCAATAAATCCCGGAGCAACGATCAATCCGGTCGCATCAAAAGTCTCGACATCTTTTGGCTTTTCGTCACCACGGCCGACCCACGCCGTGACTTTTCCGTCCTCAATGAGCACGTCCATCCCGCTGTTTTGGTTTTGCGCAGGGTCGATTAGGTGGCCGTTTACAATTAGCAGTTTCATCTTCGATAGATTGCCCGGTAAGCCGGATCGGCATTAAGCGTCCTTTTGATTATTGTGTCATTATGAAAGTACTTACCGCTTCCCGATCTTGCTTTTTCCCGGTGGTAATATTTCCAACCTTCTCGCTCCTTTCCCGTATAGACAAAATCTAGAAAGATTCCGAATGTATCAACTAGAAACTGGGAAAGATTCGTATCGCTAATCCTTTTTGTTCGACTAATATATTCTTGATTATTTCGTAACAAGTAGCTCGCAAATTTTCTGTTAGCTAACTCGAACCTTCCGCTGCGATGGTTGTAATCAAAGATCAACGTCGGAACTGGTGAAGAGACAAATGCTAAATCGTCGAAATAATGAAATGCCGGGGTGTTATCGACAATTTCCAAATCAGCATCGTCATCGATATTTTGAAACAACTTCTGAACTTCGCTATAGCCGACTGTATCGAAGTCTTTACTTCGGAAAAGGAGATGAAACTTGGGAGCCAAGTCGTATATCCAATAACGGTTGCAGCAGTGATATCCACCGGTGTATTGGGAAATGACAAGTTGCTTTTTATCGGAACTGAGAAGCGAAATCAACTCGGCACTTGAGCCGTAATCCTGCGCAAGTCCCTCGCGATGCACGGCCAGTGTCTTGCGGCCTTTCTTAATAGTTACAACGGAATAATTCTTCGTCTTTGGCAAGGTAATCGAGATGCGATAGCCAAGATAGTCGATGGTCTTTTGAGCCTCAACTTGCACATGTAGAGCGAAAACGATAACTACTAGTGCCAAAATCAGGGCCCTTGAATCTTGTCTTTTCCAGGTCATTCTTTTTCGTTTATACCTCCCAGTCGCTAGATAAAAGCCGCTATGCGGACAGCAACACCGCATTTTACCTGATCTAATATCAGCGAACGCGAGCTGTCGGGGTATAGCGGCCCACCATCTCATCTGTTTTAAGACGGGATCAAATCTTTTTCCCGTAACTTCTCAGACACCGATATAAGGAATTCATCGCTTTCAAGAAGGTGTTTGGCAGTCGCGTCAATTTCTGGTTCTTTATTTGCGATGTCGCGATCCATAATTGCCCGTAACTCTGAATTTATTTGTGTCTGATATGGGGCGGCATTGGTTTTTTGTGAGCGGGACTTGAAGTGATTTAACACATCCAGATCGACCTTCATTGTTATTTGAACTTTGGTGTTCGACGGGCGCATATCTTCGAGCGAAGCAACACGATCCGGCGTTACACGGCGAAAAACATGTTCGCCTGGGGTCAATATTTCATCGTCATCCCAACCTTTGGCCTTCTGTTCGTCGTATTCCTCCTGTTTGACTACAAGAACGACTCCGTTATCCGCCTCGATTGTTTCTTTCTTTCCAATAGGTCGTTTCATATACCTTAGATGCCTTTCTCGCTGAAATCAGCCGATATGTCTCGGTAATTTCGTCTTTAACCGCGTAAACCACTAACAATACATTTCGTCGGCTCAATCCAACGCGAAAAAATCTGTCTTCTATATCTGAATGGTGAACGTCATATTCATCAAGGCTGAAATTGTCGAGAAAGACTTCTTTTGCTTCATCGAAGGAAACGCCGTGTTTCTGAAGATTGATTTCCGCTTTTCTCTCATCCCATTCAAATCTCATATTCTATAATAATTATCTATAATTATTTGTCAATACTATTTTTCGTAATGGCCCCTCCGGTAGCAAGGTAAAGCACAGCCATGCGCACTGCAACACCATATTTTACCTGATCGAGAATTAATGAACGCGAGCTGTCGGCTACGTCGGATGATATTTCGATGCCGCGATTCATCGGGCCGGGGTGGAGAACGATGGCGTCTCTTTTCGCCAGGTCGAGGCGTTCGTTTGTGAGGCCGTAATGGATCGCGTATTCGCGTAGGGTCGGGAAATAGGCTGAATCCTGCCGCTCGCGTTGGATGCGGAGGATCATGACAACATCGGCTCCAACTATGGCGTCCTCAATATGTCCACATACCTGTAAGTCTTTTTCGACAAGATGCTGAAAGTCATCGGGGACGAGCGTTCGCGGGCCGGCGACGCGAACTTTTGCACCTAATTTTGTCAGCAGATGAATATTCGAACGGGCGACACGGCTGTGCAGAATGTCGCCTATGATCGCAACCTCAAGGCCTTCGATCTTTTTCTTGTGCTCGCGGATGGTCATCGCGTCGAGCAGGGCTTGTGTCGGATGTTCGTTTGAGCCATCGCCGGCGTTGACTATTGCGGCTTTGCTGACCTTGGCGAGCTGATGCGGCACGCCGGCGCTCGAATGGCGGACTACGATGCAGTCAGGTGCCATCGCGTCAAGGTTCAACGCCGTGTCGAGCAGTGTTTCACCTTTGCTGAGGCTCGATGATGAAACGCTGATGTTGACGGCATCGGCAGAAAGGCGTTTGGCGGCGAGCTCGAATGAAGTGCGTGTTCGTGTTGAGGCTTCAAAGAAAAGATTGATTATGGTCTTGCCGCGAAGCGCAGGAACTTTTTTGACCTCGCGGGTCGAAATTTCGCTAAAGTTCTCCGCAGTGTCGAGAATACCGATAATTTCCACCGGGCTTAAATTGCGGATTCCCAATAAATCTCGTCTGCGAAACGGCTTTTCCATCGCGTCTGATAATCTCTGTTCCACCTGTTCCACTGTTCCGGAACGGAACAAAACTACAAAAAAAGCAAGGCGTTGACCTTGCTTCAAAAACTAACCTGTCGGCCTTTCAAAAATGCCGACAGCCTCAACTTCATCAAACTCTTTGAGCATGACTTTTATTATTTCGGTTTGCTTTGTCGGGACGACTTTGCCGATGAAGTCGGCTTGGATCGGCAGTTCGCGGTGCTCGCGGCCTCGGTCAACTAAAACGGCGAGTTGGACTTTTCGCGGCCGGCCAAAATCCATCAGTTGATCCATAGCGGCGCGGATCGTTCGGCCGGTATAGAGCACGTCGTCAACAAGTATGATGTTTTTGCCTTCGATGTCGTGTTCTAGCTCGGTTCGGTTTACGATCGGGTTGGCACCGACGGTCGAGAGGTCGTCGCGGTAAAGCGTGATGTCGAGAATGCCGTAGAGCGGACGCTCGCCTTCGAGGACTTCTATTTTATTGACTATCCGCTCGGCAAGCGGAACGCCGCGTCGTCGAATGCCGACAAGGTAGAGGTCTTTTGGCCCTTGATTTTTCTCGACAATCTCAGACGAGAGCCGCGAGAGGGCACGTTTTATCGCCGCCGAATCCATGATCCGCGACTTTTCGACCAGATGTATTTCGTCTGCCATTCTGAATGGCAATCGTAACAAAGGGAAGTTGAAAGTTCAAAGTTTAGAGTTCAAAGTTTTCGGCTTTTGGATTAAAATAGATTCGGAAGGTATAGAACAATGACAAAAAATTTAGCTCTGGTGCAAACACATCCTGTTTTTACCGACAAGAAGTATCTTGATTTTGAGCGATTTTCCCAGGAAAGACACGAGTTTCTCGACGGCAGTGTTTACGCAATGGCCGGCGAAAGCCCGGATCACAGCACTATTTGCTTTAATCTTCATGGGCTTATCCATTATCAGCTTCGAGGCAAAAACTGTCGCGGCTATTCTCCGAATATGAAAGTGGCGACTAATGAGACAGGATTATTTTCATATCCAGATTTAATCATCGTTTGCGGAAAGCCTCTTTTTTTTGATGAAACGAGCGATGTGATTATTAACCCGACAGTCATTTTTGAGGTTCTTTCACCCTCAACTGAAAATTACGATCGTGGCGAAAAGTTTCTGCGATATACCTACTTCATCGAGACATTACAGGATTATGTATTGATCTCGCAGGACAAGCCGCTGATCGAACATTATTCACGACAGGAGAATGCGGCATGGGGCAAGTTGGAAATCGAGGGACTTGATTCGGTTTTGAAACTCGATTCGGTTTCTTGCGAGATCGTTTTGGCCGACCTCTACGATCTGATTGATTTTGCGGCTTAACGAATGTCTTTTTATCGCAAGATTATACGTCCGGCGTTTTTCAGCCTTCCGGCAGAAACTGCCCACGAAATCGGTATTAAAACACTAAAATTCGGTTTAACCTCGGAATACCTTCAAAATCTAACATCAAAACATTATCACTCCGTTGATTACGGCGAGATTGAAAGATTCGGCCTGAAATTCGCGAATCCGCTCGGAGTCGCTGCGGGTTTTGACAAAAATGCAGTTATCATAAACCAACTAGCATCTATGGGCTTTGGCTTTGTCGAGGTTGGAACGGTAACATACGAACCTCAGCCCGGAAATTCAAAACCACGCCTTTTTCGTTTGCCCGAAGACAAAGCATTGATCAATCGGCTTGGTTTTAACAACGAAGGTGCGGTGGCGATCGCTGAAAGGCTGAAAAACCATGATCGTAAATGCATCGTTGGTGTAAATATCGGTAGGAATAAGGACGTTCCGAATGGAGAGGCGACGGAAAATTACCTAAAGTGCTTTGAGGTTATTCACGGCGTCGCCGATTATGTTGCCGTCAACATCTCATCGCCAAATACGCCAAACCTAAGGGAGTTGCAGCAAGCTGAAGGTTTTGCAGAACTGATCGGTGCGTTGCAAAAACGAAACACTGAACTTGGTTCAAAGCCTCTGCTTGTGAAGATCGCGCCTGATCTAAATGAAGGCGAGATCGAGGCAATCGTTGAAATTGCTTTGAGTTATGAACTTTCCGGCGTCATTGCGACGAATACAACGATCTCGCGTAATGGCCTTGTTACAAAAGATATTGATCAATTGGGTGTTGGCGGTTTGAGCGGAAAGCCGCTGACGAAACGTTCGACCGAAGTAATTTCGACAATATTTCGATATTCAAAAGGAAAACTACCGATTATCGGTGTCGGCGGGATTTTTTCGGCTGAAGATGCATTTGAAAAGATCGCCGCAGGAGCGTCTCTTATACAGGCATACACAGGCTTTGTTTACGACGGGCCGAAGTTTGCACGGGACATCAATAGTGGGTTGGCGGCGATATTAAGCGAAAGGGGATTCAAGACGCTTGATGAAGCGGTTGGTTACGCAAATAAAGACTGACGGTTTTTGCGTGGCTAGTTGTTTGACACTTGTCGCACAGAGATTATAATTAACCCTTTGCCTTTAGCTTTCGGAAGGCAGTTATTGACAATGATCATCGCTCTTGACAGTGTAGGAAAAATTGCGAAAAGTATAGCAATTGCGTTCGATCCTGCGGAGATCGATCTCGAAGGCGAAAACGTGACGCTGAAGGGCAAAGCGAAATTTGCGGGCGAATCGCAGCTTGTAAATGACAAAACTCACGTTCGAGGAAAAACAAGCGCAGATATTTTGTTAAATTGCACACGCTGCCTCGAACCCGTTGAAAAGCATCTCGATGTTTCGTTCGACGATGTTTTCGTAGATGCGATCGGAGAACCGCTCGTGGATGAGATCGAGATCGGTGCTGATAAATTTGACGAATCTCTCGTTACCGACGGCAAGATCGACATGGCCGAGGTGGTTCGCGAACAGATATTGCTGGCTTTGCCCGACCAGATTTTTTGCAAAGAAGATTGCAAAGGTTTGTGCCCGAAATGCGGAGCGAACCGAAATTTGATAGATTGTAAGTGTGCCGACGACGAGATAGACCCTCGTTGGGCGGCGCTGAAGAAGATAGTAAATCGTGAATCGTAAATCGTGAATCGAAAAACCCGATTTACTATTCACGATTTACTATTAACGATTAACGGAGTAAAAATGCCAAATCCAAAACGACGACATTCACATGCACGCACACGGACGCGCCGTGCTCACGACGCTCTCGCAACACCACAGTTCTACACGGACAAAGATTCCGGTGAGGCAAAAGTGCCGCACCGCATTGATGCCAAGACCGGAATCTATAAAGGCCGGAAGATAATCGACGTCAAAAACGCAGAATAAATAGTTTTTAGAGTTCATAGAGTTCATTGAGTTTTGTAGAGTCAACTCAATGAACTCTATAAACTCAATGAACTCTATGAACTCAAAAACTCATGGTTAATGCGGGAATCATCGGGATGGGACACGCTTATCCGGCTGGCATTTTGACAAATGCCGACCTGGAAAAGATCGTTGACACAAACGATGAGTGGATAACCACGCGCACCGGGATCAAGCAGCGTCATAAAGCCGCGCCTGATGAATACACGTCGCAGTTCGGAAGTCGTGCTGCGCTGCAGGCTATCGAGCGAGCGGGCCTTGAACCGACGGATATTGACATCATAATTTGCGCGACGACGACGCCTGATCAGATAATGCCGTCGACCGGAGCTTTGATACAGGCTCAGATCGGGGCGACGAATGCTGCCGGGATGGATATTTTTGCGGCGTGTTCGGGATTTCTTTACGGTTTAACGCTGGTTGAATCGATGATAAAAACCGGGCAGATCAAACATGCGTTGGTCATCGGAGCCGAGGTTTTGACAAAATACGTTGATTACACCGATCGAGGAACCTGCGTCATTTTTGGCGATGGCTCGGGTGCAGCAGTTGTGGGACAGGTGCCGGAAGGCAAGGGAATTCTTGCGACGAAAATACGCTCGGACGGGCGTTACGAAGATCAACTTTATTCTCCCGGCGGCGGAACGAAATTGGGGACGACGCACGAAACCATAGACAACCGCGATCATTTTTTCAAGATGAAGGGCAATGAGCTTTTTAAGGTTGCCGTCCGTTCTATGGCCGATATTTCCGCCGAGATGTTGGAGAAGGCTGGTTATACGGTTGATGATGTTGATATTGTCATCCCGCATCAGGCAAATCAACGAATAACCGACGCCGTCGCGTCGCGTCTTGGGGTGCCGGAGGAAAAGGTTTATTCGAATATCGCCGAGCATGGCAATACTTCGTCAGCGTCGATACCGATCGCATTGGACGAGTGCATTCAATCAGGCCGAGTAAAAGAGGGAAGCCTCGTGCTGCTAACCGCGTTTGGCGGCGGCGTGACCTGGGGCGGCACTGTGGTAAGGTTTTGATCGAATGGGTCATATAGGACCTATGAGTCTTATGGGACTTATTTAACTATGAGGAATATCGCATATGTTTTTCCCGGACAAGGCTCGCAGGCTGTTGGAATGGGAAAAGACTTATTTGATAATTTTGCAGCCGCTCGCGAGGTTTTTGAGGCGGCGGATGACGCTCTTGGTTTTTCATTGTCGGAGATGTGTTTTGCGGGTGACGAGGCTGATTTGCAATTAACAGCAAATACGCAGCCTGCGATATTGACAACCTCGGTTGCGGCTTATTACGCGGCAAGAGGTGAGGGTTTGGCAGAGCCGGATTTTGTTGCCGGGCACAGTCTTGGTGAATATTCGGCGTTGGTTGCGGCGGGCGTTTTGGATTTTGCCGATGCCGTGCAAACCGTGCGAAAACGTGGGACGTATATGCAGGAGGCCGTTCCGGTCGGCGTTGGAGCGATGGCTGCGATTCTTGGACTTAATGTTGAAACGGTCGAAGCCGCATGTGCCGAGGCATCGCAGGGACAGGTTTGCAGTCCGGCGAATATCAATTCACCGTCGCAGATCGTGATCGCCGGAAACTCTGAAGCTGTTGATCGGGCATGTGAGATATTGAAAGAAAAAGGCGCAAAGCGGGCGATAAAATTAAATGTCTCGGCACCCTTTCATTGTGCATTGATGATGCCCGCACAGGAACGGCTGGCTGGCGATCTTGCCAAATTGGAATATGGCGACTTTGCATTTCCGATAGTGCATAATGTTGACGCGGCGGTGAACAGCACGATTTCAGTTGTTTGTGATAAATTAACACAACAAGTTTCGTCGCCGGTGCGATGGCTGCAGACGATCGAAAATATGACAGCAAGCGGCGTCGAGAAATTTGTTGAGATCGGGCCGGGCAAAGTTTTGACAGGATTGTTGAGGCAGATAAATAAAGAAGTTGTTTGCGCCAACATTGAAAATACCGAGAGTTTGAGAAATACTTTAGAAACGCAATAAAACAACAGGAGAAATTATGTCAGAAGTTCAGGATAAAATTAAACAGATCATCGTTGATGAGCTGGGAGTTGACGAAGCCGAAGTTACCGAAAATGCACGCTTCATCGAGGATCTCGGTGCGGATTCATTAGATCTCGTCGAACTCGTCATGCGCTTTGAAGAGGAATTCGATATCGAAATTCCCGACGAAGACGCTGAGAAGATTCAAAGCGTCCGCGATGCTTACGCGTACGTAGAACAGCACAAGGGCTAGTTAGTAAATAGTGAATCGTAAATCGTCAATAGAAAAATCAGAAGAATCTATTTACGATTCACGATTCACGACCTATGAAACGACGAGTAGTAATTACAGGACTCGGTCTGGTTACGGCGTGTGGGAACGATGTGCCGACGACTTGGCGCGCGTTGATGAATTGCGAGAGCGGCGCGGATTACATTAAGAAATTCGATGCTGAAAAATATTCATCTAAATTCGCGTGCGAGGTAAAGGACTTCGACCCGTTGAGTTTTCTGGATAAGAAGGAAGCTCGCCGGATGGGAGCTTTTACGCATTTCGCTCTTGCTGCTTCCGATGAGGCGGTCAAGCACAGCGGCCTCGTTATTGACGAATCCAACGCCGAGATGGTCGGAACTTATATTAGTTCGGGCATCGGCGATTTTTGGGCGATCGAACGCGAGCATGAAAAGCTGTTGAATTCCGGCCCTGATCGCGTCTCGCCGTTCTTTATCGTCTCGGCAATCGTCAATCTTGCCTCAGGCAACGTTTCGATTCGTCACGGTGCAAAAGGGCCTAATTCGGCAACGGCGACGGCGTGTTCGGCAGGCGCGCATGCTATCGGCGACAGTTTTCGATTGATCGAACGCGGCGACGCTGACGCGATGATCTGCGGCGGTGCCGAAAGCGCGATCACGCCGATGTCGGTCGCGGGATTTGCCTCGATGCGGGCGCTTTCGAGTCGGAATGACGACCCGAAACATGCCTCGCGCCCGTTCGATCTCGAACGCGACGGCTTTGTCATCGGCGAAGGCGCCGGACTTATGATCCTTGAGGAACTGGAGTTTGCAAAGAAACGCGGTGCAAATATCCTCGCCGAGATCGTCGGTTACGGAATGAGCGGCGACGCCTTTCACGTAACGATGCCGGACGAGACCGGTTCCGGTGCGATCCG
>JAYVFJ010000415.1:0-10148 GCA_043773225.1 Chloracidobacterium sp.
ACGCGGCTCGACATTGCCGCTGAACAATTCCGGCGGCGCGTAGCCCATTGTTCCGACGGCGGTGACGCCTTGTTCACGGCCCTGATCGATCGAACGGGCAATGCCAAAATCTATTATCATCACTCGGCCGGTTTTGTCGTCAACCATAATGTTTGACGGTTTGAGATCGCGGTAAACGATCGTCGTCGGCAATGTGTGCAGATACGAGAGAACATCTATAATTTGCAGTGCCCAATCGCAAACTGTTTTCTCATCAAAACGTCCGCCCGGAGCAGCTCGAAGCCTGGATGTTAGATCGCCGCCGGGAATATACTTCATCACGAGATAAAAACGGCTTTCACGCTCGTCAAAGAAATAATCGTAGATAGCCGGTATAGCCGGATGATCGAGCGAGGAAAGAATCATGGATTCGCGTTTAAAATCCTCGATCGCTTTTCTCTGCTGTTCTTCTTCGATGCTCGACTGAATCATTTCCTTAACGGCGCGTTCGACGCCGCCGAGATTGCGGTCATTGGCAAGGTAAACAGCACCCATGCCGCCGCCGCCGATCTTGCGAACGATCTCATACCGCGAATTGAGAATGATGCCGGCGAATAAAGGTTTCAGGCCGGATGTTTGTCCGCCGGACTCGGCGTTAGAAACGGAAAGGCCAATATTTACGGGTTCGTCAGATACAATAACTTCCTCGTCCGCGGATTCATCGGATGGGCCGATATCGTTTGTGATGACCTTTTCTTCTTGAATGGAACTTGGCGGATCTTCGAGTTGAACAATTTCCCCGACGGGCAGGCTTTTGACGTCTTTGATCAAATCACTGGCCGATAACTCAAACAATGGCTGAACAAACTGTTGGAGATTTTCAGATTCCAAAGTTTTAGAACTAAAACCTGCTTCGATGCTGGGCTCGTCTTCGAGGGTCTTTTCTCCGATGTCAGGTATTGGTTTTTCCTTTATTTTCACTTCATCGGGGAACGGCATGTTGAGGGTGTTTTCATAGTCCGACGGATCAGAGATCGAGATGCCGCAAAGCGGGCAAAATGATGAATCATCAGCGATTTCGGAAACGCATTTGGGGCACAAAATCATGATTAAAGAAAATTCCGTAAACTAATGACTAACCAAAAAACGCAAAAAAGTTTTACCGACGATCACTTCGTCGCCGTCGTTAAGTATCTGAGTATTACCCGGCAAAAGCCTTCGCCCGCGATTAACATATGTTCCGTTCGTTGAGCCGAGATCTTCGATAAAATAAGAGCCATTGTTGCGACGTATGCGTGCGTGACGGCGCGACACTTTGGCGTCATCATCGTGCGTATCGAGATCTATGTCCGGGAAAACTCCGTTATCCGCATCCCAACGGCCAATGGTTGATTCATCGTTCGTCAGCGGGAATTCAGTCCCCGGCGTGCCGCCGCGTTCGATCACGAGAGTTGCATGAGCCGGTTGTGTGTGTGGCTGCGAGGATTCATTTTCAGGAATGTTTTCAAAAGCCCCGACGGCTTTAGGCAGCGAGATCGGCAAGTCAATCTTAGCCGCGCTTATCACATGCTTTGCGATAGTCGGCGGAACGTAATCGGCGACTTCCGGGAAGGGAGCGGCCACTGGCTGTATCAATCGGGTTCCGCACTCGTCGCAAAATCGCGAAGTGTCGAGATTGGAACTCTGGCATTTATGACATCTGATCATGATCTTTATAGTTCAGCCATTTGTTACTGACGAGTATTAAGCTAATATTTTACAACCTAAGTCTTTGTTCGTAAACCTTAATTATAACGCAAGTTTACGTCAAATCTCTATGATCGGTTCTGCTTTACACACAGGTTGTCTGCTACACGAGACTTTTTTGAAACTATGGGCGAAAATAGGTCGTAATATTCGGTTGACGCGAATTACAGATTCCGATCCAATATGCTTTAGAAATAGAGATTTCATTCGATGTGAGGAATAATCAAATATGGCATTGAGCCGTAAAAGGAAGATCATAATTGGCATTAGCGCCGTTGTAGTGCTGCTGGTAATTATCATCGGCAGTATCTTGGCAACCCGAACCGATACCCCCGAGGTCACCGTTGTAAAGGTCGAAACGCGAAAGGAACTGCGTTCGACCGTAACTTCATCCGGCGAGGTGCGGCCGATCCAGTTTATGAATCTGACCAGCGAGGTGCAGGGCCGCATCGAGGAGATCTACGTCAAGGAAGGCGAACATGTCACTAAGGGACAGCCGCTCGTAAAACTTGATCCCAATCAGCTTCAGTCCAATACCGACGCCCAGCTTGCTGCATTCCAAGGAGCGCAGGATGAAGTTCGCATTTCACAGTCACAGGTCTTAGCAGCTCAAAACTCGCTTGCACAATCGCAGCAGCAAATGAATGTGGCGCAGGTCGCGATTGACTCTGCTCGTCAGGGCGTTATTGCCGCTCAGACTGATGTTGACAAGGCTCAAGTCGAACTTAACGCCGCTACCCGCGAATTCAAACGTAATGCACAACTGCTCGAAAGCGGCGTCATTTCGCGCCAATTATATGACGAAGCGAAGGACCGCGTTGATAACGCGAGGGCTTCGCTTGAGACGGCAAAGGCAAACCTTGATTCGAGAAAATTATCGATCAAAGATGCGACTGCACGTTTGGAGCAGCAAGCTGTCGCAGTTAAAGATGCAAGGCGAGCGGTTGACACGGCTAACCTTAGTGTTACGTCGAGCCAATCGCGGGCAAATCAACAGTCCGCATTCTTACGCGGCCAGAAAAATCAACGCGACAAGACGCTACAGGTCGCGCCGATAGCCGGCGTGATCGCTGAGATACCGTCAAAAGTCGGAACATTTGCGGTTGCCGGTCTTTCCACTACTGCCCTGCTTACGATCGCCGATATGTCCGCGATCAACGTCGAAGTGAAAGTTGACGAGACGTCGATTGACAAGGTCGAGCTCGGGCAGAATGCAAAGATCAAGGTTGACGCATTTGGCGATAAAGAGATCCTCGGCAAGGTAACCCAGAAGACGCCTCTTGCCGTCGGCAAATCACAAACAAGCGGCGGGCTTTCGACAAACATCAACGTTCAGGAAGCGAAAGAATTCCGCGTCGTCATTGAGCTGATTGACCTTACAGAAGAAATCCGCGACGGCCTGCGGCCGGGCATGAGCGCCACTGCTGAGATCACGACAAAAATTGAAAAGGACGTGATAGCCGTTCCGCTTCAGGCAGTGATCGAAAAGAAGCCTGATGCAACGCCGGTTCCTACGCTTGCGGGCGATGTTCCCGACCCGGCAGGCAAAGCCAAAAAAACAATCACCGGCGTTTATATTCTCGACGGAAATAAAGCAAAATTCGTCGAGGTCACGACCGGCATCATCGGCGAATCCGACCGGCAGATCATCAGCGGCTTAAAAGAAGGCGATGAAGTTATCACCGGCCCGAGCAAAGTTCTCAATACCTTAAAAGAAGGCGCCGTTGTCAAAAAACAAACCAAGAAAGAAGGCGAAGCGGCGAATAAGTCGTGAGTCAAGAGTCGAGAGCCGGACACGGTTTTGTTCTCCACTCTCCACTCTCGACTCTCCACTATTTAGATGTATCGGTTTATGGAAAGCGAAAACGGCAACGGCAAAACGCCGCCTTCGAACGGCGAAGCGATGATCCGGATGCAGAATATCTGGAAGACATACGAGATGGGCACCGAGGAACTGCATGCACTGCGTGACGTTTCGTTCGACGTCAAAAAGGGTGAGTATCTTGCGATCATCGGGCCGTCCGGTTCGGGTAAATCGACACTGATGAACCTGATCGGCTGTCTCGATTCGCCTTCAAAAGGCTACTATTGGATCAACGGCAATCTTGTTTCTGATATGACCGACGACGAGCTTGCACGCATCCGCAACAAAGAGGTCGGTTTCGTTTTCCAGACATTTAATCTTCTTGCACGAGCAACCGCATTGCATAATGTCGAGCTTCCGCTGATATACGCCGGCTACCGTGCCGCCGAACGTCATGATAAGGCACAGGCTGCGTTGGCGTCGGTTGAACTCGGCGACCGCGTCACGCATCGGCCGAACGAGCTTTCCGGCGGCCAGCGTCAGCGTGTGGCGATCGCGCGGGCTCTTGTAAATCATCCTTCGATCCTTCTCGCCGACGAGCCAACCGGAGCTTTGGACTCCAAGACCAGCATCGAGATCATGCATCTCTTCGAAAGGCTTCACGAAGAAGGCAACACGATCATCGTCGTCACCCACGAACCCGACATCGCCAAACGCGCCCACCGCGTCCTCACCATCCGCGACGGCCGCATCGAATCCGACGAGCGGATGAAATGACGATCGTTCAAGCGGCTTTTCTTGATTGCCGGGATGGTTTGCGGGTCTTATCAACTTGCCCAAGCAGCAGTGCCGGGACTGAGATATCTTCATCCAGCGCGTCCCAGTGCAGGCCAACGCCGCCGCCACTGATCGTATACTTTTTTCGCTGAACCGGCGACGCATTCTTCAGACGCGGAAAGTAAGCCAGAGGAACGCCGATCTTTCTTCCATCCGTCAGCTCTACCCACATGTCATTGGCGTCAAAAGTAACCCTTTTTGCCAATGGTTCAAGCACCAAAATGCTCATTCCATGCCTCCGTAATTTCATTGCGTCTCGCCTCAATGATCTTTGCTAACGCGTTCAACTCCTTTGATGAGAATCCGTAGGATTCAACAGCCTTTACCTCCGGGAAAAGCCAAAACTTCGCTAACTTTTCATCCTTGCGTACATGCACGTGGACCGGTTCTCGCGGGTCCCCTTCATTTGAAAAAAAGAAAAACCTGGTTCCTTTAAGAAAGAAGACCGCTGGCATGGCTCAAGTATAACATACGCCGTTTTCGTCACCCACGAACCCGACATCGCCGCCCGTGCCCACCGCGTCCTAACCATCCGCGACGGCCGCATCGAAAAAGACGAACGGTTGAAATAAATCCTACGCATTGCTGCGCCGACGGAACCAACCGAAAATAAGCCCCCCTATTTGGGTCGTCACTCCGATGACTATCGAGTAAACCACTGCTGGTATGCATAGGAAAAGGAAAAGCGACGATAGGTCTTGGCCCAATCGGTATCCAGTATCCCACATGGAACTGATTATGATCCACGGAACGAAATATAGCATCCAAGTAAAATAGCCGGGAAAGTCTCCGATATAGGGAACATAATATCCGAGGTAGGGAATAAAGCTGATCGCGATCATTGCCATTTGCAGTATCAAGCTGATTAGAAAACCTCGAATGAAGTAACGCATATCTGACGTTGATAATACACCAATTTCGGTATTATCAACGACGTTTTTTGCAGAAGCCCGCACTTAGTAAGGGCGGTAAGAATTTCAACGCAAAGACGCCAAGTCGCAAAGACGCAAAGGAAGAAAATCATTTTCGAATCGGCAAGCATTTATGTTTTTCTTTGCGACTTTGCATCTTTGCGTTAAATAACTCTTAAAACGTATAAAGCCTACCGCTTCGTTCGCGGTGCATACGGACGGCGATGGAAACGGCGTCGATCTGGTCGTCGTGCGTCCCGTTCGAAGCGGCGCTAAAGATTTCGGCGGTGAAAGTCGCGATGGCCCATCTCGCGCATTTCTTTCTCGATCAGTTCATGATGTTGCCCGCCGTATTTTAGAAAAAGTTCGCGGCAATCTTCTATTTTTTGTTTAAGTTCTTCTGTCATAGAGCAACGCTTTTCATCCATTAATAATGTTTAATTATTAATTTTTAATTAGTAATGATTGAGCCTCGCCTTTCACGCTAGCGCAGGTGCAAATAAATTGAAATACCAACTTTCCGGATATGACGCATCTTTCCGAATATGACGTATCTTTCCGAATATGACGTAACTTTCCGAATATGACGTGGTTTTCCGAGGTAAGAAGAATTCACCACAAAGACACAGAGAGCACAAAGGAGACCGGCATTTGGTAAACTCTTTTATGTAAGGCACGTATTGTCTTCAGATAATGTCTTCAGATAATTACGCCGGTTGGGGATGAATTTTACCGAAACATTAAAACTTGCATTTGACGCGATCTGGGCGCATAAGCTGCGGTCGTTTCTTACGCTGTTGGGGATGATCATCGGCGTGACGGCGTTTATGGTCGTGCTGTCGCTGCTGCAGGGGTTTAACGCTTATGTTGACGAAAAGATCGCGGGTATCGGGTCGAATTCGTTTACCGTAAGGCGTTTTAGCTTTGATGACTTTAAGGATACGGACACGATTGCCGCCGCCCAACGAAGAAATAAAGACCTAACCGCTGATGAGCGCGATTTTATACGGGAACGAGCCCAATTGATCGACAAAATTGGAATGAAGGCGCCTGCCGGTGGGATGACTCGCGAGGTCAAACGAGAAGCCGAGACTTTGCGAGATGTTTCGATCATTGCCGCCGAGCCGGTCATTGCCGAGATCGAAAAACTCGATATTGCCGAAGGTAGATTCTTTACAGCCGCCGAAAATGACAATGCAATGCGTGTCGCGTATATCGGAATGGACGTTGCGAAAAAACTATTTCCGCAAGGCGGTACGATCGGCGGCGAGATAGATATTCAGGGTATTCCTTATCGCATAATCGGCATTCAAACCGCAAAAGGCACGGTTTTTGGACAGCCGCAGGATAATTTCGTCGAGCTGCCGATCAAGACGTTTGCCCAGGCTTTTGGCGGGTTGATCCGCGGACGCGCTCCGTATTTTGTCGTTACGGCGAAGAATGACAAGGTCTTTAACGATGCGGTCGAAGAGGTCAGGACCCTGATGCGTATTAAGCGAAAACAGGTTTTTGGTGAAAAAGACTCGTTTGGGATATTAACGCCGGACGCGATCACGGGCATACGCGACCGCATTTTGGGGCCGACGTTTTTGGTTATCATTGCTGTTCCAAGCATTGCCCTACTCGTAGGGGCCATTGTAATCATGAACATTATGCTGGTATCTGTAACAGAAAGGACTAAAGAAATAGGCATCCGAATGAGTCTCGGTGCTCGTAAATCCGATATATTAAGGCAATTTCTTTTAGAAGCAGGTTTGCTCGCGCTTTTTGCCGGCATAATTGGGATAATCCTAGCGGAACTGCTTGGCCTAGCAATAACTCAGTGGGTATTTCAAACTCGCATACCAATTTGGGCCGCTGGGATAGCAGTCGCAGTCGCGGGCGGAGTTGGCATACTAGCTGGTCTCTATCCTGCTTGGAAAGCCGCACTACTTGACCCGATCGAGGCCCTGCGGGCTGACTGAATAAATGACACTTTTAACCAATTCATTGAACGAAAACTTCAAGATGGCTATAGACACCATTCGCAGCCATAAGTTGCGTTCGTTTCTGACTATCTTGGGAGTTGTAATTGGCGTGATAACCGTGATGCTGATCTCATCCATTATCAGCGGCATTAATGTCGCGGTTGAAAAGGAGGTCGAGAAATTCGGGACACGGTCGATCATTCTTTTTAAGATGAATATCGGTATCAGAACGAGCGCACCGACGCGTGAAGAACGCATGCGCAAGCCGCTGACTCTGGAGGATTCGGAAGCGATCAGAAACTTGAGCACGGTCGAAACATCGGTTCCCTTTTTGAATATTTCGAATAATTTTTTTGGTCAAAAGATCAACATTACAGGCAAGAACGGCAAAACATCCAGCTCTGTTCAGCTTTTCGGAACAGTGCCCGAAATTGAGCAGGCTCCCGGCGAAATAATGACCAGTGGACGCTGGTTCTCAAACGCCGAAAATGAGGCGAAAGAAAATGTTTGTGTTATCGGCGATTTTGTCAGGGAAACTTATTTTCCCTATGAAGCTCCGATCGGCCAGCGGATCGAAATCGGCGGGCTGGAATTTAGGATCATCGGCCTGCTTGAAAAACAGGAGCAGCTTTTTGGCGGAGGCGGTGGAAATAACGATCAATCGAACAGAATTTACATGCCGATGGGAGCGGCTCTCAAATTAAAGCCGAATGCGGAAGAGCTTTACATTCAGGCGGTAGCGAGAGAAGGCTCTCTCAATAAAGCGAAGGATGATATTGAGGCTTTGCTGCGGCAGCGGCGTCAGGTAAAGTTTGGCGACCCGAATAATTTTGATATGCAAACTTCAGCAAGCCTAATCGAGCAGTTTTCTGCGATCACCGGCGGCGTCTTTGCCGCAATGGTTGTGATCTCGTCCGTCGGTTTGATGATCGGCGGCATCGGCGTGATGAATATTATGCTCGTTTCCGTGACAGAGCGGACACGAGAGATCGGCATTCGTAAAGCTATAGGTGCAAAGCAAAGTGATATTCTGCTTCAGTTTCTGATCGAGGCGGCGACATTAACCGGATTTGGCGGCGTTGTCGGCCTTTTGATCGGATGGCTTCTTACTTTCGGAGTGCGCTTAATAATGCCGTCTTATGTGCCGATATGGGCGCCGATCGCAGGATTTGGCGCAAGCGTCGGTATCGGTATAATCTTTGGGTTGTTCCCAGCATGGAAAGCCGCCCGTCTTGACCCTATAGAATCACTCAGATATGAATGACATTAGCTGATAAATCCCGGGAACAACGCCGCCATCGCGACGCCGAAAAAGACGAGCAAAAAATATAGTCCCAATGCCGCGCTCCAGGCTGTCGTTCCAGTCACCTTTTCACCGGCGTTTTTCAAGCCGGTTGCGGTCATCCATACCCAGTAAAACAAAAGCAAACTAATACCACCGAGCAGCGTAAAGATCACAGGATGTTCCGAGGGCAAAACGAGAAAATTAGGATTATCCTGTATCAGTGTTTGTTGGCCCAGTATCGGATGAATATCGGTTGGATCTTTGATAAATAGAATTAGCGTGTTGAGCACAAATCGTATGACTGAGAATGGAAAGGTTGCATACACAGCAACCGCAAATGCCTGCCAGAAATTGATCTTGCCGCCCATCGCCATCGCAAACAGCAAAAATACAGCCGCTAAAAACGCGTAGCCAAAAACAGAAGCCGCAAAACCGGAAGCGGCCTGTCCAGCCTTGATGACCGGGTCTTTGGCTTCGGCGAGTGCCTTCTCACGCCCTTCTTCGACGCCTTTCTTTGCTTCCTCATTATTGCTAATCATTGGCATCTCAAGCGTTTTATCGATAGTAAAATTAATGATGCGGTCAGGCCCAAGCCGGGAAAAAAAGAGGTTCGTATAGGTCGCAGACAATACCGACATTATCAGCGCCGCAACCAACCAACGCGGATGGCGGCGAAGATTCTTAAACACGTCGGCCGGTGCAAAAACAATATTTCCGAGCGTGCTTCCGGTGGACATTTTCTCCGCGCCTTCATCGTCGGGCTTATCAATAAAGCTAAGGCCGATTATCAGGCCGCCGAAGAGAATTAGCGTCACGCCGGTCGAGGTGAGGCCCGGCACGATCTTTGTTATGCTCAATATGCAAATTACGAAACCAACTGCCGCGACAATAATTCCAGCTAAACGATTCATATTTTTCCTCTCAGAGATCGGTATTAGAAACAGAATGAAATTACGGCGAACATCATATCATTTTTCATGATCGTCATGTGTTTTCATAACCGTCAACACGAATACACGCTGCAAAATGCCCTTCCGTGATCTCGCGCAATTCCGGTTCGACACTTGCACATTCATCAATCGCGATCGGACATCGCGTGCGAAAACGGCAGCCGGACGGCGGGTTTATCGGCGTCGGGACGTCACCTTTTAGCACAATTCTTTCACGTTTCTGTTTCGGATCAGGTATCGGAATCGCCGACAAAAGCGCTTTTGTGTATGGATGCAGCGGCAGGGCGTATAATTCGCCCGCGTCGCAAATTTCGACGATCTTGCCGAGATACATCACAGCCACGCGGTCGGAGATATGTTCGACGACGGCCAATCCGTGCGAAATGAAGAGATATGTCAGGCCAAATTCATCCTGCAGCTCTTGCAGCAAATTCACGACCTGCGCCTGCACCGATACGTCCAGTGCCGAAACCGGCTCGTCACAAATGATCAGTTTTGGATTCAATGCGAGCGCCCGTGCAATGCCGATACGCTGACGTTGACCCCCGGAAAACTCATGCGGATAACGGTCGGCGTATTTTGGGTCGAGGCCGACCTTTTGCAGCAGATCCGCGACACGTTCGTTCTGTTCTGACTTGTTGCCGATGTTATGTATCTTAAGCGGTTCGG
>JAYVFJ010000416.1:0-3597 GCA_043773225.1 Chloracidobacterium sp.
CCGCCCGCAGTTCTACTTTAGAACAACGGACGTGACCGGCGTCGCACATCTTCCGGCAGGAGTCGAGATGGTCATGCCGGGCGACAACATCCAGATGGAGATCGAGCTGATCGCCCCGATCGCAATGGAAAAAGGCCTCCGCTTCGCCATCCGCGAAGGCGGCAGAACCGTCGGAGCCGGAACAGTGTCCGATATTGTGGAATAGAATTTTAGAAGTCAGAATCCAGAAGTCAGAATTCTGACTACCGACTACTGACTTCTGACTACTGAAATTATGTTAAACGAAAAGATCCGCATCAAGTTAAAGGCCTACGATCACCGCGTTTTGGATCAATCCACAACCGAGATCGTGGATACGGCAAAACGCACGGGAGCGAGGATCGCAGGGCCGATACCTCTACCGACCATCAAAAATAAATGGACGGTTTTGAGGTCGCCGCATGTTGATAAGAAATCGCGTGAGCAATTCGAGATCAGAACGCACAAGCGTTTGATGGACATTCTCGATCCGACGGCTGAAACGGTAGATGCGTTGATGAAATTGGATCTGCCGGCTGGCGTTGATGTCGAGATAAAGGCGTTTGGGAAAGGTTAGGAAATTTGCGATTTGCGATTTTCGATTTGCGAATGAAAAAGCGAAATCGAAAATCGAAAATCCAAAATCGAAAATATGATTACTGGAATCATTGGTAGAAAAGTCGGAATGACGCAGCTATTTGCTGAGGACGGGACGGTTACGCCGGTTACTGTTATCAAAGCGGGGCCTTGCGTTGTTATTCAGACGAAGAGTGCTGCCGGGCGTGACGGTTACAATGCCGTGCAGCTTGGGCTTGTTGAAGACAAGCCTATTCGTCTAAAGAACGTGACGAAGCCGCTTCGCGGTCACTTTGAAAAAACGGGTGCGGGAACGCCTCCGACGCGAGTGCTCAAGGAAATTCGTCAGGTGGAAGAGGTTGACGTGACGGTCGGCGATCAGGTTAAGGTTGACCTTTTTGCTGACGGCGACAAGATCGACGTTATCGGTAAGTCGAAAGGACGCGGCTTTGCCGGCACGATCAAACGTCACAATTTCCAGCGCGGCCCCGAGTCGCACGGTTCGATGAATGTGCGTGCACCGGGTTCGATCGGCCAGTCGGCGTATCCTTCGCGCGTTATTAAAGGTACGCGTTCGTCGGGACACATGGGCGACGCTCGCGTGACCGTTCAAAATCTGACGGTCGCAAAAGTGGACGTTGATAACAATCTTTTGATGGTTCGCGGCGCAGTGCCGGGGCCGAATGGTGGCCTCGTAGTCGTAAAGAAAAGTTAGGTGAATTTGCGATTTGCGATTTCCGATTTGCGATTGAAAAGCAAAATCGAAAATCGGCAATCGCAAATCGCAAATGAATGGAGAAAATTATGCCTACCGTAAAGGTTCGCAATTTGAAGAATAAAGAGGTTGGTGACGTCGTTTTGTCCGATGCCGTTTTTGGCGTCGAACTTAATGAGTCATTGATCCATTCGGCTGTGATGAATTACCAGGCCAATGGGCGGCAGGGCACTTCAGCGACGAAAACTCGCGGAAATGTTTCCGGTTCGGGCCGTAAGCTTTGGAAGCAGAAGGGAACCGGCCGTGCGCGTATTGCATCGCTTAGGTCGCCTTTGTGGAAGGGCGGCGGCAATGTTCACGGTCCTCAGCCGCGCGACTGGTCTTACCAGATGCCGAAGAAAATGCGCCGCGGCGCACTGCGTTCGGCTCTGTCGGAAAGATTGCGCGAAGGCAATTTGATCGTCATTGACGGATTTGAGTTTAAGAATCCAAAAACGAGCGAGTTTCTTGGAGCGATGGGTGATTTGGGGCTTGTTGACAAGAAAACCCGGACAAAGACGCTGATCATTGACTCGCTCGATAATGCGAATTTGATCATGTCGTCGCGAAATGTTCAGAAGACCAAAGTTACCAATAGCTTTGGGCTGAATATCTACGACATTATCTATCACGAAAAACTTTTGATCTCGAAAGCTGCGGTTGAAGAGCTGAATGCTCTGCTCGATCCGAAAAAGGAATCAGGAGCTTTGACCGAGGTGGAGGCGATTGAAGAAAAACCCAAGGCGAAAAAAGCAGCGAAGCCGGTAGAAGCCGAGGCCGCTGACGAAAAGCCAAAGGCAAAGAAAGAAGCGAAGACGGAAGAAAAGGAAACCAAGCCAAAAAAAGAGGCGAAGCCCAAAGACGAAAAGGCTCCCAAGAAGGAAGCCGTAGCAGAGGAAGATTCCGTATTAGAGCTTTCTGAGGAGGCGCCGGAATAATGAGTAAACCAGGTGTTTGGGAAATATTAAAATCGCCGGTCGTCACCGAAAAGAGCGTCATCCTGAAGGAAGATTCGACCGATGAGAACAGTGACCGCAAAGCCGGACAGGTATTGACGTTTCGCGTTGATAAAAAAGCGACCAAGATCGATATCAAAGGTGCTGTCGAAGAGATCTTTAATGTAAAGGTCGCTCAGGTTCGCACTGTTCTTTACGAAGGCAAGGTAAAGCGACGCGGCCGAGTCGAAGGACGGCGAGCGGGCTTTAAGAAGGCTTACGTAACCCTGAGAAAGGGCGAGCCGATGATTGATTACGCGGAAGCGATCTAAGGAATTTGCGAATTTCGATTTGCGATTTGCGATTGAAAAGCAAAATCGAAATTCGACATTCGCAAATCGAAAATGGACTTATGGGAATCAAGAGATTAAAACCGACATCACCGGCGAGGCGTTATCAAACTTATTTGACGCGGGATGAGTTGACTCCGGGAGCGGTGCCCGAGAAGGCGCTGCTCGAGCCGAAGAAAAGAATTTCAGGCCGCAACAACGACGGGCGCATCACGATCCGACGTCGCGGCGGGGGCCACAAGCGGCATTACCGAATAATCGATTTTAAGCGCGACAAGACCGGCATTCCGGGACGCGTTGCGCAGATCGAATACGATCCGAACCGATCGGCTCATATCGCATTAATCTCGTATCTCGACGGCGAAAAGCGTTACATTATCGCACCGCTTGGGATCAAAGTCGGAACGATGCTGCTCAGCGGTGAAGATGCCGACATTTTGCCGGGAAACGCGTTACCTATCAAGAATATCCCGCTCGGAACTGAGGTTCATAATATTGAGCTTCGTCCCGGAAAGGGAGCACAGATGGTGCGTTCGGCAGGTGGTTTTGCTCAGATCGTCGCAAAAGAAGGCGACTATGCTCAGCTTAGAATGCCTTCGGGCGAGGTTCGCAAAGTTCCGGTCGTTTGCATGGCGACGGTCGGACAAGTTGGAAATACCGAGCACGAGAATGTTTCGCTTGGTAAAGCCGGACGCAGCCGTTGGATGGGCAAACGTCCGAAAGTTCGCGGCGTCGCGATGAACCCGGTTGATCACCCGCATGGCGGTGGTGAAGGCAAAACCTCAGGCGGACGTAATCCGGTAACACCTTGGGGACAGCCGACACGCGGATATAAAACGCGACGAAATAAACGCACGACCGATATGATCGTGAAGGATAGAAGAAGGAAGTAAAGGATAAAGGATAAGGGATAAAGTTAAGACAAAAGATCAAAAGCCAGGATTTCACTTTATCCTTTCGCCTT
>JAYVFJ010000417.1:0-2449 GCA_043773225.1 Chloracidobacterium sp.
AGAGCCATCGTTGCAATAGTTTTTTTGAATTTGTTTGACATCCTAATTTTTCCTCTAACAACTTAATTTGCTGCGCACACGCCAGCCGAAGTCGTTTAACGCAACGCCCGTGCCACAACCCAAAATCGCCATAAAACCCAATAAATACAGGCTATTTGTGAAGTTGACGCAGTTTTTAAAAAGAATGTATTCTGTCAATTTGACCGATTATATTTCGTAGTCAGATCATTCTGAACGAAAAAAAGAGGCCGCCCTTTCGGACAGCCTCAAATTGAGGGAAACTGAGTTGGAATTTTACGGTGCCGGCAGCATGCAGGTTGTGTTATCGCCAAGCCATGCGGTTAGTGCATTTGCACCGCCGTCGCTTACCAGAACCCCGTCTCCGACAAGAACTCCGTCTCCGACAAGAACTCCGTCACTTACGAGAACGCCCTGCGGGTTAACATACGGCGTCGGGCTGCCGCCCATTGCGTTCGAGTCCATATAAGGCGTTCCGTCGCTGACGAGAACACCTGTGGTTGTGTTAGCGCCTTGATTGAGGCTGAGCGCTCCGAATGTCATCGTTGACGAACGCGAAATGCTGCTGCCTGAGAACGGTGTTCCGTCGCTGACGAGCACGCCGGGTTTATACATTCCCTGATATAAGTTCATCAGGTCGTTGCCGTATAAAAAGCCAAAGTTTGTGATCACGCCTTTGCCCCAATAAGCGGTCTGCCCGTCTATAAAGCTGGTTTGCGATGAAGGCAAAGGGCCTGAAAGCAAAGCAGCCCCGTTTGTCGTTGGAATGGTCGTCTTGACGAGTTTTGCCAGACGCACGGCTCCGTCAACATTTAATAAACCGGCGCCTTGTTCCAAAGTGTTGGCACCGTTGATCGGCTGGGCCGAATACATCAAGATCGCCTTGACCAGATTTGGCGTCAGGTTTGGACGCACTTGCAGCATCAATGCTGCTGCTCCGGCAACCACCGGTGTTGACATTGATGTGCCGCTTAAATATTGATAGCCGCGCATATTTGGACCGCCGCCTGTGCTCACATAACCGGTCACCTGAAGATTATACATGTAGCTATTTATCAATGTGTTTCTGTAATAGACCCAACCTGTCATCGGATCGGGATATGCCGTTCCCAAAGATTCGGTCGAGATTAGTTTGTTGCCCGGTGCGACGAGATCGGGTTTGATAAGGTTGTCATATTTTCTCGCACCGTTTGTAAGAGTTTTGTAGCCGCGTGTCGGGCCGCGCGAACTGTATGTGGCAACGGTGTCGTCGGAACGAATATCAGTCCCATATGTATTTACAGCACCAACGGTTATGACCGAAGGCTCAATGCCCGGCGAATTGATCGTGCCGTATTGTTTATTGCCGTTTGCGTCTTTGCCGTTATTGCCGGCTGAGGCAACGACGACGATTCCTGCATTAACTGCCCGGCGGGCAGCCTGGCACAACGGATCGTATGTGTATGAATCGCGCGGCCCGGTTCCGAGACTGAGATTGATAACTCGAATGTTATACCCTGTGGTGCTCCACTGTTTGTTAGCTATCGCCCAGTCAATTGCCGCGATAGCGCTGCTGGATGTTCCTTTGCCGTTGTTGTCCAGAACGCGCAGGTTTATTAATTTTGTATTAGGAGCCACGCCTTTATAGTGCGTTGTGCCGCCCCATTGAAGATTGCTTCCCGAAGCCAGTCCCGCTACATGGGTTCCGTGTCCGTGCATGTCATCAGTGCTGGTGTTGCCGGAAATAAACGATTTGCTGTAAACAACTCTGGAAGGCGACGTTGAGAGCGGGCCGGACGAGAGGTCAACGTGGTTAGTTTGAACACCGCTGTCGATCACGGCGATGCCGATGCCTGTGCCGTCAACCGTCGTTGTTGTGCCAAGCAAAGAACGCACATTCAATGCACCCGTCGTTGTCTCGACGTGTCCTGTTGACGCTGTTGCACGGTCTGGCGAGACATAAGCGACTTCGTCTTTCTCGATCAGTTCGCGGATTCTTGAAAGCGGCAATTCTGCGCTCACGAGGCCGACGCGATTGAATGATTTCTTTATGTGGCCGCCCATCGAGACCAGATCCGTTACCAGAATTCCGGTCTTGTCCTTGTTGCTTTGAACTTCCACAGCCATCATGCGCTCTTTCTCGCTCTGGCTGACTTCTTCGCCGATAAGATTATTTAGATTCGTCGCCGGCTTGAGCTGGATAATTACTTTCTGTGTCTGGTCAGCTCTCAAACCGTCTGCCATCTCGCTAAGGCTCTCTTCCAGATCGGGAGCGATCTTCGTTTTCACGACATCTTCATCTTTCGGAAAGGAATGCGGATCAGTATCCGGCGAACCATAATAAGGCGGATCAGTTTCCATTGTGGCTTTGTCGAATCTAGCTGATTGACCAAACGCCGCGAATGGAACCATCTGAATCGCTAAAGCGGACAGAGCCATCGTTGCAATAGTT
>JAYVFJ010000418.1:0-3324 GCA_043773225.1 Chloracidobacterium sp.
GCTCTTATCGGACTCTCACTCGTCCTGCTCGGGATAGTCGGGCTGCAGTTTATGTATCTTTTTTATCTCGACCGCGTCTATCGAGAGCGAAAAAAATATCTCCAGATGCTCGAACACAAATCCGACCAACTCGCCGAACAACTCAGAGCGGCCAATAATCAAATCGCCGAACAAAACGAACTTCTCGACTCAATCAATCCGGAAATGAACGTTAAGGATGAAGTTTGGGCGGAAGTGATCGAAGAGAGATGAAAGCTAAAGCGGCAGATGATTTAGTGTATTTTGCCATTCTTCATGTTCGCTGCAAATAATTAAGATTTCCAAATTCTCGATAACGAAACCGATCTTGAGACGGCGAGACACTATAAAAACTCCTTCCAATGTTTCCCCTTTTTGCAAAAGAGCGAAGTAATGGTCCGGCATCGTTCGTGTGTCGTGCGTTAATAGAATTCTCCTTTCTTCACTCGCCCTTAGCAACAACTTGCGGTCGCCCGCTCGGCTCAAACCCAAGTGATAAGCGGTTGTAAAATCGAGTGCCGGAATTCGCTTCAATAACCCGCGAAGAATATCATGGTCGAAATCCTGATCTAACAAGAGCCTAAGCATTAACTAGCAAGACCTTTTAGGCGTTTTTTGTTTCTGGCCAGTATTCTTTCTCGAAATTCAGCATTTTGCTTGCCAAATTTTGCTTCAATCTTGGCGGCCATTTTATCCTCCTCGATTTCCTGTTGTGTAAGATAGTTTTCTACAGCCTCGCGGTTCGCCAAATAATACGAGATTGTGCCGTAAATATCGGCGAGGTCCAGAACGGGAAACTTGTGAAATATTTCCTCGGCTGTCGATCCCAACTTAAAGTGATAGATAACCGCTTCGAGCGGAACTCGGGTCTCGCCGATGCGGATCGTCCCGTTCTCGGTTTTTCTCAAATGGACAGTTGCCACTGCGTCAAGCGTGTTCATGTCTTAATTATAGCACCGTTTATTCACTCAAATTCAACTATTGTCGCGCCCCAACTGCCGGAAAACTCCGGCGCGTTTTTAAACGACCGGACAAAATCTGTTTCGGACAACACCTTTCTGACTATCTCCCGCTGGACGCCGACGCCTTTGCCGTGAATTATCCTGACAACCGGAAAGCCTTTTTTGTGCGCCTCTGCCAGATAAGCCTCGACAACAGCGCGTATGTCTTGCGGGCTAAACGAATGCAGATCGAACGAGTCTGTTATTTCTATCTCGACCGGTTCGGGAAAAGGATTTTCTTGTGCTTCGGTCATTTGCCTTTTGTCTCTTTAGTTTGATACTGGGCGATGTCTTCGGGCGGTGTGACTTTCATTCGGTTTTTATCTTTGAATACAACAAACCGTTTTTCGTCCCGCTGGCCTGAGGTGGGATTGCGAACGGTGATTGTGAAAGTTTTGTTGTCGCCTTTGCCGTCAACAACCAACGGCAGCGTGCCCCAAACTTCCATGCCGGGAGCGGACCGCCAAACGGTGTAATAGCTCTGATCGTATTTATCGAAGGCAAGAACAACGATTGCGTCAAAATCAGGCTCGACGCCGTCTATCGGTTTTGAGTAATTGTTACGCGACAAAACTACCCAGCTTCCCGGCGCAAGCGATTTATCGCCGACGCCGACCTTATTTGCCGAATCGGCGTCGAGACGCTGCCATGTGACAAATTTGCGGTTGTTTGCCTGAAAGAAAACAATATCGCTCGGCACCTGAAGCTCGACCTGGCGGCCAAAGATCCAACCCGCCGGCGCAGGCGAAACGGACGGATCGATCCGCACCTGATACCAGATGTCGTATTTATCCTCGATCTTCTCAGGCTCGCCTTCCTTTGCCGCCTCGATCTCTTCGTTCTTAGAACGCTTGCCCGTTTTCTGCTGTCCTTTCGGGGCATCGTCAACATCGGGAACTTCCTGTTTCGGGACAAATTTCCAAGCCATGATCTCAAATGTCGAGCCGTTGGCGAGCTTAAAAAATACGTTCTCGGGACTCATGTCAGGAGCCGAACGCAGATTCGAAGCCGAACGGATAATTCCGGCGGCCTGCGGCGAGCGATTTTGAAATTCCTCAGCGAGTTTTTTCGACCGCGCGAGCGTGTCGCTTGTAATGACGTTCTGCGCCTCGATCCAGCCTTCGGTTTGTGCGTCGTCGTGTGCCCGCACGCGATACCAGATCATCCCCTTCATCTCAGGCGACTCGGCTTGATCGAGCACATCCAACCGGTCGTTGCGTTTTACCTCAAGCAAATCCGCGGCGACCACTGCATACGAAGTCCGTATCTGCGCCGTCTTGGAAATAACCGTCGCCGTGTCGGTCGGCCCCAAAAAGCTCGCTTCAAGCAGGCTGCAGCCGATCTGCGCAAGAGCCGCAAATATCAACAGGACTAATAGAAAATTGCGTGTTCTCATTATCTCTTAGAAGCTAATTTCCGCCAGTTATTATAACCCAACTTGTCCAATAAATCCTTTTGCCTGCGTGACGGTTTTGCGGTTACTTTTAGGTTTGTCGTTTGAGATGTTCGATCGGTTTCTAGACCTGCGGCATTTATTAGAACGTTCCAATCTATTCTTTCAAAGCCCGTAATGAACTTGTAAATCAAGGGTTTTAACTCGTCGCGTGAACCGAGCAATGCAAGAATCGCGGCGTTCCCATCTTTTTCGGCTTCTGACGATTTATGACGTTCATATAACTCGCGAATCAGATCAATGACCGAACGTTCTGTTTTGGACTTTTCAAGCAAAGCAAGGTCGCACAAGAACGCGACAAGCATTCCACGTGCATAAAGCCGCGTGTTATTATCGCCAGACCATCGGTTTTTAGATACATCGATGAGCGAGAGATTCGTATGGAGTCGCCGATCAATGTCATATGCCCGCGATAGTGTATCAAGATAATCGTCGAATCGTATTCGGTTCAAATCCACACCGGTCTTTAGCGATTGATACAGCGCAAACCCTTCGTAAAACCAGTCGTAATTGCCGGTCAGGTTTAAGCCGTTCGGTATCCAGAGATGAAACATCTCATGCCGCAATTGTTCGTGCAATTGTTGTAAGGCCTGTGACTTGAACGACGTATCAGATGTGAAGATTGTAATATTTCTTCCGCGTGTAACGGCTTCCCATCTGTCGGGTGACGCGCCAACCGGAAACTTGGCAATCGCTATCATTACTGGCAAAGGTTCATCCCCAAACCGTTTTCGGTAATACTGATAGATTTCGACCGACATATCCATCGCGTCAGTTTGATCAAATTGGAACACATCTCGGGGGTTCATGATCAAATTGATCGGTTTGTAACCATATTGTCGCGAATAGGCT
>JAYVFJ010000419.1:0-3982 GCA_043773225.1 Chloracidobacterium sp.
TCGTCGGCGAGGACAACGAACTCGAATCAATCGAATTCACCGCCAAAGGCGTCAACTGGGTCGCCTTCGACGAGCCTCATGATCCCGTTCGTGCCGAAGTAAAAATTCGCTACCGTCACGAACCGGCTCCGGCGACGATATTTGCGTTACCTGACAATCGCGCCCGCATAGTTTTCGACGAGCCGCAGCGTGCGATCACGCCCGGCCAGGCGACGATATTTTATAATGGTGACGAGGTTGTCGGCGGCGGTTGGATTGTCGGCAAATAATTTATTAATTTGTTTTGAAAAGCCGTATAATTACTTGAGAGGTGTTTTATGAGTCCACTTGTCGCAGAAATATTGGAAATGAGCGTTGCAGAACGTCTGCGAATTGTCGAAGACATTTGGGACAGCATTGCTTTAGATTCAAATGATATGAAGATTTCTGATGAACTTAAAACAGAACTTGACCGCAGATTACAGGCCTATGAGTCTAATCCTGATGCAGGCGTGACGTGGGAAGAACTCGATAGCAGGCTCGCCGGTTTGTCATGAAATACCGTTTGTTGATCAGGCCGGAGGCCGAAGCCGACATCGAGGAATCCTTCAACTGGTATGAAGGTGAATGTCCCGGCCTCGGACATGAATTCCGTAGGGCTCTGGGAGCAGCCATTTTGCGAATCCGTTCAAGCCCACTGTCGTTTTCGATTGTTCACAGACAGATTAGACGAACCCTGGTCAATCGATTTCCACACGCATTTTTCTATTTTGTCTCAGACGAAACGATTGTCATCACGGCATGTATGCATCATAAACGTGACCCCAAAATTTGGAAAGAACGCTAATTAGAAAGTCAATAATTACGATATGCCAAAAGCAAAAAAAAGATTAAGTAAAAGTGCAAAAGCCGCACAAAAACTTTTGAGTGATTCGAAAATGCTTGCGTCCGCCAAAGCTGCGGCGAACGCAGGGCAGGAATTCAAATCTTCGGTGGTGACGCCTCGTGCAAATACAACTGCGATCAAACCGCGTCCCGAAAAGAAAAAAGGATAAGCTCAGCGAGCTTTTAAGATATCCCTTATCTCAGAGAGCAATGCCTCCTGCGGCGGCGGCGGCGTTTGGGCTGCAAGTTTTGCAAAGTAATTCATTGCCGCCTTTGCGATCATAAACATGACCAATGCGACGATCAAAAACGTAATTATGTCGCTGATCAATTGCCCGTATCGGACAAGCGGCGCTCCGCCCTTTACAGCCGCGTCGATCTGCTCCGCCGTAGCGCCGGCCGTCAGCTTGCCGCTGAGATCGTAAAACTGCGCCTTAAAATCCATGCCGCCCGTCACAAGCCCGACAAACGGCATAATGATGCCCTCAGTAAAAGTCGTCACGATCTTGCCAAAAGCCGCGCCCAAAATCACGCCGATAGCCAGATCGAGCACATTCCCGCGCGCAATAAATGCCTTGAAGTCATTCCACATAAAAAATTACCTCCGGTAGTTTGTTGATCGAAATAGTCGGACTACAATAGCTAACAAATATTATTAGGTTTGCCCGCAATAAACAAAGACTCCCGTCTGAAAAGCCAAACCTTATATCTTCCTGCGAGCCGCCGCCCTCACAACCGACGACCACTTCCGCCAAGTCGGTTTTAATGCCTTGCTTGTGGATTAGGTTTTCCACGAAAAACAACGGTTGTGTGCAATACCCTTTTTCTGTATATTTGACCTATGAAAGCCATAGTAGTTACTCCAAAAAGCGATAACGAATTCAAATTCATAAAAGATCTGCTCAAAAAGTTCCGCATAGGTGCTTCGACACAGACAACAGTGGAAATAGAAGATTTCGGAATGCTCAAATTGTTAAGAAGCGTGGACAGATCAAAAACAGCAAGCCGTGTTGAAATAATGAAAAAGCTGTCAGCGTAATGAAAGTCGAATTTTTGAAGAGATTTTCAAAGGATTTGGATGAAATTCCCGTGAAGTCCATTAAATCGGCCCTAAATGGGTAATAAGATTGCTTATCGAACAAGAGAAAAATAGTTGTTTTTGAGCGGTCAATAATAGTAATATCAGAGCGTTATGAACGTGGCCGATACAATTCGGGAAAAGGTTTTTCATCTGCCGCCAAAGGCTCAGGCAGAGGCTCTGCGTCAGGTTGAGCAAATCGAGGAGCTCTATCAGGTCAGCGAAGATTCCGCACAATCAAATGGCGGTAATAAAGAAGTGTATCCGCTTCGTTTGATAGCCGATCTTGCAATGGACGTAGGCGTAACCGACTTCGCCGAACGCCATGACTTCTACGCTCACGGCACTTTGGAGGATTAACATTTGTGCCTCAGCCGCGCCTGTTTCTCGACACCGCCTATATCAACGCCCTCTTTAACACCCGCGACCAGTGGCATTCGAAGGCGCTGGAGTGGGAGATAAAACTCGAGGCTGAAAAGCGCCTTCTTGTCACCACTCAACTCGTCCTAGTAGAAATAGGAAATGGGTTATCTCGTCCGCCATTTCGCCAAAACGCCGCAAGCATTATCCGCAATCTACAAAATAACTCTGCTGTCGAGGTCGTGCCGGTTACGCCGACCACGTTTGCCCGTGCCTTCGACTTATTCGAACAGCGCCCCGACAAAAGCTGGGGACTCACCGATTGCTTTTCGTTCATCACAATGCAGGACAATCAACTAACCGACGCCCTGACAACCGACGACCATTTCCGCCAAGCGGGGTTTAATGCTTTGCTGTTGGATTAGGCTGTCTTCTTGGGCGGCTAATAATAGCAGAGGCCGCACGAATATTAAGTCATGCACGCACCGGAATCCACCTGTAAAAAGAGGCAATCAGGCTAATTTTTCACTATTTAGGCTAGAAAAGTGGGGCTTCGCAGATGTAACCGGCAGGATCGGTCGTTCTCGTTTCGACGCTGCCGTGAAACAAGCAATTTTATTATACCAAATCAGGGATTCTGCATTGAGTCTAAGTCGGTTCCATTGGTGTAATACGGTCCCTGCTCCTCTCTCTTTTCCAGAACCGTTTGACGGAAGCGATTGTAATAATTCTCTTAAGAAATGGTTGGAATGGAAATTGTCGCAAGATTCGTGTCTTTTTCGATCCTTCCATGCACTGTTTTACAAACGGGAAGATGTTTTCGATTGTGTACGCAAGCATACCGAAGGATCGTTCTCGTGATGATAGTCTGCGTTATTACTTAGAGTTCTAATTTAACGGGGATATGATAAGCCATGAGATCAAAAAATATTAAGCAGCATTTTTTTCGTTCACGTCTCGTTTTTGTGAAAATTTTTTTAGTGATCGTAGGTTTTTTCTGTCTTGTGACCCTTGGAATTGACCTCGCGGGAGCCCGCGAACAAGCGGTGGTCATACCCCCGACGTATCACCTAACCGATCTCGGCACGATCAACACAAATCCTCAAACCGGCCAGTTAATCAGCCGTCCGGCGGGAATTAATCAATCGGGTCAGGTAACGGGCTATTCCTATTCCGGCACCAACATCCATGCGGCCCGCTTTACTAACGGTCTGGTTGAGGACCTGGGCACGATCCCGGGCGGAAACATAAGCACTGGCGTGGGCATCAACGATCCCGGACAGGTCACCGGCGATTCTCAATACTCCGAAAATGGCGGCGCGATTCGGCACGCCGCTCTCTTTAGCAACGGGTCGGCGATTGATCTTGGCACCCTGCCGGGATGGGGCAATTACTCGCGCGGCAACGGGATTAACAATGCAGGTCAGGTTGTGGGGCATTCAGGCATCGACTTAGACACAAGCAATACTCACGCCTTTATCTGGGACGCCGCGCTCGGCATGCGCGATCTCGGCACGCTCGGTGGCCAGTATGCAAAGGCTTTCAGCATCAATAACTCAGGGGTCGTCACCGGAGACGCGCAAACCTCAATCCCTTTTCATGCTCACCACGCTTTTATCTGGGATGCTTCGGGAGGCATGCGTGATCTTGGAACCATTGCAGGAAGCTACAGTACCGGGG
>JAYVFJ010000420.1:0-31211 GCA_043773225.1 Chloracidobacterium sp.
GGGCGATACACGAACGTTGCGAGTATCGCCCTTGCTCACGCGCGGGCTTTTGCATTTTGTTCTATACTGTCATAATTCTTTCCGATGTCTGAAAAACGCTACAAATGGCGTCGCGAAGATTACCGCGAAAACACCAAAGGGCTGCTGATGCTCAACACCGGCGACGGCAAAGGCAAGACAACAGCCGCGATCGGCGTGATGGTTCGTGCAGCGGGCCGCGAATTAAAATGCGCCATGATCCAGTTCATGAAGGCCAAAACCGACCGCTACGGCGAGCACGAGTCATTTGAAAAACTCGGCATCGAGGTCCACACAATGGGCGACGGCTTTACCTGGGACACCAACGACAAGGCACAGGACATCAAGACATCCGAAGAAACATGGTCTCTCTGCGTCGAAAAAATGCGCAGCGGCGAATATGACCTTCTCGTTTTTGATGAGTTGTTGTATGTTCTAAGCTATGGTTTTCTTGACATTGATTCCGTGATCGCCGAGATCCGCTCCGTGCGAAAAGATCAGCCGCATCTGCACTTGATCTTAACAGGCCGCAACGTTGATAACACATTGCAAAAAATAATAGACGAAGCCGATCTCGTCACCGAAATGACCGAGATCAAGCATCCCTTTAACGCCGGCATTTTTGCCCAACAGGGAATCGAGTTTTAGTTCAGAGTGACGCCTTCAGGCGTTCAGTCTCGCATGAAACAACCCATCGAAAAACGCAAACCATCCGGCATCGTCGATTACATCGCGCTTTCGTTGACGACATTCGGCGTTGGTTATATTCCCGGCGCGTCGGGCACGTATGGTTCGGCGGTTGGTGTTGCGATATATTTGTTCGTCGGTGCTTTCGAGACTCAAGTCGGTTCGCACAATACCGCAAACGGGGCATTGGTAATTGCATTTCATTGGGCAATAAACGCGATACTAGTCTCTGCGTTTTGTCTCGCCGGAATCTGGGCGTCGGGCCGCTCGATTGCATTTCTTGGCAGCAGCGATCCGTCCGAAGCGGTCGTTGACGAGGTGATGGGTCAGTTTATTACATTCGCTTTTATTCCGTTTGGCTTGAGCTGGCCTTTTATTCTCGCCGGCTTTCTTTTGTTTCGGCTATTCGATATTTGGAAACCTTTTCCGGTCCGAACACTTGAAATGCTGCCCGGCGGACTCGGCATCTGTGCCGATGACATTGTTGCGGGCGTATATGCGGGCATCTGCCTCGCGGTCGGATATGCAATTTATTTGGCGATATGATCTATCATGTTCTGCCGGGCGATGCTCAGGTCGAAGAATTTACGAAAACCAAGATCGAAGGCGACGTCATCGTCTGCCGCGAATGCCTGATCGTCGGCGACATCAATGCCGAAACGCTGCCTGAATTTTGGCAGCAGCGCGCGCGGTTTATTCTGTCGGAATACGGCGAGGACGAGATCGAATACCACGATCGCGTCGCCGATGAACTCGCCAAACTGCTCGACCTTGACTCAGATGATGAAGTCCATCTCTGGTTTGAATACGAATTGTTTTGCAGCGTAAACATGTGGTTCTGTCTTTGGCTGTTGAGCGAGACCGGAGCAAAAATTTATCGCGTCGAGCCGGTCGTTAGATCGGAAGATGACAAGTGGCTCGGTTTTGGCGGGCTTACTGCCGATAATCTTACGACGTGCTTTAATGCCCGCACAGAGTTCACCGAAAAAGACCTCGCGCTTGGAGCAACTCTCTGGAACGCTTACCGCAAAGACGACAATGCAAAACTTGCCGAACTTTCAACCGCAACATCAGCCTGCTTTCCTTATCTAAAAGAAATCTGCGAAGCCGCGATCGAAAAAGATTCGCTTCCGGCAGAGATAATTGCGGAAATTCAATTTGAAGGCAAAACAGAATTTGACGAAATCCTTGCCGAGTTTACTCGTCGTGCAGGCGTTTACGGTTTTGGCGACCTTCATGTCCGTCGTTTTATGGAAGAAAATGTTGAGCCTACTCATTGATCCTTGTGCTGTGAATATCGGTGTCGCTCGCAACTTCAGCCTCGCTTTCACGTTTGAAGATCCAGCCTTTATACCAAAAGAAACTCATCAATCCGGCCGTTACGAGCGCCATTAAACCCAGCGTAAGAAAATAACCGTAACGGCTCTTGATCTCGGGCATGTTTTCAAAATTCATCCCGTAAACTCCGGCGATAAACGATAGCGGCAGCCAGATCGCCGAAAAGATCGTCAGGAATTTTACAATGTCGTTTGTCCTGTTGGCGGTGACATTAAAATGAATGTCGAAGAGGCTGTTTACGAGATCGCGGTAGCTTTCGGAGAGGTCGCTTATCCGCAGCAGATGGTCATACAGGTCACGGTAAAACGGTAAAACGGGCTCGGGAATTTGCGTAAATTCTCCATGAGACATTCTCTGCAAAACGTCCATTTGGCGAGATGAAATTCGCTTCAAACGAACAACGCTGCGGCGAAGATCCATTATCTCTTCGAGAATTTTGTTGTCCGCTTTTTTCATCAAAAAAACGCGGTCTTCAAACTTATTGATCGCGTCCTCAAAATCGTCTATGACCGGCATATACAAATCAACCACGTAATCCAAAAGCTGGTGCAAAAGATAGGCCGGGCCGCGCTGGCAGACAAATGTATTCGCGCGAATTTGCTGTTTTATTTTCTTTACGCTTCTGAATCTTTCGGTGTGAAAAGTAACAAGAAAATTCTTGCCCAAATAGCCGTCGAGCTCCTTGGTCGTAAAATTTGCCGAGCTGGTTAATTCCGGTTTTACGGCGTGGACGATAAAGTAAAAATATTCTTCAAACGCCTCGACCTTTGGCTGGTTGCGGTTTTCGACGCAATCCTCGACCGTAAGGCGGTGAAACTTGAAAATATTTAGCAGAACATCGGCTGCAAGCTCTCGCTCAGGAACGGTTTCGCCGAGAAAATCAACCCAGACGAGATTCGATTCGTCGGCGAGCAAAGCAGGCAATTCGTCGCGCGAAAATCCTTCTTCGACTTTATCCGAGCCCTTTCTATAAACAAAAATTTCCATTCTTTGTCCGCCCAATCCCAAAATGCTAAGATTTCATCACAAGTTTTACCACTGACGACCGACAACTGACAAATGGCAATACCAATTCTACAGGTTTTCGTCGCCGACGACGTTAACGAAGACAAGCTGGCGCCGCTTCGCGATGCCGGAATTAAGGTTACTAAAGAACCAAAACTCGACGAAGCCGCGCTGGCTGAGCGAATAAGGCGGGTTGACGGCGTTATTGTCCGCAGCGCGACAAAGATCACAGCCGACCTGATGGACAAAGCGGAATGCCTGCGAGTTATCGGCCGTGCCGGCGTCGGCGTGGACAATATCGACGTCAAAGCCGCGACCCAACGCGGCATCGTCGTCATGAACGCCCCCGACGGCAACACGATCACGACCGCCGAACACACCATCGCGCTGCTCGTTTCGATGGCCCGCAATGTTCCGCAAGCGCATGCAAAATTGCAAAGCGGCGAGTGGGACAAAAAGAGTTTCGTCGGTGTTGAGCTGAACGGCAAAACGCTCGGCGTGATCGGTCTGGGCCGTATCGGCAAGCATGTCGCGCTGGTCGCACGCGGTTTTGGAATGCAAATCGTCGCCTTCGATCCATTTACTTCAACCGAAAATGCTAAGGAGCTTGGCATCGAGACCGCCACGCTCGACGACGTGCTGAAACGCGCCGATTTTCTTACTATCCACACGCCCGTGACCGACGAGACAAAAGGCATCATTGGAAAAGATGCCTTCGCTAAAATGAAGAAAGGCGTCCGTGTCGTCAATGCTGCGCGCGGAGGCCTCGTCGATGAAAATGCGCTGCTCGAAGCGATCGAAAACGGCACTGTTGCCGCAGCCGCGCTCGACGTTTTCTCGACTGAGCCTTTGCCCGCCGATTCGCCGCTGCTCGGCAACCCAAAGATCATCACGACGCCGCATCTCGGAGCCTCGACAACCGAAGCTCAAGAAGGCGTCGCTCTCACCGTCGCCGAACAGATGCGCGATTATCTACTAAATGGCACATTACGCGGCGCGGTCAACGCCCCTTCGATGGCCGCCGCCGAGGTCGAAGCGCTTCAGCCCTTCATCGATCTCGCCGAACGCCTCGGCCGCTTTCAGGCGCAAATCCTCGACGAAGGCGCGATCTCAAATGTCCGCCTTGAATTCACGGGGCAGCTTGCCGAACGCGACGCCGCGCCTGTAACGCGGGCGTTTCTCGCCGGCCTTTTGCGTGACGTTTCGGCACGCGTCAATGTCGTTAACGCGCTGCTCATCGCCGAAGAACGCGGCATCAGCGTCACGACCTCATACACTTCGTCGTCACGCGGCGCCAACGCCGACATTCGGACCGCCGTCACGTCGTCCGATGGCGAACAAACCCTCGCCGGCCTAGTCTTCGCCAACGGCGAAGGCCGCATCACGAGCATTGGCAATTTCTCGATTGAAGCCGTGCCGTCGGGCTTTATGCTCGTGACAAAAAACCGCGACGTCCCCGGCGTGATCGGCCAGTTGGGAACGGCGCTTGGCTCAGCGGGCGTAAATATCAGCCGCTTCTACCTAGGCCGTCAGGAAAAAGGCGGCGAAGCCCTCGCCGTCGTCGAGATCGACTCCGCGCTGTCCGAAGATGTTCTAGATCAACTGCGAAAAATCGACGCCGTGATCTTAGTAAAACAAGTCAGATTATGATCTATGGCTTTTTGATTATCCGTTATCCGTTTTCAGTTATCCGTTGTTGACCACCTATGATTGCGCTAAACGCTGCGGCGTTGTCGGGCTTTTTTCGCTTTGCCGGGCTTACTTGACATAATTTTGTCGAGACCACCTTTTATCGTATTTTGAATTAGGTTACTCTACAGTAACTTCAGGTTCTGACTTGTTTGTTATATGTTCGCGACGAAATTATTTCAAGACATATCCGGGAAATTTGAATCCGGCCAGACCGTTTATCGTAGCGAGTCGATTTCAGGGATTCCCTGGAGTATCTATCAAGGCGATGCCCTTACGGTCCTCTCAAAATTGGAGGGAGATATTTCCTTCAATTGCTGTGTCACATCGCCCCCCTACTTTTGGCTCCGGGATTATGGGGTCGATGAGCAGATTGGACTGGAAGAGACTGTCGCTGAATATGTCGGAGCAATTGCCGATATTATGGACGAAGTGTTTAAAAGGCTAAAGCCTGACGGACTGCTATTTTTGAACCTTGGAGATACATATTACTCTGGAAAAGGTGCGGCTCACGGCACTGATAAAAAGAGCACCAAGCGTAGGTTTGGACTGCGAGCTGTCGACAAGAGCGGTGGTCTTGATATCGGAATCAATCGTAAATCCCTAATCGGTATTCCGTGGCGAGTTGCGATTGAAATGATGAAGCGAAATTGGGTTTTGCGCAGCAGTATTATTTGGTATCGCCACAAAGCTTTGCCAGAATATGTTTTGGATCGCCCGCGTCGCAATTACGAATTCGTTTTTATGTTTGCAAAAGACCGTCATTATTTTTTTGATCGAGAATTGCTATTGGAAGACAAAAATATAGACGAAGACGTTTGGACAATTGTTCCGCGAGCGAAAGCGGCGATTGGTATTGACACCGCGCCTTTTCCCGACGAATTGGTTGAGCGTTGCTTAAACATCGGTTGCGTTCCCGGTGGCTCCGTTTTGGATCCCTTCGCTGGTTCAGGCACGACCTTGCGAGTTGCAATTGCGTCTGGTCGGCCTGCAACGGGTATCGAACTTAATCCAGAATTTTGCCAACATATCATCAGCGAGATCGGTAAGTACTAAGAGGGAAAAAGCTATGCACATAAGCCTTGAGTATGTTCGTGAAGCAATATCGCAGCTTGAATATATTCACCCTTTTTACGGGATAACATATTTGGTTTGCAAGCGAGCAAATCTGCCGGTTGGTTCAGAAGTGCATTTTCCGATTGAGAATTTGGAAACAGAATTCCTAGAAGAATATTTTCAGCCGTTCAAGGATTCGGAGCATTTCTTTCGCCTGTTTAGACTGTCGAACAAGTTAAAGCTTTGGGTTCCTCAAAAGAAGTACGCTAGTTCTACTTTGCAAAGTATTAGGACGCGCGGAGCATTCAGTTCTGCTTTCATTCATGACCTAGGAACTAGTTCATGGGGTTGGCAGGCAGATTACCTCGGTGTTCTAAGAGCAAATTTGGCTTATAACCTGCGGCAATATAAGAACGAAAAGATTCCGGTTTTTCTCCTCTCATGTTGGCTATACCGTGAACGTGATTTTGGAGCGAATACGTCTCCCGATGATCTTGTTCAACGATTTCTGGATGAGTTTCATATTAGAGACAGCGACATGTCTATTTTTGATACGACGTTAAACAGTTCGTTGTTGGAACATCCCTTGCTTCAGCCAAAACAACCGTCACAACAAGATCTATTTGACTTGTTTGGTAATCCGCCCGACGCTGTGCCAGAAAAGGGTGAAACGCTCTCACTTTTAGAATTGCAGGACGTGGGCCCCCTTTCCCACATGAGCTTCCAACCCAGTAAACGCCTTAATCTAATTACTGGTGATAATGGTCTTGGAAAGACGTTTCTATTGGAATGTGCTTGGTGGGCTTTAACGGGCCAATGGAAGTCTCGAGAAGGTCAGGCGTCACCTCGTTTCGATAAAATAATTAAGCCAGCGATTTCATTTCAGATTGCAGGAGAACAGCGGAGTCTTCCAAAAACAACAGTTCGCTATGACGTATCGTCGCAACAATGGAAGGAACCAAAAGAGAGACCCACCATTGACGGCTTAGCAATTTACGCAAGAGTAGATGGCTCGTTTGCTATTTGGAATCCAGTTCGTCAAGAGTTAAAACGAGATTCCGGAGATAATAACGGAACAAGCGATTTAAAAATTTCGAGTGATGAGGTGTGGACAGGCGTCGAAGGCAAGTTCGAAGGGCTACTCAGAGACTGGCTAGAATGGCAAAATGATTCCGAGAGTAGTGGCGAGGAAGTGGGGACATTTGAAATCTTTAAACGTGTTCTTGCGCGGCTTTCACCGCCAGATTTAGGCACTCTTGAGCCGGGAACCCCGGTTCGGTTAGCATTTGAGTCTAAGCGAATTCCTACTTTGAAGCATTCTTATGGAGAGGTGCCCATAATATTTGAATCTGCCGCTGTTCGGAGGATTTTATCTCTTGCTTACTTAATCGTGTGGAATTGGAACGAGCATGTTATTTATTCACACCTTGCAAAACGACCACTTCGCCGAAGCATGGTTGTGATTGTGGATGAAATCGAAGCTCATTTGCACCCTTTATGGCAACGACGAGTTTTGCCAGCATTGTTAGACGTTGGCAGTGAATTATCTGATGAACTCCAAACCCAATTTCTCATTTCAACGCATTCGCCGCTGGTAATGGCATCAGCAGAGTCAATATTCAGTTACGAAACTGACGGTTTATTTCATTTAGATTTGACTGCGAAAGGTGCGGTTACATTTAGCGAATTGAGTTTTGTCCGACAAGGCTCGGTCGATGCCTGGTTAACCTCGAAGATTTTCGATTTACGTCACGCTCGTTCCTATGAAGCGGAAATAGCCATTGAGAAGGCTAAGGCGTTACAGGATCAAAAAGAGCCTGATAAAGCTGAGATAGAAATGGTCAACAAGGAGCTTTTGGGTACGTTAGCAGCGGACGACGGATTTTGGTCCCGTTGGAATTACTTTGCAGAATTGAACGGAGTTAATCAATGATTTTTGTCCAGGAGCGTCTTGAGCCTGTCAATTTCAATGCCAGCGTCCGCTCTCTCGGCAATGCTTTCCTTGCTCGAAAAGGTGGCGTTGCTCCGACTAGTAGTGAGTGGAAGGCCAACAGATATTGGGGCAATTGTCTTGCCGACTTAAGAAGTGAGTACAGCGCAATATGCGCATATACGGCGAGTTGGATTGCCATCGATGCGGGACATGCGATAGGAACAGTTGACCACTACATCCCAAAAGACGAGGCTCCTGAACTTGCTTATGAATGGAGTAATTATCGTTTTTGCAATCCTCGTGTAAACACGAATAAGGACAATAAGTTGGATGTAATGGATCCGTTCAAAATCCTAGACGGTTGGTTTACCATTGACTTCACTACTTTCCGAGTTGTGCCGGCTGACGGACTTCCTTCATATTTAGAAGATGCTGTTAACGCGACAATTACTCGCTTGAAACTTAACCTCGACGACAGACTAGTTCAGGCTCGCGTAGATAGAATTCAGGAATATGTCGATGGACTTATCACTTTCGCCTATCTCCAAAGTAAATATCCTTTCATCGCAATGGAATTAGATCGACAAGGCCTAATTGAAAACATCAAAGCCATGCACCCGACCAGTCCATAAACTTATCGGCTCCAAACTTTGCCATCAGGTGTCGCCCGCATATTGGCATGTTCCGTTCGGTTAGTGTTGCGGATATCGTCTGCCTGTGATTACTCTTGATTCATGAGCAATTTGCAAGATCAAAGCGAGGATTTTGAAAGCCGTGTCCGGGATAGTTTTGCGCGGCAGCGGGTTATGCGCCTTATCGGCGCGGATCTTAGAAGTGTAGAAAGAGGTGCCGTCGAGATCGTATTGCCGTTCCGCGACGATCTGACGCAGCAGCATGGTTTCATTCACGCCGGGATTATTACGACAATTGCCGACAGCGCCTGCGGATACGCGGCTTTTACCTTAATGCCCGAGGGGTCGGAAGTTTTGTCGGTCGAATTTAAGACCAACCTCCTCCGCCCGGCCCAGGGAAAAGAATTCATAGCCGCCGCCCGCGTCCTCAAGCCCGGCAAGACCTTAACCGTGGTGAAATGCGATGTTTTCGCCGACGTTCGTGACGAATCAAAAATGGTCGCAACGATGCTCGCAACAATGATCTGCCGTTGACCCCGTATTCCCCAAGTTCTAGCGGCGGTGGCCGATGCGGATCACCAGAACGACCAGACGGTTGTCGATAATTTCGTAAATTATGCGGTAGTCACCGACGCGGATGCGGTATAGGATGTCGTCGGTTTCCATTTGAATGTAACCGTGCGGACGAGGATCTTCGGCGAGAGCGTCAATGGCATCGGCGATGCGGCGTTGGATATTTTTAGGGAGCCGTTCAAGCTGTTTTTGTGCCGAACGCTTTAGTTCGATACTGTAAGTCATAGGCCGAGTTCAGCTTTGACGGTTTTCCAAGGGATCGAGCCTTTTTCTTTTTTTGCGGCTTTGGCGGCTTTTATGTCGAGGATATCTTCGGACGTAAGAAAATAGTCCGGGCTGTCTTTTAGACGTGCTCCGTTGTTTTCAAGCACGTCAAGCAGTGATTCGATCTGATCTACATCCTTAAGTTCGTATCGCCGTTTGATCCGCGACGGTAATTCGATAATTACATATCCCATAACGAAAATATTCTAGCACAATATCGACGGCGGAAAGCGCAAATTCAGGAAGCAAGGCATTGCCTTGCCAGTCGCTTGGGTATAGCGGTCATGATGTCATTTCATAAATAAAACATCTGGCTAATCACAGCACAATATGTTATCATCAGATACGCATTTGATGCCCTGGTTCGGTTTTTGTGACAAAAGCCGGTCGGATCGATATTTGATAATTTGTTTTTAGGTCTTTGGTTTTGAGTCTTAGGTCTTGGTTTTTGGACTTTGGACATTTCGCTTTGGACGGTCTGTCCCAGCGAAGATCGCCTTGGCGCGATATTGTGGAACGCAGTAACCTCATTATTTACTAGAATTACGCGCTTGTCTTACATTGTCTTACACTTTTTTCGAAAATCGTGGGACAGAGGGCAAAAAACGACGTAACTCCAATAAAAATGGTGAGTTGCGTGTCCCACTTGCAATTTGGGACAGTTGGGACACCGGGACACGCGGGACATCTGTGACAGCCGGGACAGTGACCTGTCAGAAACGTTTATGATAATCTTTCTTGAGCTAATATGAATGAGCAAAATGTAACGCTTCGGGTCGAAAATGTCACGAAACGCTTTGGCGATTTTACGGCAGTCGAAGATTTGAGCTTTGAAGTGCGCGCTGGCCGCGTTTTTGGCTTTCTCGGGCCGAACGGCGCAGGGAAAACGACAACCATTCGAATGATCGTCGGCATTACCGCGCCGGACAGCGGCAAGATTGAATACGATTTTTCTGAGAAGGGGAGAAGAGGGGAGGAGGCGAAGGGGCGACAAAGCGGCTCTAATCTCCCTTTCTCCTCTTCTCCTCTTCTCCCCATCTCGTCTTTCCAAGACCGCATCGGCTATCTCCCTGAAGAACGTGGGCTTTACAAGAAGATGAAGATCGTCGATCAGTTGCGATACTTTGCCGCGCTGAAGAATGTGCCGCGAGATGTGGCCGACAAGCGCATAGATTTTTGGCTCGAGCGGATGGACCTCGCCGAATGGAAAAAGAAGAAAACGACTGATCTTTCGAAGGGAATGCAGCAGAAGGTGCAGTTCATCTCGACCGTTCTGCACGACCCCGATCTGCTGATCCTCGATGAACCTTTTTCCGGCCTCGACCCGATAAATGTTGAGTTTTTGATCGACGTAATGGCGGAATTTAAGACGCATGACAAGACGATTATCTTTTCGACCCACCTGATGGAAACCGCCGAGCGGCTTTGCAACGACATCATACTGATAAATAAATCAAAAAAGGTCATATCAGGCAGTCTCCGCGAAGTAAAAGCAAGCTATGGCAAGAACCTCATTGCCCTCCGCGCCGTTGGCGGCGAAGCGGTGCTGAATGACCGCTCGTTGGTAAAAAAAATTACGGAACATTCCGATGAGATTGAGATCGAACTTGCCGACGGTGTTAATGCACAGGTATTGCTAAAAACCTTGATTGCCGCCGGATCTGTGATCACAAAATTTGAACAAGTCGAACCAAGCCTCAACGATATCTTCATCGACCAAATAGGAGGAGTGAAATGAGAAAATTCCTCGCGGTAGTTAAGCATGAGTACAAAAAGATCGTCGTCAAGTGGACGTTTCTGATCGGTACTCTGCTGTTTCCGTTGATCGGCGTCGGCTTTGCGGTGATACCGGCACTCATTTTTTCGATAAAGGGCGAGGCGACGCGGCTTGTGATAGTTGACTATTCGGGGAAGATCGCGCCGCGTTTGAAGGAAAGCCTTTCGCCTGAGCGATTGCGAGCGAAGTCGCGTGATGCGTCGAAGGATCAAATCGCCAACCTGAACGCCTCGCAGGAAGAGAAAATGAAACAGGCGGCGAGCCAGATGGCGTCGGGTTTTATTCTGATCGACTATGACACGTTTGGTAGGAACACAGATCGTATTCGCCGCGAGTTGAATGAGAAAGCCTCCGAAAATGAGATCGATGCTTATTTGATAATTCCGGCTGAGATCGATTCGCCTGACGCGAAGTTTGAATTTAGGTCTCGAAAGGCCGGTGACTTTATCGCGGGCGACACGCTGCGGGACGCCCTGAACGAAGCGGTTCGCTCGCAGCGGCTTGCCGACGCAAATATTAACGAAGACCAAGTCAAAAACCTCAGCAAGAATGTCGATTTCGATTCGAAGTCGATCAGCGACAAGGGCGAGGAAAAAGACAGTGACGCTTTGTTTTTTGCTTCGCTCGTCATCGGGATGCTCATCTATATTTCGCTGACGATCTATGGGCAAATAATTTTGGGCGCGGTCGTCGAAGAGAAAGAAACGCGTATAGCCGAGATATTGTTTTCATCTGCACGGCCGTTTGAGTTGATGTTCGGCAAACTCGTCGGCGTCGGTCTTGCGGGTTTGACGCAAATGAGCATTTGGGTTTTGTCGCTCGCCGGGATAGTTGCGTTTCTCTCAATGCAGGCTGACGGAGCTCAGCTCGCCGCGTCTTTGCCGAATATTACGCCGTTGATGATCGCGTATTTCTTCGTGTTTTTTCTCGTCGGATATTTTATCTACGGTTCGATCTATGCGCTCGTCGGCTCGGCGGTAACGACGGTTCAGGAAGGCGGGCAATTTGCGCTGCCGGTGATAATGATCCTGCTCACGGGTTTCTATCTCTGCTTTGCGGTGATCCGCGATCCGAATTCGACGCTCTCATTTTGGGCGTCAATAGCTCCGTTTGTCGCGCCGATGACTATGCCGGTTCGCATCATGGCGGAGATGCCGCCGTTTTGGCAGATCGCACTTTCAATTTTGATAAACTGCCTCGCCATTTCCGGTCTTGTATGGCTAGCCGCCCGAGTCTATCGAGTGGGAATGCTTATGCACGGCAAACGCGCCACGATCCCCGAAGTTTGGAAATGGATACGACAAGCTTAGTCAATGCAAAATTCAAATGAGTTCATGCAGAGACGTATATCTCCTATGATTTGTTTTTCGCGTTTCCTGTAAAACCGAGTTCGTCATATCAGATGATCTGGTTTGTAGTTTTGCTCTTCTTGTGTAATAAGTAGTTGTTCAGTGCAGATTTCCAATAAACAGGAGAAATAGAATGTTTCATATAATCGGACAACTTATTATTGGAGGTATTGTCGGAGTGCTCATAAAGCATTTTTGGCCTAGTGAGGCCGCATCTCCAAAAACTGAAAATGGTTGGTTGCTTGCGGGAGGTATTGGAACTGCCGGCGGGTTCATTGGCACTTTTGTCGCACGTACACTTTGGGCTGATAACGCACTTGTAGCGCAGTTAGTTCTGTGTGTATTAGCGGCCGCCATTGTTACACTTCCTTTTCGAAAACATTTAGGCAGACCAGGGGAATTACGAGAGGTCCAACGAACGATTGACTCTCCGTCCCTCAAAGCTAGTCGGCTGGCAACATATGGGGCTATTCTCGCGATTGTCTCAATAGCCATCACCGCCTGGGGACATTCATATACGAGCCGTTTTTCAAACACAGCGAGCGCAGCACTAGGTAACTTAATGGGACAACCGGATACAACATACCAACTTGCTCAAAACTGTGTAGTCTTCGGCGGAATCGGTGCTTTGGTTGGCGTCGTGCTATTCATTGTAGGTCTAGCCCAACGGTAAATGCTGTACGCCTTGTAAGCAGTAGAAAGGAGAAAAATATGTTTCATATAATTGGACAGCTTATTGTCGGGTTATTAATTGGGGTAATTGCGCGTCTTCTTCTTCCGGGTAAAGAAATGATAGTAAGCGGTGTTTTAGGATGGCTCCTAACTGCCTTGGTAGGTATGGGGGGTTCCCTAATCGGCACATCCGTCGGCCGAGCGATCTGGAAAGATCAGAATTATAAGGCAGGTTGGATATTGTCGATACTTGGAGCAATTGGACTTTTGTTAGTTCTGCGTCTGATCTTTTAGTTGAATCTTATGTGTTTATTGCCCGTTCGATTCGACGATCCGGGAGGAACCACATAATAGCAACGAGTGCATAGATGGCATGCGATATGTTCTCGTGAACGAATGCTAGGGGTATCGCCAATAGGTATGCGACGATCGAAAGTTTGCCTTTCAGGTCGTTACCTACGGCCTCGCCGAGAGTAGCGTTGTCGCCTTTGGTGTGATGGATCAGCTTATTCTGGAGGATCGTATATGAAACTCCCGCAAATAAAAGCACCATTCCATAGAGCGCGGTTGGCAGTGGAGCAAAATGATTCTCGCCCATCCAGCCGGTTGCAAACGGGATCAGTGACAACCAGAAAAGCAGATGAAGATTTGCCCAGAGCACTTTGCCGTTAACGGTTCGTATGGCCTGCAGCATGTGATGGTGATTATTCCAGTAGATGCCGAGGTAAATGAAGCTCAGGACATACGCAAGAAGGACCGGCAGCAATGGCCTTAGAGCTTCAAGATCGGCACCCTGCGGTATCTTCAATTCCAAAACCATGATCGTCATAATAATGGCGATCACCGCGTCGGAAAATGCTTCGAGTCGGGTTTTGTTCACGCCGCTGCCTCCGGCAGTTCCATCTTGACCAGCCCGTCAAAAGCCACATGATACGCGACGCCTTTTACCGGAACGGTCATTTCTTCCTCGGTCTTGCCCTCGGAATTGGCGATGCCGACGCTGGCGAAATAGCACGATGCACCGTGATCTTTTGCAAGCTGCACCTGATGGCTGAAAACCTCTTCGCTCTCGATGCGGCCTCGGCCTGGATGCATTGCCGTTCTGACGACAAAGAAACCGGTTTCGCTGTCTTTGCGGGCGACGATCTGCGGATGCTCTTCGCGGTTCGCATACACATCAGCCGAGTCAATCGTCCAACCGGCTTCGATCAATTGTTTATAGACGATCTCGACGCCAAATGCATGAACATCAGATTCGATCATTAATTCAGGTTCGATCATTGCGTCTAGTTTAATTGTCAAAGATCAAAATTATCAAAGCACGTCGTGATATATTACCCACAATGGACATCAACGACATCAAAGCTGCCCAAAACCTCATTGCTCCTTACGTCAAACGCACGCCGCTTGAATACAGCGAAACTTTGAGCAATCATCTCGGCACGTCGGTTTACGTCAAATACGAGATGTTTCAAAAGACCGGTTCGTTCAAGGCTCGCGGTGCTTTTAACAAGCTCTTGAGCACTCCCGAAGCAGAACGTTCGCGCGGCGTTGTTGCCGTCAGCGGCGGCAATCATGCTCAAGCGGTGGCTTACGCAGCTAAAGTTCTCGGTCTCGATGCCGTTATCCTAATGCCCGAAACAACGCCGCAAAATTATGTCAATGCGACTCGCGGTTACGGCGCGACGATTGATCTACAGCCGACAATCGCCAACGCTTTTGAAAAGATCAAATCATATCAGGCCGAAGGCCGCGTCTTTCTGCACCCGTTCGACGATCCGCTCATCATGGCCGGAGCGGGAACTCTCGGCCTTGAGATCATGGAAGATCTGCCCGAAGCGACCGACGTCATTGTCAGTATCGGCGGCGGCGGTTTGGCAGGCGGTGTTTCGACTGCCGTCAAAGCGATCAACCCGCAGACAAAAGTCTGGGGCGTCGAAACCGTCGGAGCCGATGCGATGACCAAGGCTCTCGCCGCCGGCCATCCTGTCGAGGTCACGAACACTTCAATTGCAAAGACGCTGAGTGCTCCACACGTTTCAGATGCCACGCTTGCAATTGCCGGGCTGAATCTCGAATCCGTAACGCTCGTCACCGACGATGAAGCCATTGAGTCCCTCACATTCATCGCCGAACGTCTCAAAGTCTTAACAGAGCCAGCCGCATCATGCACGCTCGCCGCCGCCGAGCGTCTTCGTGACAATTTCACTCCGGATTCCAAAGTCGTCCTTATCTTTTGCGGCGGCAACACCGGAGTCGCCGATTTGTGCGGCTATATTTAGAAGTCAGAAGTCAGAAGTCAGAATTCAAGATTCAATTCCTGTCCCTTGTCCAACTGTCCCGCTGTCCCAAGTGTCCCAACGTTTTTTCTGTCCCACTCTGTCCCACGACCACAGTGGGACACGCAACCGCCTGTGTTTATTGGAGTTATGACGTTTTTTGCCCTCTGTCCCACGATTTTTGAAAAAAGTGTAAGACAATGTAAGACAATTCCGTAATTCGTGCAAATAGTATAGTTACATCGTTTCATATTATCGGGACAAGGCGATCTTCGTTGGGACACCGGGAAGGCTTTTTCGTATCGTTCCAAATCGTTCCGACCGTTCCAACGCGTTCCACAGCGTTCCAAACTTGAGTGTGTTGTTATCAACCTTGCCGTCGCCGTATTAAATTTTCAAAGATCCTTAGTTGCCATAATTACAACTATCCCGCATCAAGCTAGCAAATTCTCAGACAAATTGAAATACCAATTTTCCTGATATGGCGTAACTTTCTCGATATGACGTAATTTTCCGAATATGACGTGGTTTTCCGCCTATGGGTGGTTGGGAGAGCATAGCGGCTTTTAGCTAGTATTTGCACTCAAGCGTGTTTTCCATTCGAGATCGCTTTGTTAAATTCAATCGTCCTCATCCATTTTTGCTCTTTGTGTCGAAAAAACATCTCCGTTAAGAACTTCCAGAATAAACCATGCAGGCACTACTACGGCAAACCCTGTACTACCAAAAGCCCCTGCGTCAACCCCTAACAAGGCAATGGGAAAATCATTCGCCGGGGCGGTTTCGGTAGGCTCGATCCCATAAAAATTACTTAAACACATTTTTAGATATGAATTAAATTCGGACACTTCGTTGCGCCACATCACGGGCGAACCGCTAAACCCAGAATAAGATCGTAGTTCAATTAAAAATGCCTCTTGATCGGCAGCCCCTTTTAAGGGGATTTTCTCACCAGAATCTGGTAAAAGGCTAATCATTCCTGATCGGGCCGAAGGCAAATTCACAGAGCGTCCGGCATGATAGCTAAAGCGTCCTACCATATAAACCTCGTCGCCTACGTCTATGGATCCCGATTTAACGTTTGCTTGCCGTAGCAACTCCGGTGTTATAATCCAACTTACAGGAATGCCTTTATAGGAATGATTGCCGTGGGCAATGGACATTGCAGCAATGGCGATGTCTGCTGTGCTATGTGGTTCCCATTTGTCATTGCTCATATCAAGCGTGACGGCACCGCCCTGATTATCTACCAACCGCATCACCTTAAAGCCGTCTCGATTCACAACATGATTATTTGTGACCGCATAAATGCAATCCCTACCATTAGGTGTTTTGGCCCAAACAAAAAAACCACTGCCCCCGGCAGAATCACCGCGTAACGCGGCTTCTTTATTGGCATATAGATAAAATACAGAACGCTTGAGTACGTCGGCAATTACGGGCATTTTCTGTCTCCATGTAGTAAGCTGGTCGAATTCCATTTCGCCTTCGTAGGGCCGGAAGCAAAGATCAACCGCCTCGTCGCGGATAACTTCCGCATCACATAAAGATTGTCACCGTAAAAGAGTTTATTCATGGGATTTTATTCACTCTCAATTTAGCATTCAGCGGATTGGCTTCGCAAGAAAACAGGTTACTGGTCGGAGCACATTCACTGACACTCGGTTACCCCCGTGGCTCCAAGTTTTACCGCTTTCCTTTTATCTGAGTTTGCGAGGTTCTTTTGGCCCGATGAGCAGTAAGCAAATCCCCGGATGACGTAAGCGTGGGCATCCTGAGGGTTGATCTGAATAACCTTGGTGTAGTCTGCAATTGCTAGATCGTATTTACCTTGTTCGTAGTAAGCATTCCCCCGGTTGTTGTAAGCGTCGGCATCCTGAGGGTTGATCTGAATAGCCTTGGTATAGTCGGCAATGGCGAGGTCGTGTTTGCCTTGTTTGCTGTAAGCAACCCCCCGGTTGATGTAGGCAGGAGCATCCTGGGGGTCGATCTGAATAGCCTTTGTACAGTCGGCAATGGCAAGGTCGTGTTTGCCTTGATCGTTGTAAGCATTCCCTCGGTTGTTGTAAGCGGAGGCATGCTGAGGGTCGATCTGAATAGCCTTGGTATAGTCGGCAATGGCAAGGTCGTGTTTGCCTTGATGTTTGTAAGCAATCCCCCGGTTGCCGTAAGCTGACGCATTCTGTGGGTCGATCTGAATAGCCTTGGTATAATCGGCTATGGCCAGGTCGTGTTTACCTTGCCTCTCGTAAGCATTCCCCCGGTTGCCGTAAGCTGAGGCCTTCTGTGGGTCGATCTGAATAGCCTTGGTATAGTCGGCAATGGCGAGGTCGTGTTTACCTTGCCTCTCGTAAGCATTCCCCCGGTTGTAGTAAGCGGAGGCACGCTGAACGTCGATCCGAATAGCCTTGGTATAGTCGGCAATGGCGAGGTCGTATTTGCCTTGTTCGCTGTAATCAACCCCACGGTCGTTGTAAGCTTCATACAGCTGAGGGTTGAGCTGAATAGCCTTGGTGAAATCCGCAATGGCGAGGTCATATTTACCTTGATTATCGTAGGCATTCCCCCGGTTGTAGTAGGCGGAGGCATCCTGAGGATTGATCTGAATAGCCTTGGTGTAATCCGCTATGGCTTCAGCATATCGCCCTTTTTCACTATTACTATTGCCGCGGTAGAAATAATCAACCGCGCTTATTGGCGTATCGTTGACAACTGGACTATTACCGGAATCTGTCCCGCCGCTTCCAATTCGTAACGGCACAGCCCATGGGGAGGGCAATGTCCGGTTGCCGTCGGCGGCAGTATCCAGAGAATTTTGGCGTTCATCAGGGAATTGGGCATTTCTCACAATTGCGTAGATTAGAGAAACCGGAACGGCGAAATTAAGATTTTGCCCTTCCGAAAGGTAAGAAACCGCTACCCCGATCACCTCGCCGGTGCCGTTTACAACGGGCCCTCCGCTCGAACCATGCGAAATAGGAGCCGTGATCTGTATCCGAGTTTTCTTTTGAGTTGACCGCAGCCCAGCGGAGACAATTCCGGGCGACATTGTCCCAACCAATCCTTCTGGATTTCCCAACGCATAAACAGGCTCACCGACCTCGACGCCGTAAGATTCCGGTGCCAAAGTCATAGACGGAACACCCGCTTCCTTCGCCGCCGGGATACTCAACAATGCCAGGTCCGCCTCTTTATCAAACGCAATGATCCGGGCGATCCTTAAATTCAACTTTTCTTGTTTTACTCCGAAGGCAACCTGCACTATCCCGCGGGACATGCCTTCAATTACGTGATAATTGGTCACAAGGATTCCGGGCCTAATCAAAAAACCACTCGCGTAAACAATGTTCTTGCCGTCGTCGCACATGATATACACGACAGAGGGCAACGATTTACGGGCGATCTCTCTCGCAGAAAGTTCGGTCTGCGCTTCGATCCTAATAAGCGGGGACAAGACAAGGAAGATTATTAACAATAAATACCTGGCTTTTGCGTACTTCATACGAATTCTCGCTTTCTCGTTTGCAGGGAAAATGTAGCACTAACCCAAATGAGTGACAAGTGCCGGATAAACTGATTCAGACCTTATTCAACGCTTATGCTGAAATAACAACTTTTTTCGACTTGACGCTTTGAAGTTTGGGGCTGGTATTGTATTATCTCTATTTTTGAAATTCCGCTGAATATAGTCATTTTTACACACATTACTCTACTTAGCAGGAGAAATATGAACCCTAAGAATGTTTTAACCTTCGCTGCCGACCAGGAAGCGAGATTTGTCTCTGTGCGGTTTACCGATCTGATCGGTTCGTGGCATCACCTTACATTTCCGATCGATCAACTATCCGAGGACAGCTTTGAGGACGGATTCGGATTTGACGCTTCGTCGCTTCGCGGGTGGGCGGCTATTCACGAATCGGACATGCTGCTTGTGCCGGACCCTTCGAGGTTTTGGATTGATCCATTTACTGAGGACACCACGGTTTGTTTGATCGCGAATGCGGTTGATCCTATTTCGCGGGAAGGTTATTGGCTCGATCCGCGTTCGGTCGCGCAGCGGGCGGAGAGCTACCTATTGTCAACGGGACTTGCCGATACAATAAATGTCGGGCCAGAGGCGGAGTTTTTCATCTTCGATGAGGCACGGTTTCATAATGAGCAGAATTCATCGGGTTTTCATGTAAATTCCGACGAAGGGCACTGGAATTCGGGACGCGAGAGCAATGAATTTTCGATAAACAACGGATATCACATCCGCCCGAAAGAAGGCTATGTGCCGGTCGCTCCGATGGACACGCTGATAGATATTCGCAATACGATCTCGACGATACTCGGGCAGGTCGGCATCACGGTTGAGTGTCATCACCACGAAGTGGCGACTGCCGGACAGTGCGAGATAGACTTTAAATATTCGAATCTGCTGAACTGCGCGGACAACGTGATGCTCTTTAAGTATGTCGTCAAAAATACGGCACATGCTAACGGCAAAACTGCGACGTTTATGCCCAAGCCGATCTATGGCGACAACGGTTCGGGGATGCATTGCCACCAGTCGCTGTGGAAGGACGGCAAGCCGCTTTTTGCGGGTGACGGTTACGCAGGGCTTTCCGAAATGGCGAAATTCTATATCGGCGGTATGCTGAAACATGCTCCGGCACTGGTTGGATTGGCGGCTCCGACGACTAATTCATATAAACGGCTTGTTCCGGGTTTTGAGGCGCCGGTGAATTTGGCTTACTCGGCACGCAACCGTTCAGCCGCGATTCGCATTCCGATGTTCTCGAAAGCTCCGAATGCCAGACGGCTCGAATTTCGTCCGCCCGATCCGACGTGCAACCCGTATCTGACGTTTGCCGCATTATTGATGGCCGGCCTCGATGGCGTTCAGAACAAAATCGATCCGGGCGAGCCGCTCGATAAGGACATTTACGATCTGCCCGCCGAGGAACTCGCAAAAGTTCCGTCGCTGCCGGGAACGCTGGATGAGGCGTTGGTGGCTCTCGAAAACGACCACGAGTTTTTACTCAAGGGCGATGTTTTTACAAAACCGATGATCGAGCGCTGGATCGCATACAAACGCGAGAACGAGATAACGCCGCTGCGTCTGCGGCCGCATCCGCTTGAGTTTGCGATGTATTACGACGTTTAAAAGTGTAAAAGTGAAAAAGGTTAAAAGGGAAAAAGCGGCTTTACCTTCACGCCACTTTTTCCCTTTTTCACATTTCCCCTTTTTCACTTTATTTTTATGAAAGTTGAACCGGTTATTTTAGAAGGTAGGTTTGTGCGGCTTGAGCCGATGCGGGTTGATCATTTGCCGGCGCTTTGCAAGGTTGGGTTGGACGAATTGATCTGGCAGTGGACTGCGAATGTTGTCAAGGACGAAAAAGATATCGAGCGTTATGTCCGCACCGCGCTTGCCGATCAGGCAATCGGAACCGCACTGCCGTTCACAACAATCGAGCGTGTGACGGGAACGGTTGTCGGCTCTACGCGATTTGGCAATATCGATACGGTGAATCGAAAGGCCGAGATCGGCTGGACGTGGATCAATCCTAAATGGCAGCGGACGGTGATAAACACCGAGGCGAAACTGTTGATGCTGACACATGCTTTTGAGACATGGAAGTGCATCCGCGTCGAGCTAAAGACAGACGCAAATAATGAAAAATCCCGAAATGCTATTCGTCGCATCGGCGGCGTTGAAGAGGGAATTTTGCGAAACCACATGATCACCGAAACCGGCCGTTTTAGGGATTCGGTGTTTTTCAGCATCATCGCTAAGGAATGGGAATCCGTAAAGGCAAATTTGACATCAAAACTGCCCGCCGCGTAACAAAATCGTCGTAGATAGCATTCTTTATTGTATAATCTATGGCGGTATGGAAAGATACACGATTGTTTGCCCTTGCTGCGACGCGATCCTGACGGTGGACGCGAATACCGGAGCGCTTTTGGCACACGAAGAGAAAAAGAAAGTTCACGGTTCGTTCGAAGAATTAAGGGGCGAATTGAACAAACAGAAAGAACATCGCGAGCAGATATTTGCGCAGGAAATGTCGTCAATGAAGGACCGCGAACGACTGTTGGAGGAAAAATTCAAAGAAGCTCTGAAACGGGCAGATACCGATTCTGACAAGCCTTTCAGAAACCCGCTCGACCTCGACTAGGAATGACGAAGCCTTTCGCCTCAAAATATCCCGTGCAATCAGCAAAGGAAAAGATCATCGTCGCACTCGACGTTGCAACCGCTTCAGAGGCACGCCGGATCGTCACTGAACTGCGCGAGCATGTCGGTGCATTTAAGATCGGCTCGCAGCTTTTTACGGCGGCGGGACACTCGTTGGTCAAGGAATTTACTGAGGCCGGCATCAAGATATTTCTCGACCTCAAGTTTCACGACATTCCCAATACCGTCGCAAACGCTGCGGTCGAGGCGGCCCGGCTAGGCGTCTGGATGCTTAATGTTCACACACTCGGCGGCGGGGAAATGATGCGACGCACCGTCGAAGAAGTTCAGACAGTTTGTGAAAAAGAAAAGATCGCAAAGCCGCTTGTGATTGGCGTAACCATATTGACGAGCTCGAATGATGCTACTTTGCATGAGGTAGGGATTAACGCGGAGGTCGAGGCGGAAGTCGTCAGGCTCGCCGGGCTTGCGGCAGAATGTGGCCTTGACGGCGTTGTTGCCTCGCCTCAAGAGGTTGCAGCAATCAAAAAAGCGGTTACGAGACACGATTTTTTAATCGTAACGCCCGGTATTCGCCCATTGTCTGCAACCAAAGACGACCAAAAGCGTGTAAAAACGGTTGCACAGGCAATTGAGTGCGGCTCGGATTTTATTGTGATCGGACGCCCGATAATTCAGGCTGAAAATCGATCGGAAGCCGTAAAAGAGATCATCGGAGAAATCGAAACGACTCATAAATGAAAACATTGGAAAATCAGTTGTTTAACACCCGGACGGCGATCTTTGCGATTCTCGCAGCGCTTTGCTTTGCCGGTTTTGCTGCTTCGCAGGACGCGGCAGAATCGGTTAGCTCATCTCGTTTTCGTGTCGGCGAAAAACTCACTTACAATGTTTCGTTCGGCAAATTCTCGAATGCGGCTTATGCGGAGATGTCGGTAGTTTCGCGTGGAAATCTCGACGGTCGAGAGGTCGTTGAACTAAAGTCGAGATTGAAGATGCTCGGTTTTGTCAGCGCGGCTTTTTTTCAATTTGACGAAGACCGCACGGTGTTTGCGGCCCCCGAAACGGGGTTGCCGCATTATGTAAGCAAGGTTGTAAATTACGGCGTTGAACCAAAAGAGACGGTGGAAAATTATCTAAAGCAGCCAACCTCGAATTTCGATCTGCTTTCGCTGGTATATAAAGCACGTGAGGCCAACGGCGCGGGCTCATTTTCCCTTTATGAGAATGAACGGGTTTACATGGTCACGTTTCAGCCTACTGTAAGTGAAAAAGTTAAAACTGAAGCAGGTGAATTCGAGACGGTGGTTTCCATAGTGCAGAGTGAATATTTAATCGAAAACGGCATAAAGGAACTGAAGATCAATTTTGCCTTTACTGAGAGCCATGTTCCCGTGCTCATACGAGTCAAGACGGCAAAAGAAGTTTTTAAGGCGTCACTTGCGGATATAAAATTGCCCAAGCCTGTTGTCGAGAAAACGTCTGTGCCGATTCTGACGCCGGTTGCAGTTGCAACTCCAAAAACGGTCGCAACTCCTGCGCCCTATTTAGAAAGTCAACCGCTGTCGCCGGAATTGGGTTTTGAGATTGGCGAAACGCTCGATTATAAAGTTTTGGATGGCGGAAAGCCGGTTGCCACTATAACGCTGTCTGCGAAGGAACGGAAAATGTTTCGCAATGAGGACAGTCTGCATCTGACGGCGACCGTTACCGGAATAGAGCAGGGGAATGCGACGTTTGTTTTGGGCGATGCAATTGATGCCCAAGTCGATCCGGAAACGCTTGCGCCGTTCTGGGTAGAAAACCGATTTGCCGGAGCTTTAAAACTGCTGAATCAAAACGTTACCTTTGACAACAAAAACGGAACTATTGCTTTTGGCGGGGCTGAGAAGATCGAGGCTCCCGTAGGAACGCACACGCTGCTTTCGCTGATCTATGCGATGCGCTCGTTCAATCTCAAGCCGAGCAAAGATGCAAAAGCACCGGTCAACGACACGCGCGTGGCTGTTTTTTGGGAATCGCAGCCTTATGTCTTTGTTCTCCAGCCGGCAAATCCCGAAGAAATTACGGTAAGCGGCGAGAAAATAATGGCGCAGCTTATCACCGTCACCACGAGCAACGAAGTGTTTGACAAACAGGGTTTTAAGATATGGCTTGCCGCAGACAGCCGCGTTCCGGTGCGGTTTTCATTTGGCAGTTTTCAGGCCGAACTTGTTTCTCCCTTAAAAAATCCCTCCAAATAATACAGTGCACAAGCCCACGCGTAAGCAAGGGCGATACAAGTAAGTTGGATGTATCGCCCTTGCTTACGCGCGGGCTTGCGCATTGAAATATCTCTTAATTGAAATTGAAAACTGTTTTCAATTAGGATATAATCTTGTCCTATGGAAATGAGATCAGACGATAACTTGACGCTGACCAATTTGCCGTTCGGGCGTGACGCTCGTGTGACGGCCGTAAACGGAACGGGGCGTGTTACGCGGCGTTTGATGGAAATGGGTGTTATTCCCGGCGTCGCGGTTCAGGTCGTAAAGACGGCGCCGTTTGGCGATCCGATGGAGATACGAGTTCGCGGATATAGTCTGGCGATGCGGAAGAACGAGGCCGATGCCATTGAAGTCAGCCTTTGAAACGCAAGCCGTTTTTTTCCTATTAGCTTAGCTGACAGCTATTAGCTAACAGCTAGAATGCAAAATTAAGTCGCATGAATGAACGACAGTGGAATTAATACTCAGGTCACAATAGCTCTTGCCGGCAATCCGAATGCGGGCAAGACGACGCTTTTTAACTCCCTTACCGGCCTCAAACAAAAAGTAGCAAATTATCCCGGCGTGACGGTCGAACGCAAGGAAGGCGCGTGGCGACTTAACGACAAAGCGGCCAATCTGATCGACCTGCCGGGTCTTTACAGTCTCGACGCGACTTCGCTCGATGAGCATATTGCCCGCGATGTTATCACGGGCGAACAATCGGGAATGCCAAAGCCGGACGCGATCGTGGCGGTTGTTGATGCGACCAATCTGGAACGCAATTTGTATCTGGTGATGCAGTTGTTCGAGTTTGGCGTTCCGGTTGTTATAGCGCTGACAATGATTGATGTTTTTGAAAAGCAAAAGCATGAGATCGATGTTGAGATGCTTTCGACGTTATTAAAAACGCCGGTTGTCGCTATCAACGCCAAAAGCGGTCGCGGTAAGGACGAGTTGGCGGCGAAAGTTAAAGAAGTTCTGCATACAACGCCGGTTGTGCCTTATGTTTTTGACGAGTCGGACGATGAAGCTGGGCCGCATGGCAAAATATTCTCACGTTACAATTTTATTTCAGGTGTTGTGCAGGAATCGGTTTGGCACAGCGACCAAAAACAGCATCGTCTTTCGGAAAAAATCGACCGCGTTTTAACGCATAAATTTTTTGGCCTCGTTATTTTAGTTGCGATCTTACTGATTGTTTTTCAGACCATTTTTTCGTGGGCGAGCCTGCCGATGGATTTGCTCGAAAAAGGTTTTGGGTCGCTTGCCGATCTTGTTCGCGCCGCATTGCCGGCGGGCATTCTTACCGATCTTTTGACGGACGGCATTATCGCCGGCGTTGGCGGAGTTGTCGTTTTTTTGCCTCAGATATTGCTGCTGTTTTTCTTTATTTCGCTGCTCGAAGACAGCGGCTATATGTCGCGTGCTGCGTTTTTGCTAGATAAACTGATGAGCCGCGTCGGGCTGCACGGCAAGGCTTTTTTGCCTTTGATCTCAAGTTTTGCTTGCGCAATTCCGGGCATAATGGCGACGCGCACAATCGAAAGCCGACGTGATCGGTTTGCGACGATAATGATCGCACCGTTTATGAGCTGTTCGGCGCGTCTGCCCGTTTATACATTGATGATCGCGGCGTTTTTTGCCGGGCAGACTGTTCTCGGTTTTATCTCGGTTGGAGCACTGCTGATGTTGGCGATGTATGCTCTCGGCATTATTGTTGCTATCGGCGTGGGTTTTATCTTAAAACGGACAATTTTGAAAGCACCACCGCCGCCGTTTCTGATGGAGTTGCCGCCGTACCGACTGCCAAATCTGCGGACTGTTTTTCAAAATATGCTCACGCGGGCTTTTTTGTTTTTGAAACGCGCCGGCACGGTTATTTTGGCGATCTCGATCATACTTTGGGCGTTGATGTATTTCCCGAGGCATTCAGAACCACCTGTGGTAGCGGGTGGTTCAACATTATCGACAGAGTTCGTTGATGGCAGTGTTCAACCACCCGCTATCGCAGGTGGTTCTGACTCGGAGCAGCTAAAACACAGTTTTGCCGGTCAGCTTGGGCATTTGATAGAACCGGTCATTCAGCCGCTTGGGTTTGATTGGAAGATCGGCGTGGCGTTGATCGCGAGCTTTGCTGCGCGTGAAGTTTTGGTTTCGACGCTTAGCATTATTTACAACGTCGGCAAGGACGAGAATGAAGAATCCGAGACGCTTATCTCGGCCGTTCGTGACGCCAAGACCGACGACGGCAAGCCAGCGTGGACGCCGCTGACGGCGTTGACGCTGATGGTCTTTTTTGTGTTGGCGATGCAGTGCATGTCAACAATCGCCGTTGTTCGCCGCGAGACAAACTCATGGTCGTGGCCGCTGTTTATGGTAGGTTATATGACGGTGCTAGCTTATGTCGGGGCGTTGATAACGTATCAGGGCGGGAAAGCTCTGGGATTCGGGTAAGAATAGTTATGGATATTCAGATCATCATAACGATTGGGTTTATTAGCATAGCTGTCGCATTTGCGGGCAAGGCTTTGTGGAACAAACGCCGCTCATTCTCCACAAAGGCAGGCTGCGGTGACGATTGCGGTTGCAATGGTAACTCTAAAAAATTAACCTCGTAACTTGAGCGAGAAACCGACATTTTTTACAACTGGCGTGCGTTCGATGTTTTTGTCAACGCTCGCATTTTTTTTGGCAAATGTTTTTGTCAAGCAGGTCGCGCACATACCGGCGATGGAGACGGTTTTCTTTAGATGTCTGGTTGCGAGCGCGTTTTGTGTTTATGGTTTGCGGCGGGAGAAGGGCGGGCTGGTTGGCGAGAATCATACGATCCTGCTGCTTCGCGGAATTTTTGGCACGACGGCGTTGTATTGTTTTTTTCTTACATTGCAGCAGATGCCGCTGGCGTCGGCGCAGACGATACAATATCTATCGCCGATATTTACCGCGACAATTGCGATTTTTGTTTTAAAGGAAGGCGTCCGCGCACCGCAATGGTTGTTTTACGCGATCGCGTTTAGCGGCGTTCTGCTAATCGAGCGTTTTGACAATCGCATTTCGCCGTTTTATCTCGCGGTCGGCATTTTGTCGGCGTTTTGCTCGGGCGTGGCGTATAATCTTGTTCGCAGTCTTAGAGGGAAAGAGCATCCGTTGACTGTAGTTCTGCATTTTCAGCTTGTCGGATTGTTTGTCGGTGCAGTCAGTCTTTTCTTTCAGTGGGAAACGCCGCACGGAATGGATTGGCTGTATCTTTTTCTCGTCGGGGTTTTTTCGCAACTGGGCCAGATATTTCTGACAAACGCTCTGCAAAGCGAACGCATCGCCGGCGTTGCGATCATCAATTACACAGGGCTTATTTATGCTTTGACACTCGGCTGGTTTATATTTGGCGAAACGCAATCCATAATATCGTTGGCGGGCATGCTGCTCGTCGTTATCGGTGTAATGATGAGCGTCCTCTACGGTCGCAGGCGACAGCAAATTGAGCAGATCGAGGCGACAGCGGGTTAGGAATTTTCACCACATAGGCACAGAGGACACAAAGAAAAAATAATGCCAACGGCAATAAATGCGGCGGTAATTACAATCAGTGATACTCGTGGTATGGACGACGATCTATCGGGAAATAGATCGGTCGAACTTCTCGAATCTCTCGAAGCCGAGATAATGATACGACAAATCGTACCGGATGACCTTGAACATCTCCGCAACACGCTTCATACGTTGACCGAGAGGGAAGATATAAATTTGATCGTCACGACAGGCGGCACAGGTTTTGGGCCGCGTGATAATACGCCTGAGGCAACGCGAGCTGTCATCGAACGCGAGGCACCCGGCATGGCCGAGGCGATGCGTCGTGAAACTGCTGCTAAAACACCGATGGCGATGCTCTCACGCGGCGTTTGCGGTATTCGCGGAAAAACTTTAATCATCAATCTGCCCGGCTCGCCAAAAGGCGTTGAGGAATGTTTTGAAGTAATCAGACCGGTCATCAGACACGCGATTGAGCAGATCAACGGAAATACAAAACACTAGATGATTGCTTCGAGGAGTTTTCTTATCTTTCAAATATCATGTAACAAACGCGCAAGTTGCAGTGACAATTTGGCGAACTCTTTGCCATTTTCGCGCGAGAGAGATAGATCAGAGATCAGGTCGAAAAATTCTTTTCGCGCCTGTGTTTGATGACATAAGAGACGTTTGCGGTTTCGGCGATTCAGGCAGGTTGATGCCAGCGCGGGATTCTTGTGTTTTGCGATCTTAAAAAGGTCGTTTGGAGAATTAGCCGTTTCTCTATTTATTGCCATTGTAAGGCCGGTATATCGGGCGAAAACGTCGCGAAATTCAAATACTGAAATTGTCGGGTTGCCGGCAAAAACGATCTTTTCCATTGCCCTGCAAAGGCTCGCAATCGCTCGTTCGATGTTTAATTCCTGAACTAAAAGAGAACGTCGAAGAATTGCGGGAGCAAAGATCGGCCAGAGAATAAAATACGCTCCCACCGCTGCCGCCTGTCGCGGCGAACGCAAATGTGCCGTGCGGGTGATGCGATAAACGCCGATCGGCGAACCGCATGCAAAATAGATAATGATCAGATTTATCAGCACTACGATCTACATTATATCCCAAAACCAATTGCGATAGCATTTTTGGAACAACCCTGAATGATTCTTCGTAATCCAAATAACTGACTAACCCATTTTTAGTCGCAAATACATACAATTTAACTTTGCCGCAATACGCGACAAGTAGAGTGCAATTATGAACGATAGATCAAAGATCAAAATAGTAAAAAAAGAGGACGCTCCGGCTCTCAGGATAAAAAAGCGAAAAAAGAAGGCCGCGCCGCCGCGTAATACCGCCCGCGAGATGGTCTCGACCGTTTCGGATTGGGTCGCCGATTTCAAAACACGAAAAAGCGCGGAAACCAAAGCTGCGTTCGATTTTTTCCGCCCTTCAAATCCCCGCCCGAGCGAATCCTAAAAAAAATACTAAAATGCACAAGCCCGCGCGCGCGCAAGGGCGATACACTCGCGTTGGATGTATCGCCCTTGCTGACGGGCGGGCTTGCGCATTTTTGACCTAGACGCTATTCTTTACTCCGAAATCCGACTATCTAATATTAAAGATATGCAGGGAAAAGTTGAGGTCGTAACTGGTGCGAGCAGCGGTATCGGGCGGGCAGTTGCATTACTGTTTGCTCAAAATGGGATGAATGTTGTCGCCGCAGCTCGTAATGGAGAGGCATTAGCGGAACTTGCACGGAATTCTGCCGACGGTAACGGCGCGATCAAAACGCATGTTGCCGACGTTACCCAGATCGCTCAACTCGAAGGCATTGTCACTGATGCGGTCGAGAGTTTTGGACAGATAGACGTGCTTGTCAATTCGGCGGGGATTATCAAAAGCGGTTCGATCGAAGATACCGCTCTCGACGATTGGGACCGGTTGATGAATAGTAATCTGCGTGCGGTTTTTTTGCTGATGCAAAAATGTATTCCGCACCTTGCAGCGACAAAAGGAAATATAGTAAATGTTTCAAGCGTTGCCGGGACACGTGCGTTTCCGGGTGTATTGGGGTATTGTGTTTCAAAAGCGGGAACGGATCAATTGACGCGGTGTTCAGCCCTCGAACTTGCACCAAAGGGAATACGCGTCAATGCGGTAAATCCCGGAGTGGTCGTAACGAATATTCATAAACGCGGCGGTATGGATGATGCCGCGTATGAAAAGTTTTTAGAGCATTCAAAGACAACGCATCCGATCGGTCGTGTTGGAACGCCTGAGGAAGTTGCCGAATTGATATACTATCTCGCATCGGACAAGGCTTCATGGATCACGGGAGCGACATACGAAATTGACGGCGGGCGTGCACAGACTTGCGCTCGGTAGTTGTAATTGCTTTTGCTTGAGCTAAGATGAGAGTCCAATTACTTCCCAGCACCATTGACGAAGACGGAAAGGCCTCGGCCCGACAGCATCTGATGTCGATTGTCATTGACGACTGCGTCGCGGTTGACGCCGGCTGTTTGGCGTTTTCATGCACCGAACTTCAACGCCGGCATGTGCGCGACGTAATCCTGACTCATCCCCATCTCGATCATATAGCCGGGCTTCCCATGTTCATTGATGACCTTTTCTCCACGCTTACCGAGCCGATACGCGTCCATGCAACGCGTGAGGTGATCGAGATACTCGAACGCGATGTTTTTAACTGGGCCGTTTATCCGCGATTTTCGGAGTTAATGAATAAGCATGGCAGAGTCGTAGAATATCGTGAATTTAAGCAGGGAAGCCGGTTTTCGGTGCGCGATCTGACGATAACAAGCGTCGCCGTAAATCATAAAGTCGCGGCGAGCGGTTATATAATTTCGGATAGGAAAACCGCAGTCGGCATCACCGGCGACACGGCGGAAACGGACGATATCTGGCCCGCGCTAAATTCAATTCAGAACTTAAAAGCGCTTCTGATCGAATGTGCGTTCCCGAACGAAATGAGCGATCTCGCTGCGGTTTCGTATCATCTCACGCCTCAAAAGCTGGAACGCGAACTCGAAAAATTTGACAACACAGATTGCGAGATTTATGTGATAAACATGAAACCGATGTATCGAGATACCATCATCGAGCAGATCGCTCAACTCAATACTAAACGGCTAAAGATCCTCGAGGTCGGTAAAGTTTACGAGTGGTAGCTTAAAGTCCCTGCAAGGGACGAATGTAATAGCGTCGGGTGAAACCCGACGAGAATTACAGTCCATGTAAACGTCCCTGTAGGGGACGAATCTATAGTCCGTAAAGATGTATGCGTCCCTTACAGGGACAACTTCTTATGTCCTGCCCTTCGTCGGGATTCTCCCGACGCTATTGCATGTGTCACCTTTCAGGGACTATTTTTATTGTTAGTAAACTCCAGAGGCTCAAATGCGGCTTCACGGAATTCGCCGGGAAAATTGTGGAGTTTGACTCGGCCGTTTCTCAAAACACTCTCTATTCGGAAAGTCCTGTCCTCACGCGATAGGCCCGGCATTAGCTCGGCTATAAAGGTGACGTCCATCTCTGGCCGTGCCCAAACGCCGGGCACTTTGCGGCCATAACCAAATTTGCTGACAATGCCCATAGTTCTAAATTTCGGGGTCCGGTTCTTTTTTATGCTTGGCCTTTCTCTGTGACGGGAGGAGTTTTTCTTCGGGCCGCGAGCCTCCAAATTTCTGAGTCGGCGGAGCCGTCGGCTTTCGTATAGAATCAAAAACCGGACGATCCTCTGCTTTCTTCTTTCGCCGTTTCATTGACGAATTATAACCCATGCACAAGCCCGCGCGTAAGCAAGGGCGATACATTCAACTGGAGTGTATCGCCCTTGCTTATGCGCGGGCTTGTGCATTACTATTTTCCCAATTGGATGAACCACAGGCCAAATAATTTATATCCAAAACAAAACCGAACGCCAGTCATCGTGCGCCGGCCGTTTTGGCTGCCGGCGTCGAATTATTACGTTTTGACGGC
>JAYVFJ010000421.1:0-4447 GCA_043773225.1 Chloracidobacterium sp.
GGAACAGGCATTCCAGACGGCTGCGATATTTTGTTTATGCCGACAACTGACATTCCGTTCAATGAGGACGGTATTCCCCAGTTCTGGAACGGTATTACATCGAGGTTTTCCCACGCAAACGAAAAAGCCGAACCCGGATACTACTCTGTAAAACTGGACGATAATAGAATTTTCGCGGAGCTTACGGCAACCAAACGGGTCGGCTTGCACAGATATACGTTTCCGAAAACGACATCAAGGTATATCTTTCTTGACCTTGAGTGGCGTGATAAGCATCTTGAATCTGAGCTTAGGTTTATTGGTAAAAGGAGGATTGAGGGATATCGTCGATCAAGCTCCTGGGCAAAAGACCAAAGGGTTTATTTCGTAGCGGAATTTTCTGGTGAGATTAAAGAAGTCATTCAAGATGTCGGCCTTATTCACGACGATTATGCGGATGCAACAAAGCGCACGAAATCCGCTCTTAAGTTTGAAACCACCGACGGCAAATCCATCCTCGTTAAAGTTGCGATCTCTTCGGTTTCGATCGAAGGTGCGCGGAAGAATCTTGAAGCCGAATTGCCGCACTGGAATTTCGATAAAGTCCGGGCTGACGCAAAAGCGGCTTGGAACAAAGAGTTGTCGAAGATCGAGGTCTCGGGCGGGACGGCGGATCAGACGACGACGTTTTACACCGCGCTGTATCACACGATGATCCATCCGAGCATATTCAATGATGTTGACGGCAACTATCGCGGTCATGATGGGAAGATCCACAACATAAACAACGACTCGCTCGCCTCCAAAAATCGCAAATCGCAAATCGCAAATCGAAATTCAGACAACTACACCGTCTTTTCGCTCTGGGACACATTCCGAGCTGCGCATCCGCTTTATACGATCATTGACCAGAAACGGACGGTTGACTTTATCAACACATTCATTCGCATTTACGAACAAGGCGGGCGGCTGCCGGTTTGGGAATTGTGGGGCGAAGAGACCGACACAATGATCGGCTACCACGCCGTCTCGGTAATTGCCGACGCGATGGCAAAAGGGATAAAAGGCTTCGATTACGAAAAAGCCTACGCCGCCGCCAAACACTCCGCCGAACTCGACCACTACGGCCTCGCCGCCTACAAAAAACGCGGCTACATCTCAATGGAGGACGAGAACGAATCGGTCTCAAAAACACTCGAATACGCCTACGACGATTGGTGTATCGCGCAGATGGCTGGAATGCTGGCTGCGATACGTGAAGACGAAGTAAAGCGAACTGGTTTTGAGACCAGTTGGAATGAAAAATCTATTGGTCGTTATAAACAAGACAGAATCACCTTTGCAAAACGCGCCTTCTCATTCGAAAACCTTTTCGATCCAGAATCAGGCTTTATGCGGCCAAGACTCAACGGCGGTTTCGTGACGCCGTTTGCCCCGAATGAAGTTACATTCAATTACACCGAGGGCAATGCTTGGCAATATTCGTTCTTTGTTCCGCACGACGTTATGCGGCTCACCGCGCTTATGGGCGGCAAAGAAAAGTTTGCGGCCAAGCTCGACGACCTATTTAATACTTCCGACAAATTAACCGGTCGTGAACAACCTGATATTACCGGCTTGATAGGCCAGTATGCACACGGCAATGAACCTTCGCATCATATTGCCTATCTTTACAACTATGCCGACCAGCCATGGAAGACACAGAAATACGTTCGGCAGATTCTCGATGAGTTTTACAAACCGACCCCTGACGGATTGATCGGTAATGAGGATTGCGGACAGATGTCGGCTTGGTATGTCCTGAGTGCGAGCGGATTTTATCCAGTTACGCCCGGTGATCCGAAATACGGAATTGGATCGCCGCTCTTCCCCGAGATCAAATACCATCTTGAGAATGGCAAGACCTTCACGATTAAAGCGAATGGTGTATCGCCCACGAAAAAATACATCAAATCAGGCAAGTTAAACGGCGCAAATTTTAATACAGCTTACCTTTGGCATTACGACATGTTAAGCGGCGGTTTACTAGAGCTCGAAATGAGCGACAGCATAGTAAATGGCGTATTCGCAGCGGCGCCATACACCGATAGCAATTCTTTTTTGGTTGCCGTTCCGATCATCAGTGATGGACGACGAACTTTTCGTGGAGTTTACAGTTTTACGATAAAAAGCATAACGCTGGATGCGAAAATTTTTTACACTCTTGACGGAAGCGAGCCGACGGAAAAATCAACCGTTTACGCGTCGCCCATAACGATCACTGCGGACACGACCGTTAAGGCTATCGTGATCAATAGGTATGGCCTCAAAAGTCAGGTTGCTGAGGCTCATTACCATCGTCTGCCAAACGATTGGACGGTCAAGATCGATTCAAAATACAACCGCCAATACACCGGCGGTGGTGATGAAGGGTTGATAGACGGAATTCGCGGTTCGACCAATTTTGCGAGCGGCGAGTGGCAGGGCTATCAGGCGCAGGATTTTGTCGCGACGATTGATCTGCAAAAAGAGACCGAGATCAAAAAGGTCGGCGGCGGATTTTTGCAGGTCGCGCGTTCGTGGATATGGATGCCGACGCATATTGAATTTGAAACATCGTCAGACGGCGTGAATTTCAAAAAAGTCGCCGACATCAGAACCGACATCGCCCCGACCGACATGGAACCGAAAATACGCGATTACATACAGACGATCTCGCCAGTCAGGGCGCGATACGTGCGCGTCCATGCATACAATCTCGGCAAAATACCGTCATGGCATCCCGGCGCGGGCTTTGAGGCGTTTATTTTTGTCGATGAAATTTTTATTCAGTAATGCTTTTTAAATTGCCTCCAGCTTTAGCTGGAGGTTAGTGATCAAATAAGAATATGGGCTTTAGCCCCAATGTTCGGCTAAAGCCGGAAATTATTTTTTGCCTCTACCTCCAGCTAAAGCTGGAGGCAATTCAAAGATAGACCATTTGCCATTTTCCTTCGTCTAAAAATGAGTTATTGAGGGAAAGATTTTATGGACAGAAGATATTTTCTAAGATCGAGCGGAATCGGACTCACGAGTTTTGGCCTGATGGCTGTAGCGCCGGAGTTTTTACATCAGTTTGCGACGGCGCAAAACTCGGTAAAAGGTTACGGCAAGAAAAAAGTTTTGGTCACGATATTTCAGCGAGGCGCTGTGGATGGCTTGAATATGGTCGTGCCGCACGGCGAGAGCGAATATTACAATCTGCGCCCAACTATCGCCGTTCCAAAGCCCGGCACGACAGACGGTGCAATTGATCTTGACGGACACTTCGGACTGCATCCGAGCCTCAAACCGCTTGAAACATTCTGGAAAGACAAAAACCTAGCGATCGTCAATGCAGTCGGTTCGCCCGACAATACGCGTTCGCATTTTGACGCCCAGGACTATATGGAATCGGGCACGCCGGGCAATAAGGGAACTAAAGACGGCTGGCTCAACAGAGTGTTACAAGCCAACGCCGAAAAGGACGCATCGCCATTCCGTGCAGTGTCGATGACGCAGCAATTGCCGCGTTCGCTTTATGGCCGCGCTCCGTCTGTAGCGATGACCAATCTTGCCGATTTTTCGATCAAGGCCGGTATTTATTCTCAGAATATGAAAGGCGGTTTTGAAGGCATTTATGAGCAAAATGCAAAAGACACGCTAGGCGAAACCGGCAAGGAAACATTTGAGGCTGTGAATTTTCTAAAAGAAGCAAATCCTGCACAGTATAAGTCCGAGAACGGCGCCGTTTATCCAAATTCCGATCTCGGACGCTCGCTGAAACAGATCGCGCAATTGATAAAAGCCGGCGTTGGCCTCGAGGTCGCCTTTACCGACACAGGCAACGATGTCCGCTGGGACACGCACACAAACGAGGGCGGAGCACGCGGCCAACTCGCCAATTTCCTGCGAACATTCTCGCTGTCGATCGCCGCTTTCGCCACCGATCTTGGCAAAAGAATGGACGACGTTCTTGTTCTTACAATGTCTGAATTTGGCCGAACGGCAAGAGAGAACGGCAGCCGCGGCACCGATCACGGCCACGCCAACGCAATGTTCATCCTCGGCAACACCGTAAAAGGCGGCAAAGTTTACGGCGATTGGCGCGGCCTAAAATCCGACAAACTCTACGAAGGCCGCGACCTAGACGTCACGACCGATTTCCGCGACGTATTCGCCGAAGCCGCCTACAAACACATGGCCAGCAAAGATTTGGCAAAGCTATTTCCGAATTACGCGGCAACAAAGGAGAAATTCCGAGGATATTTGGAATAAGAACATTCAACCGCGAAAATCATGAAAAAGGACGAAAATGAATTGATTCTTATTTTCGTGCCTTTCGTGTGTTTCGCGGTTAAAATTCTTATATGAATGGTTTTGTCCGAAATCTGATCACCGAATGGCGGCGGCTTGATCTGCCTATTGACGACGAAACCGTTGTCGTCGCAGTTTCGGGCGGTGCGGATTC
>JAYVFJ010000422.1:0-5761 GCA_043773225.1 Chloracidobacterium sp.
TACTATCGCCGATCACCTCGGTGTGTCGAGCGAATTGGCCGAAGCGCTGCGTCAGGTTTTCCCGCGGGAAATGTCGGCTCAAATTGTCAAAGAGCTAGATCAGAGCGATGCCGCAATTGGCAACATGCTCGTAAATTACGACGGCGATCTGCTGCTCGGTGGACGCATGTTCGTCTCAGGCAAGCGAAAGACGACCGGCAAAAACGAATCGCTGCTCGCTTTCAAACGCGAGCTAAACGATCTCGATAAAGCCTGCTCGCGTCTGTCGGCAATGATCGAAACCGCGACCGCCTCGGTCGAATCTGCCCGCAAAGCCCTTGTCGAAAACGAGAGCAAAACGGTTGATCTGCAATCGCTCATTATCAAAGTTGATCGCGGCATCCACGGCCTGCAGATTCAGGTTCACACGGCCCGCGAAGAGATCACTCGCGCCGAGCGTCATCGCAAAGTCGTCGCCGACGAAGCCGGACAAATTCGCTCAGAGATCGCCGAGCTGCAGGAAAAACTTGCCGACGCTGTCAGCAATAAACAGGCCGCCGAATCTGCACGTATCGAGTCCGCGACAGAGCTCGAAAATATCGGTGCGACGCTGAACGATGCGCGTTCAAAAACCGAAGCCGCAAGCTCCGTTCTCAACGAAAAGCGGATGGTCGCGGCAACGTCCGAAGAGCGTCGGCGTTCGGCTGTTTCGGCTCTCAGACGCGTCGAGAATGAAGCAAAGGAACTCCAATCGCGACTTGCATTGCAGCATCTCGAAATGACCGATGCCGAGACAAAGATCAAAGACCTGCATGCTTCGATCACGGAGATCACCGACCGTATCGCTTCCGCCGGCGATGAGATAAATAACGAAAATGCCGAACTCACCGCCGCCGTTGTCGCGTTGAACGATGCACGGCAAACATCCGATGCTGTAGTTGACGAGTTGGCCGATCTCAATCGCCGCGCGGGCGAAGCCCGTAACGAACGTGCCGAGATCGAGATTCGCCAGGCAGAGGCCGTGACCGAGCTAAAAAACACAACCGAAAACTGCCAGCAGGAATTGACGATATCGCTTGCCGAGATCGTCGAATCGGTTGAACTCGACGAGGAATTTGTCCTCGAAACTGCCCGCCGCGAAGCCGACGATCTGCGGCAGAGGCTCGATAATTTTGGAGCGATAAACATGCTCGCTCTCGAAGAGCTTGGCGAAACCGAGGAACGGCATTTATTCCTGACATCGCAGCGGACGGACATCATAGACAGCATCACCGCGACGGAAGAAGCTCTGCGAGAGATCAAGCAGCGTTCGCGTGAAAAATTTAAGTCGGCGTTCGAGGCGATAAATGCCAACTTCATCGAGTTTTTCCAGGAGCTATTCGGCGGCGGACGCGGCGAAATGACGCTGCTCGAATCCGACGACATTCTCGAAGCCGGCATCGAGGTCGTCGCTCAACCGCCGGGCAAACGCCTGCAAAATATCCTGCTACTTTCAGGCGGCGAAAAGGCCATGACCGCCATCGCGCTCGTCCTCGCGATCTTCAAATACCGCCCGTCGCCGTTCTGCCTGCTCGACGAGGTTGACGCACCGCTTGACGACGCGAACGTTGGGCGATTTGCCTCCAAAATAGCCGACATGTCAGAAAGGACACAGTTCATCGTTATCACTCACAACAAACGGACGATGGAAGCGGCCCGTGCACTCTACGGCGTAACGATGCAGGAAGCTGGCGTTTCAAAGATCGTCTCGGTCAAATTTGAGTAAGATGTTTCACCACAAAGGCACAAAGAACACAAAGTAAGAGAACTCCTTCTTTTTTGATCCGTGTTTATCTGTGTGCATCTGTGGTTGATTTTCCTGCTTCTTTTCCATAATTCCAGTAAACTATATTCAATGAACAAGGCGCTGACAATTTGTTTTTCTGCGATCCTGTTTATTTTGCTGCCTGTTGGCATGACAGCGCAGACCAAAAAAACAAAAAAGGCAGCTAAACCCAAACCTGTAACTGCCGCGACACCAAAGCCGACGCCTGAGCCGCCAACTGAAATTCCCGTGAAACGAAACGAGCGGCCGGCCGATGAAAAAGCAAACAGCCAAACTGGTTCTACCTCACCAAAGTATTCACCCATCTATTTTTACGACTTCACGCGTCCCGGTTTTTTGTATGAGCGAGTTCTGATCGAGCACGACGAAGCCGGAAAAGGTAAGATATCTTTTCAAAAAAAAGACTCTGACGAAATAATCACCGATCCCGTTGAGCTGTCGCCGTTGACGATCAGAAATCTGACTGGCGCCTTTACCGCGCTCGATTTTCTGTCGTCGAATGAGAACTACCAAACCGAGCGCGACCATTCGAACATGGGCAACGTGTCGATCACCATCAAAAGGCTGGGACGCGAACGAACCGCAAAATACAACTGGACCGACAACAAGCATGCCAAGTTCCTGATGGACGAATATCGCCGCATCGCAAACGAATACACATGGAAGTTCGAGATCGGCATCGCACGGCAGAACCAGCCGCTCCAGTCGCCCGACCTTATGAACAAGCTTGATTCCTACATCAAGCAGAACGAGATATCCGACCCGCCTCACATCCTCGCTCTTCTGACCGAACTATCAACCGACGAACGCCTGCCGCTAATCGCCCGCGACCACGCCGCAAGGCTCATGAAACAGATCGAAAAAGCGAAGAAATGAACACTGTGCTGTGTCACAGATTGTCATACTTTGCCACAGGCACAAGCATCTCAAATAACAGCGATTAAACGATTTAAGCGATCTTAGTGCTTGTTCCGCTGTCCCAAACTGTCCCAACGGCCTGTGGGACAGTTTAAATGTTGTCAGCATTGGGGTTGCAGCCACATTTTGGGTGTGTCCCACGATTTTTCAAAAAAGTTTTGTATAAACTCATTTCGGTGCAGGACCTTCTTAAAAAAAGCCATCACTTTCATTTACTTATTAACTTATTTTCAAAGAACAATATCGCTGTAGTTACAACGATCCCGCATCACGTTACCAAATTGCCAGACGAATTGAAATGCCAACTTTCCGGATATGACGCGGTTTTCCGCATATGACGCAACTTTCCGAATATGACGTGGTTTTCCGATCTGTTTCAACCGCGAAACACGCGTAAAGACGCGAAATAATTTTGCTTAGGCTTTTTTTCGTGTGTTTCGCGTGTTTCGCGGGCAAACGAACCGGCCGGCGCGCTTACGCAGCGCGTTCTGACACGACGCGGGCTACTGACGTGTGATCGTGCCGTCGGCGTTGATCTTTGGGGCACCGGTGCCGAAGTCGCCGATTGAAAGGTCTCGGACCTTTTTGATCGAGTCGCCGGTGTTGTCGAGAACGGGGATGCCGCGGCCTTCCTGATGGGCGTTATGAATGTTGCCGCTGATGAATTTGCCGTCCAGACCGATCTTGACTTCGAGTATCGCAGTCAATGCCGTTTCGGCTTCGAGTTTGAACCAGCCGTATGTGCAGAAATTGCCCAGGCTGTATGCGATCAGGCGGTCTTTGTAAATTTCCATTCCGCGCAGAACGTGCGGGCCGTGGCCTAGGACTAGATCGGCTCCGGCGTCAATGACTGCGTGGGTAAATGCGGGCAGATTGCCTCGGTTCTCGCCGAGGAATATTTCCGGCCTGTTGGGAACGTGCTGAGCGTTGATGCCTTCGGCTCCGCCGTGAAATGAAACGATCACAATATCGGCTTTTTTTGTCGCGGCGGTGACGAGTTGGCGGGCGTTGGCGAGGTCATTGACGCTCGGCATGCCGTTGTTATGGCCAAAGCCGATCACGGCAATACGTCTGCCCTTTGCGTCGAGGTATGCGGTCGTAGCCTGGAGACTGCCGGCATATTTAATGCCTTGTTCATCGAGCACCTTTTGCGTGCTCACGCGTCCCGCCTCGCCAAAATCACCGGCGTGATTGTTTGCGACGCTCATCACGTCAAAACCGGCTGCCTTGAGATATTTGCCGTATCGGGTCGGAACGCGGAACGCAAAACATTTAGTCGAGTTGGGCGAACATTTTGCCGACGTGCCGCTGTCAACGATCGGGCCTTCGAGATTGCCGAATGCGATGTCGGCGGCAGAGAGAATAGGCGTCACGCTCTTTAGCAGATCGGCACCGTCATTCGGCGGCATGCGCGTGTCGTCTGGAAACGGCGAACCGAGCATTATGTCGCCGACGGCGGCGATCGTAATCTGTTCACTTTTCTTGGGCGTAGGCGTAGCCACGGACGGACCCGCATTAGACGGTTCCTCGCTTTTTGCCTGTCGGCAAGCGAAAATCAATACGATCACAAATGCCGTTGCCGCTATGATTAAGAAAGGCTTGAGATATTTCATAATGCGAAAATTAATTCTAGCTACTAGCTCCTAGCGGCTGGCAGCTGGCAGCTAGAGGCTAGAGGCTAGAATGTTTTCTGTCTTTCAAAATCTGCAAGATGCCTAATCCGCGCTGGCCTCGGCGGCCTGAGTTTCCGATATTGTTAACGTGTCGCGGACAAGTTTATCCTGTTCGAGGTTGTGGATTGCATACGAGCCGGTCGCGGGCGAGGCGGACGCGGCACGGCCAACATAATTCAATGTCATTTTTTCTGGCGTGATGTCGCGCAGACGCGGTTCGACGAACGTCCATCCGCCCATGTTTTGCGGTTCTTCCTGTGTCCAGATGATCTCAGTTGCGTTTGGATATGATGCGAATATTTTTTGGAGCGCAGTTGTCGGAAATGGATAGAATTGTTCTAGGCGGATGAGTGCGACTGCGTGTTCGCTCTCGTTCGTGTTTCGCCCTTGCTCACGCGCGGGCTTGTGCATCTCAAGGTCGTAAAATACTTTGCCGCTGCAGATGGCGATGCGTTTTATTTTTGAACGGTCGGTGATGCTGGCATCGTCTATCACGGGTTGAAAGCCGCCGGTTTCGAGCTCCGGCATTGTCGAGCTTGCCGCCGGCAGACGCAGCAAACTTTTTGGCGTCATGACGATCAGCGGGCGGACGATCTCTTGTTTTACCTGTCGTCTAAGCAAGTGAAAATACTGCGCGGGCGTCGTCGGGTATGTTACCTGCAAATTATTTTCGGCGCAGAGTTGGAGATAGCGTTCGAGACGCGCGCTTGAGTGTTCGGGACCTTGTCCCTCGTAACCATGCGGCAGAAGCATGACAAGACGGCATTTCTGCTGCCATTTATCTTCGGATGAAGAGATGTATTGGTCAATGACGATCTGCGCGCCGTTTGAAAAATCGCCGAACTGCGCTTCCCATGCAACGAGTTGGTTCTGAGAGATGACCGAATAGCCATACTCAAAACCGAGGACGCCATATTCCGATAAAGAACTGTCAAAAATATATGCGCGGGCGTTTGGATTGGCATCGCTCTGTAATTCATTTAGCGGCGCCCAACGCAATCCCGTCATCGTGTCATACATATTTGCATGACGCTGGGAAAAGGTTCCGCGTCCCGTGTCCTGGCCGCTAAAGCGAACCGGAAAGCCGTCGAGCACAAGCGAACCGATCGCCATTGCTTCGCCAAATGCCCAGTCCATCGGCACTTCTCCGTCGCCCATTTTGGAGCGACGCGCCAATTGGCCGACCATTTTTGGATTGATGTGAAAGTGTTCGGGAACGAGCGAGATCTTTTCGGCAACCTGTTTTAGAACTGCGGCGGAAACGCCGGTTTCGAGGATCGCCGAGCCGTCTTCGTCGGTAGGCGGAGTTGTAAGATTTGCCTTTGCCGGTTTTTTTGCGGCGATGTCTTTGGCTCTGGCGAGAATG
>JAYVFJ010000423.1:0-4747 GCA_043773225.1 Chloracidobacterium sp.
GCAATTTCGCAGTGTTAAGATGTAATGCCTTTGCCATCGTTTTCATGCCCGGAGCAATAATTCCGCCAAGCAATTCTCGGTTTTGATCTATAACATCAAATGCCGTCGCCGTGCCAAGGCTGCAAACGATGCAAGGAACACCGTGCTTTTCTGCCGCCGCTAATGAATTGACGAGACGATCTGTGCCGATTGTTGAAAGTGGTTGGTAGTTGATCTTCAAACCAAGATCGAGATCATTTCTGACTATCACTGCTTCAATACCAAAAGCGTGAAGTAGAGCATCCATCAATGATGGTTCTTTCTCAGGCACAACCGAACAGACAATCGCATTCGTTACAGAAATTTTACTGTCGATTAGAGACTTAAGGTCGTCGGCAGATAATTCGTTGCTTGTAGGAATTGAGAATTTTGAGATTAGGCGTTCGCTATCGAAAATGCCGAACTTGATATTTGAGTTACCAATGTCAACGGCGAGAAGCATAAAAGTAAAAAATGGTTAAAAGTGTAAAAGTGAAAAAGTTGAAGTTAAGAAAACGATTTACTTTTTCACCTTTTCACTTTTCGACTTTTAAACTTTCTAACCTTGCAGCGGCAGGCCGTCGTAGATGATGTTCCATCCGTTGCGGCGGCTGGTGCGGAGGCTTTTTGTAAACCATTCGACGGCGGCGTCTGCGTCGTCGTAAATTTGAACAGCCGGATGATCTTCGCGCGGATCGACGCGGCAGATAGCGGCGCCGGCAGTTGCGGTCTTGATGCAAAGCAACGCGATCATATTGTTTTTTTGCATCACCGCGGTGCGCATTTTGATATTGCCGAGTTCGTCGTCAAACTCGTCAAATTCGGCGAGTTCCTCGTCAAAATCGTCGTCAAGGTCAAAATCAGCGTCATATTCAAATTCTTCCCACATAATTTAACGTATTTACAAACACTACACCGGAATAAGTGAAAAGTGAATAGTCAAAAGTCAAAAGTTTATAACTTTGATCGTTAATCTACTGACTTTTCCTCAGCCGTTCAACGTCGCCGGCCTGAACTATCTTGATCGAACCGTCACTCGTTTTTACCCTTAGCGCACCGTTTTCTTCGAGGCCGTCGGTTACGCCTTCAAATGTTGCATCCGCAAGCTTGACGCGAACGCTCTTACCGCTAAAATACGACGAACGCCGCTGCCATTCCTCAATAATCTTGGTATGCCCGTTCCCGCCGCAGAGGATCGCATGCCAGTAGATAAGATATTTCGCCAATGAGGTTTCAACATCTTCGGCAGGCGCATTGAGGGACGTTGCCGTTTCGGCGATCTCATCAGGAAAATTTTGAGAAGAAAGATTTATGCCAATGCCGACGATCACCGCTAGCCCTGTCGGGGTTTCTACTGTCTCGGCGAGAATGCCGCAGATTTTTTTTTCACCGATCAGGATGTCGTTGACCCATTTGATATCCGGTTTCAATCCAAATTCCGCGAGAGTGTCATTTACCGCTACGCCGGTCATCAATGTGATGAGCGGCAAAAACCGCATGTCGATCTTTGGCCGTAAGACGATGCTGAAATACAGTCCTGCGTCTTTCTCCGAAACCCAAGTTCGTCCATGCCGCCCGCGTCCTGCCGTTTGCTGACTGGCGATGATGCAGAGTCCTTCGTCAGCACCCAGTTTTGCTTGTCGGATTGCTTCGCTGTTGGTCGAGTCGATGGTGTCGAATCGTAGAATGGTGATGTTCATCGAACAAAAGTTAGGTGCTAGCTGCTAGCTGCCAGCTACTAGCTTGGCTGCCAGAGCGAATCACAATAATAATTTCGGCTGTCAAAGAAATTTTGTTTGATCACAAAACCGCTTTCGCTCGCAATTTCCTCGATCATTTTGAGGCTGTATTTTTGTGAGATCTCCATAAAGATCGCTTCCCATTGGTCGAAGTCGAATGTGCGATTTAGGGCGCCGATGTGCACGCTTTGTTTTTCGCGGCTGATGAGAAACGAGCGCGCGGCGCATTCGACAGGGCGATAGACGGCGTAATGCGAAAACTTGTCGAGGTCAAAATCGGCATCGAGTTCGCGGTTCAGTCTCCTTAGCAAATTAAGATTAAACGCTGCGGTTACGCCTGCAGCGTCGTCATACGCCCGAACGATCACTCTCGGATCTTTTTGCAGATCAAAACCGATGAATAGCAGATCGTCAGCACTCATGACATCACGCAGATTGCAGAAAAAATCGAGTGCCTGTTCGCGACTGAAATTGCCGATATTTGAGCCAAGGAAAAGCAAAATCTTACGCCTGCCTGAGCCGTTTTTTAGCGATTCGAGAATGCGGAAATAATCGCCGGTTCGCGTTTCTATCCTGAGACCATGAAACGCAGTTGCGAACTTTGCCGACAAAGCATCGAGAGCCTCTTGCGATATGTCAATCGGTTCATATGAAATGTCAGCATTTTGCTTCAGAAAATGATCAATCAAAACCGCCGTTTTTGTGCCGTCACCGGCTCCGAGTTCGATCAGGTCAAAGGCGCTGTCGCCGTTCGCAAAGAAACGAAAGATCTCGTCCGTCCGCGTTGAAAATATCTCGTGCTCGCAGCCTGTAAGATAATATTCCGGCAGCTTCATGATTTCCTGAAACAGCCGCGAGCCTTCGTCGTCGTAGAAATATTTGGACGAGAGAGATTTCGGCGTCGAGGAAAAGCCGCGAAGGACGTCTTCGGCGAATGTGGTGAGTTCAGGAGAGGTCGATGAGTCCATAAATTTATTCAAACAGGATATACAGGATCGACAGGATTAACAGAAAGAAATCTTATGGTTTTTATCCTGCTTATCCTGTCTATCCTGTTAATATTTCACCTCGCCAATCTAATTCCCGTAAACTGCCACCTTAAATGCGGATGAAAAAAATTTCTGTATGACGGGCGACTGTGTCCCGTGGGCGTGATCGCTGAAGCGCCGCGTAACACCATCTGATTAATCATAAATTTGCCGTTATACTCGCCGAGAGCACCGGCTGCTTTTTTGAAACCCGGATACGGCAGATAGGCGCTGTTTGTCCATTCCCAACGCTTGCCCCAATCAAATTTTGAACTTGCGGCTTCCCATTCGAATTCGGTTGGCAAGCGGCAGCCTTTCCACTCGGCGTAGGCGGCGGCCTCGTAATACGAAACGTGCGTTACCGGAGCATCCAACGGCAGAGCGCGGTCGCCCGCGAGCGTATAATGCCGCCATTGGTCATCGGCGTGATACCAGTAAAGCGGATTAGTAACCTCTTCGCGGTGAACCCAATCGAGGCCGTCCGAGTGCCACCATTGATGCGAGTGATAGCCCGCAGCGCCAATGAACTCAAGAAACTCAGCGTTCGTCACAAGCCGGTCAGAGATCGCAAAATCCTCAACATAGACCTTGTGCCGCGACAGCTCGTTGTCAAAGCAAAAACCATCGCCGTCATAGCCGATCTCATGGATTCCGCCGTTTATTTCGATAAAGCTGCCGTTGCCGGACGCCTTTTCTTCGAACGCAAAGTCAGGATGATAGACAGGCGACAGCGGGTTTAGGCTGAATGTGTATTTGAGATCGGTAAGGAACAATTCCTGATGCTGCTGCTCGTGGTTGAGGCCGAGAACTACGAGGCCGTGGAGTTCACGGGCAGAAACGCGACTGTTAAGGAGCGTGCCCTCGGCGAACAATGCACGCTCGTTCACACTCGCGTTTCCGCCCGTATCATCGATCAACTTGACCATTGCTTCATCGACATGCTTGCGATAAGCAAAGACTTGCTTGACCGTCGGGCGGCTCAGTGCTCCGCGATGATCCCGTGCTGTGCGTTTCCCAACCGAGTTGTAATAGCTGTTAAAAAGAAAACCAAAATTTTCGTCGAAAACCTTGTAGTCGGGCAAGAATTTTTTGAGGATCATCTCCTCAAAGAACCATGTCGTGTGAGCGATGTTCCATTTTGGCGGCGAGACATCAACGACGGGCTGCGGTATGTAGTCCTCGATCTCAAGCGGCTCGCAAAGCGTTTCGGTCTGCGAACGGACCGTTGTGTAGTATTCGAGCAACGTCGTTTTCTTCACTTCGCTTTTTCGTGTTGCTTCCATAATTTAGATTAAAACAAATCCATGTCAAAAGGTGAAAACCTATCGTTTAACGCTGGGACAAATCCTACTTTTTCCTACCCCAGTAGGAATATTTGCCAGTTATTCCGACCATGAAACGGCCCAAAAACGTGTAACTTATTGCGTATGCGTAGTTTATCCGATTTGTCCCAGAAAGTTGGCATTTTGAAAAGTTTTTGCTCAAACAACCTCTTCGCAGCAGTTTTTATTCTGAATTAAGAATAGCATATTTTCTTGTAAATTGCAAGGCATATTATTTATGAAACACATGGCGGGCTTGCCGGAACGGTCCGTATCACCGGAGTCGTCCCATGTTCACGGGTATGGTTGGCGCATCTGTTCCCATTTGATTACCTGACGGGCGCGGGCGTTTTCGTGAGCGTTTGACAGTGAAACGATAAGGTCGTCAATATGTTTTGGTTGGGATCGTGAGGTAAGGGTTTCGGAAATGAAATTGATCGCTGCTGCGGCGTCCTGCCGGTTGAGTTTATCGCGCTTGCCGTCGTTTTTCGTGTCGATTCGGTTGGCCATTTTCTTGCCTCCTGTTTTTAGGGGCAGACGGCCAAACGCGCTTATGGCATCAAGATTCGACCGGCTGCAAAACTGTTGTAGTAATCATTAAGTATCTCGATATAAAAACTCCTAAACTTCAAGGTTTTTG
>JAYVFJ010000424.1:0-3718 GCA_043773225.1 Chloracidobacterium sp.
CAGGCAGTTCGACGCGCCTGTTTTCGGGTTTGACGTTTCGGTGCAGAAAGCTCGGTCGGTAAATTTTATGTCGCGGCCCGATGCGGCTGCAAAATTGACCGCCGCCGGGCCAACGATTGCACCATATGTTGCGCGCGCCAATGCCGATAATATTGCGCTAAACGGGTCGATCGCATTTAGCGACAGAGGTTTTGGATTTCTTCATCGCCCGCTGTTTCCCGACGGCATCAACGGAACACAGGCCGGGCCTTTCAGCACTGCGCTTGCCGAATTTAGCCCTTTTAATAACGGCCTACAGGTTGATCTTGTAAAAAATGCGATACTCACGATGCCGATATGCCGCGGCTCGGGCAGGGAAAAACGAACCATGCTTCCGCCGTGTCCCTGCACTATGGTTCCTGAACTCAAAAACGGATTGCAGATATTTGCCGGCGGCATACCGCTCTATCGCGGCAACACGCTCATCGGCGCCATCGGCATAAGCGGCGACGGCATTGAGCAGGACGATCTTATCGCGGCCGGCGGAGCGCAGCTTTTTCCGCCGCCATTGGCAATGAGGTCTGACAATTTCTTTGTTCGCGGCGTCAGGCTCCCGTTTGTAAAATTTCCGCCTCGACCGTTTTTACCTTAGGTGCAATGCGTCCTCTTTGTCGGCAGATTCTCATTGTTTTGGTTTCGCTGCTCTGCTGCCACTCGGTTTATCCGCAGGCGGCGGCCGGTTCTTTGACAATAAATGGCCGCGCTAAGGTTGGAACAAAAACTAACACTCTCAAAAAAAAGCGGTTTTACCTTTTCCGTGGCAGCCGCGAGGCCAATAAGACCCTGATAGAAAGACTCAAAGCGGCAAGCGTGATTTCGAGCGATTGTTTTTACTGCAAACTCAAAGCAAGCACCGAATTAATGAACTGGCTCAAGGCCGGTGACTGCGAATCTGTTCACTGCCGCGAGATCACAACCGAAGACATTGCAAAAGTGCCTGAGTTTCAGGCCGCATACAAAAAGGGCATGCAGCAGTTCAGAAAAAAACCGGCACTCGCGCAAAAGTGGCTTGTTACAAATCTTGAGCCGGGCATTCGTTCGGGGCTTTATGATGCTCGAAAGGCCATGATCGAAGATCTTCTGAAAGGCCTGTCTCCGGTGCAGACCGCGATGACCGATAACGGTTCGTCGTCGCGGGCATATTTTACAAACATTCCATTGAGCGGCGCAGTTGAAAAATTCGTTTACACAAATCTTGTGCCTATCGAGATCGGCGAAAAAAGCTACGTCTGGGTCTGCGAGGCTGAGGTTGGCAAAGACAAAATAACGCCGACTCTGGACACGGACAGCACCAAGCTGGTAAAAAAATGCGAAGTGATCGTCCGCGATCTGCCTGCTTGCAAAGCGGGCATGTGTGAGCAGAAATGAGATACGCGATCAGATTTATTCTAATAGGCTTGGCCGCTGCGATTTTCGCGGGCAGCTTTTTGAATGTCTCAAAAGCGCAGAAGACCTTTTCACACACCACGCCTGCTCATCGCAAAGGAAAATACAACGACTGCAATGTTTGCCATACGCTGCCGACAGGCAACTGGATGTCGCGGCGCTCTGACAAGCAAGACCCTTTTCCAGATGTCAGAAATTATCCGTTCAACGAATCCCGCTCAAAGGGAAGCCACACGACCTGTGTCGGCTGTCATGCCAACGATTTTTACAAACCAAATTTTTGCCTCGGGTGTCATACAAATCCCGGCCCTAGAGTGAGCGCAAAAGACATGTTGGCCTTTCCAAATAAGTCTCACGGAACGCAGTTTACGACTGTCTTTCCGCATGACGCTCATCAGGACATTATCGCGTCGAATGACCGAAAGAGTGATGTTGCCGTCGGGCATTTTGTTTTTGCTTCATATGCACCTACGCCCGATGACAAAAAAGTGGAATTTTACAATTGCGCCATATGTCACAAAACGGCAGCAAATATGCCGCAATGGGCGACGCGCAAACCGGACACTGACGATAAACCACCCGCTGCGGAAAAAGACAGTTTCAAACCAAAGGCGGATTTTTTCAAAGACTCGCCAATAAGCCATGCGTCGTGCTTTACATGTCACTATCAGCGCATCGATCCCATTTCCACCGACTGCGCGGGTTGTCATAAACTCACTGACAAACGCTATACTCCGTCAAACATTGTCGAGCGATCTTCGCTAAAGTTCAGCCACGAGCAATTGGGCATAAAATCGCAGGTCGGCGAAAGAGTTCACGCAAAAGACTGCATGACATGCCATCTTGTGACGGCAGGAAGTTCCGATCTGCAGGCTCTCAAAAGAAAAAAAGAACCTGAGGTTCCGTTTTCGACGTGCGTTTCGTGTCACGGCGACGATATAAAAGATCAATTTGAGAAACGGGAAAAGGACAAGGCTTTTCAATGCAGTTACTGCCACGTATCGGCGATCGGCCGCTATGCTAAACCTGACAGCCACCGCGAATAATTACTGACATGAAAGACGGGTCGCGTTCAAAACAATTGTTGAAAACCATGCTTGTTTTTGGCGCTGTGGCGCTCTTTGCCGCGAGCTGTATCGAACAGACACAGAGAATGCCGCCGCCGCTCACCTCGTCCGACGCGCCCGATCCTGTTCCCGATCGCGTCTCGAGCAATACATTCAAAGATTTTTCGCATAAGATTCCTGAGCATTTACAGTTCGAGTGCAATACCTGTCATCAACGCGAAACACGCGGCTACAAAAGCCAATTCGGCGGCCACGAATCCTGCATCGGCTGTCATATGAATGAGTGGATTGCCGAGGAGCAGGCGATCTGTTCCATTTGCCACACTGATCTAAATTCAAAAGATCCGCCGGTCAAGGCTTTTCCCGTGAAGTTTAGAGAAGGATTTAACACCAAGTTCGATCACGGCGATCATGACAGCGGCGCCGGTGAGCCGGACCAGGGCTGTGCAGCTTGCCATGCACCGTCAGGACGCGGCAAGACAATACCTTCAGGTTTTGAGACTCATGCAACGTGTTATGTTTGCCATAAGCCTGAGAATAAGCAGATGCCTGCGGACAAAAATGACTCATGCAGCGTATGCCACAAGTTTGCGGAATACATCAGAACGCTGCCTTCGCAATACAGCCCGAAGATCATCTTTAGTCATACAGATCACACCCGCGAAAGCTGTAGTGAGTGTCACAAAGTGCAGCCGGGCGCGCAACAGGGACGACAGGTCAGCAAAATAGCGACGCTCCAACACGTCACGTCTCCAGGAAATAACTGCCTCCAGTGTCATAATGGCCGACAGGCATTTACCGGCAACAATCCGGCAAACCTAAATTGCAACAGATGTCACAAAGACATGGTAATAAAGCTCCCGCCCGGCACTTATTCCGATACCGCCGAAGAAGCCCCGGCAGAAAACTAAGAAACAAGCCCGCGAGCAAAGAGATCGCGTCAGAGAAAAGTTTGCTTGCATATCGGAGGCAACTGATGCACGCCGATCTTTTCCTCGGCTACCTGTATGCGGTTCAAGCCGTCGGGGTCTTTGTCGCGCGTGACATTGCCATTAATGTCATAGGCGAAGTCTGTGAGATTCGTGAAGCGGTTTGTGTCTGCACTAATTGCCGGCGTAGTATTTAGAACCTGGCCGTTTACATTTTGCAAAAGCGAGGTTCTATTTCCATATCGGTCATATCCGAATTGCTGCATCCACGTCTGAGTACCATTTTTAGTTTCTTTG
>JAYVFJ010000425.1:0-5071 GCA_043773225.1 Chloracidobacterium sp.
TGGCGAGAAAGCGTAATGGATTAGCGGAGAGTCGAGAGTTGAGAGTCGAGAGACGGAGTAGCGTTCGAGGAATTGCGCGGATGTGAGTTCGAAATCGAGATATAAAACTCGGAGTGGTGAATGGTGAGTGGTGAATGGTGAATGCTCAGCGAATGCGCGGCCGCAGGCGATACTCTCGGCGATCTGGGTGGCGAGGACGCTTTTGCCGGTGGCGGTGTCGCCGAACAATATCGCAAGCTCGCCTTCCTTCCATAGATCGCCGAACAATTGTGTCGCGGGCGGGTCGTAATTTGCGTCGGTCAGCCATTCGCCGGCGGGGCGCACGTCGAGCAGGTTGTCGGCAGGGAAGACCTCGGGATTCTTTTTGCGGTATTCGTCGAGGAGTTTTTGATGTGCGTAAGGCGGCTGCCAGTCCGCGATACTGTCGTAACGGTCAGCGTCATAATTGTCGTCATCATCTTCGTGAAAATTTTCTGTCTTGTGTGTCATACCGTTTTTGTTTAGCGTAGCAAATGTTGTGGTGATGGTCAAGTGTTGCGTGTGAGAAACAGATGCACAAGCCTGCGCGTAAGCAAGGGTGATATACGAACATTGGATGTATCGCCCTTACTTACGTGCGGGCTTGTGCTACTCATCGGTTCGGGCGATGAACAGGCTGAGGCCCATTATTAGGTAGAAGATCATTGCGACTTCGGAATCGCCCCAGTTGTAGTGGACGAGGCCGCTGGTTAAGAAGCCGATGGTTCCGCCGAGAGAGCCGAGGAGAAGGCCGCGTTCGGGCCATTCGAGATCGTTTTGGCGAAGGCGTTGCCACAACATTCGCAGGTAGATGAACATCCAAATTATCCAGGCGATCAGAGTGGGGACGCCGCGTTCGAGGGCGATTTGTAACGGAGTCGAGTGCATGTGGCCCATCGGCAGGCGGCCGTCGTCGAAGAGGTGCCATTCGCGATAGCGATTTTTGATCGAGTCCATGCCGATGCCGACGGCGAGGTGTCGCGGATTGCTTGTGAGAAGATCAAAGCCTTCGCGCCAGACGGTCATTCGCCAGGTGGTCGAGCCGTCGGCGGTGTCTATGAAGCTGATCTGACGCTTTTGCTGTAAAAAGAACAGGCCGCCGATTATTAAAGGTATCGCGAGCGCAACGCAGATGAGTATCGTCCGGCGAGTGGCTCCCAGCAAGATCATCGCTGCTGCCGAGATCAAAAATGAAAGCCACGAAGCACGCGTGATCGTGAGAAATAAAGCAAGTGAGTAGGCGGCGAGTGCGACGGCGAGCAGTATTCGATTGCGCGAAAAAATGCCGCCGCTCATAGCGATCAGCAAACCAAGCGCGAGCGAAGCGATCAACTGCAGGCCTTCGGCAAACGTGACGTAGTGGCCGTAAAAACCGGTGGCGCGAGTGTCGCGGCCGCGCGACCATTCGATGATGCCGAGCGAAGCAATGTTGTCGGAGTTCGGTGACAAAAATCCGACGGGCAAATTGTATGTTTTTACGAGTTCGTGCCGGTAAACGGTTATCGGAATTTGTCCGTCAGCGCCGTGTCGGGAAATCACGCTGATTAAATCCGCCGGCGAGTTTATGTTCTCGCCGGCAGCTCTTAGAATGGTGTCGTTTTCTTCTACGCCGCACTGACTGAGCGGGCTATCAACGGTCATTCGGATCACTTTGAGATTTTTTCCGATAGCCAGAGTCGCAAAAGTGTAAACGCACGAAGCGAAACACGCGACCAGAAGAACTATTACAAGCCTGTGAAGTTGACGGCGAGTTGTCGTGTATTCCGAGACGAGATAAACAATTGTGACCAACGAGACCGGCACCATTTTTCGCAGCGAGATTTCCTGTTCGTAGGAGAAAACGGACGAAACCAACGTCAAGCCGACAAATGCGAGCACGGCAAGATCAAAAGCATTGCGACGTATTTTCGGACGGACTATGGCAATACGTATCAGCCAAAAGAGAAGCGCAAATGCCCACGCCGTTTGGGTCGCGGCGATCGAGACGGGAGCCGATAATGCGAGAAGAAATAAACAAACCTGCAAGGCCAGTGTCGTCAACTTTTCGCCATTTATGCTCGTGTCCATTTGATAGTTATTTCGCGATCTCGCCAAGCACTGCGATACATTCGCGGTTGGTTTTCGAGAATCTAAAAACAAGAGATGCTGCCGGATGCAGGATCATTAATTTCAGGGGTTTTTTATCGGCTCCGGCTAGTGAATAATTGTAAAACTCCTCGTTGACGATCTTTAGCCCGCTGAGTCGGGCGAGGGAGCGCATTTCGGCGATGGTAAATTCGTGATGGTGTCCGATGAACGGCTCTTCAGACCGGTAGATGTCGTCAACCTGCGCCAGCGGGGTTTGGCCACGAAGCAGACCGAGGCGTTTGGGCAAATACGCGATGTTCGGCACCTCGAAATATATCCGGCCGTTGGCGGTGGTCATCCGTTTTATGTTTTCGATAAATATTTTTAGCGAATGAGGATAATGTTCGAGCACGGCCATGACGGTTACAAGGTCAAATTGCCTCGTTAAATTGGCTCCTTTCTCAAATGGATCATAGTCGAAAATATTCACGCCGCTTCGGGCGATGTGCTCAAACAGCGGCATAAATGATTCGCCGTAAAACTTTAGAGACTCGGTCATGGCGACGTCGAAACCGAGTTTTTTTGCCGTTATCGGCCAAACGCCCCAAAAGCCTCCGACGTCGCAGATTGATTCGCCGCCGGTTTTGATCAGCGCACAGTAGGCTTTGTAAAACCGCACGGATGAGAGTCGCAGATAGTTGAGAAAATCGGTTCTGCCGGGCCCCCATGCGACGCAGTGGCGCGCGATCTCGGCCTGCATTTTTTCATTCCAATGCGGCCAGATCTCTTGGACAGACGACTGATAAACCGCGTCAAATTCGGCAAATGAAAGTTTCATAGAATGGCGCCTTTTTTGTGTAATTTCGTAAGGCTGCGCAATTCTTCGCGGCGAAGCAGAAAGGATTCGCAAAATGATTTTCCGGTCTGTTGCCTAAAGTAGATTGCGACCAAAACAAATATCATCGTATAAGAAATGCTCGAAAAGGCCGCAGCGGCGTATGCGCCGTAGAGCGGGACAAAAATAAGATTGAGCATCGCATTTACGACCATTGTGACGAGCCAAAAAAAAGGTATGGCTTTTGGCAATCCGAGGCTGCTGAAATACTGCACCTGGACAGTTTCGATGCCCAAAAAATAAACGCCGGGCAAGAGTATTAGAACGAGAAACGGCACGTCGGCAAAAGCCTCGCCATACAAAACCGGGAGCAGAAATGCCGGCAGAATAACGGCGAGGCAAACTGCCAGCATTATTAAAGACATAAAACGAGTGACGCGGCAGGTCATGTCGGCGCTGGTGTGGCGGGCTTCGGTTACGCGCGGAAAGAGAACGGTCGAAATTACGCCGGGCACCATCATCATAAGCGTTCCGACCTGGCTGGCAACAGCGTAAACGCCTGCTTCGGCTGCGCTGCGAAAATAGTTTACCAGCAAAAGATCGGCACGCAGAATTATTACGCCGCACACCATCGCCACATAGAATTTTGACCCGTATCGCAGCATTTCAGCCATGAGGCGTTTATCGAAGCGAAACCCGGCGGCATGTTCTGCCTTAGAGGAGCTAAACAGAACCGGCAGGACCAAGAGGCTCAAGATTGCTATCGTCACTGTGTTTGCCGAAACGAGTGCTGACAGTCCCATGCCAAAAAGGCCGAGGAAAATGAGCGGATTAACAAAAAGGACAGCCTGAGCCAAAAGATCGAGTAAGTTATACCGTTTGAGATCTCCCAGGCCGAGAAACGCCGCGAGACAAAACAGCGTCAGCAGTTGAAAGGGAATCGCAAGCGCGGCAATTGTCACCAGCTGCGTTGGGATCTCACCAAAAAGCCCGGGTTTTACAAACGTCAGAGCGATGATGCCAAATGCGAGAAGATTCCCGACGACCAAAGCGAAAGTAACGGCATTTGTCATCACAGCTTTCATTCTCGGGCGGTCGCGGGCGACGAGATAGGTTAGCGCTGATGACAGGCCGATGCTGCCGAAAGTGATGGAAAGCATGGACAGCACGTTAAGCGAGGCCAAAATACCGAGGCTTGCCGCACCGAGCCATCGTGCGACGATCACGCCCGCGAGCAGGCCGCCGCCGGCAATGATTATCTTTGCACCGAGCGTCCATGCGACCTGATGAGAAAAGCGCCGGCGCGGCAATTCCGCAGCTTCGATCTCGGATATGTTTGAATCTGTGTCCAAAATTTTTATTCCGGTTTATCTCCCGTTGCGGCCAAAAAAAATCCTGCTAATGGAGCTATCGCCGGCACGGGCCGGCAGTGAAATTTTCGTATGTCCAACGCTGCCGGCGCAAACAAACGGCGCAGCGTCTTCGCGGTGTAAAGATCTATATGAACAGGATCGCGGCTGTTTTCGATCCACAGTTTCCAGTCACGGCCATGCTGTAGAAAGCGCAGCAGCGTAAAGTATGAGAATAACGCATAAACGTGAATATTAAAGCGCCCGCCCGGGCGCAGCACCCGAAATATTTCGTCAACGACAAGACGCGGCCTGTCTATGTGATGCAGAACGCCATGCGAGTAAACATAATCAAAAGAGCCGTCAGCGAATGGCAGCGCAGTCGCCTCGGCCTGTCCGATCCCGGCTCGCGTCCCCACACGTTCGTGGGCGAGCCGCAGATGTTCCGGAGTAATGTCTATGCCGACTGCGCGTGCTCCGTGTTTGGCAAATTGCAAGAGATCGCAGCCCGTGCCGCAGCCGATCTCCAAGACCTTTTCTCCACTATGATATTCGACTTCCGCAGCTTCTTGCAGCCATGGATAAATGCCATAGCGTTCCTCTTCTGAGATAAACAGAGGGGTTTTATTCCAATGGGTGATAGCTTGCTGTGAAGAAGGCGTCATTTTTATGTCGGGTCGATCCAATGTTCATACCAGAGACTCAAATTAAGCAGAGCCCAAAGATGAAAGCTCCAATCTGTGCGCCCGCTGCGATGTTCCGCGAGCATTTGCGCGACAAAATCGCGGTCGAAATAGTCGCG
>JAYVFJ010000426.1:0-6656 GCA_043773225.1 Chloracidobacterium sp.
GAAGCGACGAAGGCCATCATACACGGCTATGTCCGCAAAACAGCCCATTTTACCGAGTATGCGGTGCTTGCATTTCTGGCCGCCAGAGCTTTTTCCGGCTCGGCCTCGCATATCCTGCAAAAATGGCGTTACATTTTGGCTCTGATTCTTGTCGCTGTCATTGCTTCGCTCGATGAACTTAACCAGAGTTTTGAAGCGTCCCGGACAGGCTCGGTTTGGGATGTGGCGATTGATATATCCGGCGGTTTAGTGATGATCGTTGTTCTTTGGATATTTCATAGTCGAAAATCAAATGCGCAAGTCCGCGCGTGAGCAGGGGCGATACATACAACGTGTGTGTATCGCCCTTGCTTACGCGCGGGCTTGGGCAATATCCGTAACTTCCAATTCCGGCAACTTTATGTCAGAATTTATCGTTAAGAGTTAGGGCAGGAGACTATAAGATGAGCATTATCGACAAAGTAAAAGAAGCGGCATTAAACCAGTTTATCGAGGTTATCGAATGGCTCGATCCTACGCAGGACACGATGGTTTACCGTTTTCCGGTCGCGGGGCAGGAGATCAAAAACGGCGCGCAGCTAATCGTTCGCGAATCGCAGGCAGCGGTTTTTGTTTTTGAGGGACAAGTTGCGGACGTTTTTTCGCCCGGCAAGTACGAAATTGACGGCGGCAACACACCGATCCTTTCAAAACTAGGCGCGTGGAAATACGGCTTTAATTCGCCCTTCAAATCCGAAGTATATTTTGTAAACACCAAGCAGTTTACCGACATGAAATGGGGCACGTCGAACCCTGTGATGCTCCGCGATGCGGATTTCGGCATTGTGCGGCTTCGTGCGTTCGGCGCTTACAGCTTGCGTGTCGCCGACCCGAGCGAGTTTATCAAACAGATCGCCGGAACAAATGCTCATTTCCAGACGGAAGATATCGACGGCCAGTTAAAACGCGCTATCGTCACTGAGTTTTCCGACTCTCTCGGCGAATTGAAAATCCCCGCTCTCGATCTCGCCGCTCAATACAAAGAGATCGGCGAAAAGATTCGCGGCATGATAAACGAGGATTTTAAAGGCTACGGCCTCGAGGTCACAAAGTTTTACGTCGAGAACGTCAGCCTGCCGCCCGAAGTTGAGGAAGCGATGGACAAGCGTGCCTCGATGGGAGCAATCGGCAACGTCGATCAGTATATGAAATTCCAGGCCGCCGACGCGCTGCGCGACGCAGCGCAAAACGAAGGCGGCGGAGCGGGTCTCGGAGCGGGACTTGGAGCCGGTTTTGCCGTGGGTAATCAGATGGCCGGAGCCTTTGGCGCAGGACCGCAAGGCGGTGGCGGCGCGACGGCATCCGTCACTTGTCCATCGTGCGGCAAGCCGAACCAACCGGCAGCAAAATTCTGCGCAGACTGCGGCGGAAACATGCAAGTCGCAAAAGTTCCCTGCGTTAAATGCGGCGCCGAACTTCGCGAAGGCGCAAAATTCTGCTCTGAATGCGGATCAACTCAAGAAAAAACGAAGTGCACAAAGTGCCAATTTGAACTCGCCCCCGGTGCAAAATTCTGTCCCGAGTGCGGAACCAAAACGGAGTCTTAGTCGGAAACACCTGCGGTAGCGGGTGGTTTTAGCTTCTTAACATTCAACCACCCGCTACCGCAGGTGGTTCTGACATATGGCCATCAGCCCCGAACTTTTAGAAATCCTTCGCTGTCCGCAGTGTAAATCCGAACTGCAGATCGACGACGCCGAGACGCGTCTGAAATGCCTCAATCCCGAATGCTCTCTCGTCTATCCGATCCGCGACGAGATTCCGGTTATGCTTGTCGAGGAAGCGACGGTGGAAAAATAGTGGTCAGCGGTCAGTTGTCGGTTGTCAGTTTGCGGTAATCTTGTAAATGATGAGCCGCGAAGACCAAAGACCAAAGGCAAAAGACCAAAACCCGATCGATTGGAAAAACGTAAAACGTGTTCTCATCGTCAAGCTGCGTTCGATCGGCGACACTGTGCTCTCAACCCCCACGCTCGTAGCCCTTAAAAGATTTGTTCCCAACGCACAGATAGATATCCTGCTCGAGGACTGGGTCGCGCCGTTGCTCGATGGATTTGACGCGGTCGATAACGTCATCAGTGTCGGCAAGGGCCAGGCTGAACGCTTGAAAACTGCGTGGTATCTACGACGACAGAAATACGATGTCGCATTCAATCTGCACGGCGGCACAACCGCAACGTTTTTCACCGTTGCGAGCCGAGCCAAGCATCGCGTCGGGGCCGCATCTTACCAATATTCATTTCTCTACAATCATTTACTATCGTCAGCCTTGGACTTTTGGGGAACCGAATCAACCCATTCCGCCGAACAGCAGCTTGCCCTATTGGGTTTTGCGGGCGTTCCTGTAGATGATCGGCCAAAGAGTGTCCTGACAGTCACCGAATCTTCGGCAAGATCAATTGATGACAAACTAAACAAATTTCAAATCTCAAATTTCAAATCTCAATTTGCCTTGATGCATCCTGCCGCAGCGTTTGCGACTAAACAATGGCCAACCGAAAACTTCGTGCGGACAGCAGAGTTTCTCGCCAAAAAGAGCTTACAGATCGTCGCAATTGCCGCGAAGCACGAATCTTCGGTACTTGAAAAATTAACGGCCGAATCGCAAGTGCCCATTGTCACTTTCGACGACCTCACGCTGCCTGAGATAACCGCTTTAGCCTCAAAAGCAAGCATCTTCGTCGGCAACGACAGCGGCATAGCCCACATCGCCGCTGCTGTTAATACACCGTCCGTCGTCATCTTTGGCTCATCAAACCGCAACCACTGGCGCCCTTGGACAGACGCCCCAAACGAGATCATTTACGAAGAATTCCCCTGCCAACCATGCCCCGGCTACGAATGCAAAGAATTCGGCGACCCAAAATGCATCCTCAGCGTCCGGCCTGAAGCAGTTTTTAACGCGATTGAGCACATCCTCAATGCAGGCGGTCTTACACCGGACACATAGCGTGCTGCCTGCACAAATCACATTTTGCTTGCAATAAGAAGGCTTTGGGAGTAGGCTAAAAATATATTCACGTTGGCAGACTAGTCTTCTATGCTCAATGGCTGATCCATACGGTTCCTCTGACGAGCGTGAATTCAATAACTGAAAAACACCAATGATACCGATTTATTTTCAAAATTATCGGGATCAATATTTCAAAAGAATCATACTATTATTACGGCGGACTTTTTAGAAGGAGCTTTGAAACTGTCATGAGAAAATGCCTGGGGTTATTTAAAGCGTTAAATCGCAGAGGCTTGTTAGTGCTCGGTATTGTGCTGGGCGTAGCTGTTTTTGGTTTTATCGCATGGCAAACCAATGCGAGCGCCGGTTGGAACGGCGATGCGTCCGACAAAGCCAGTCCGCGCGCAGACGACAATCCTGTCGTTTCGCAGATTGGAAAGGTTACGACCTACAAAAATGGCGTTTCAAAGATCGAGCCTGAGGCTTTTGGCGTCACTGCTCCCGTGCGCGATCTGCCGACCTCCGTCGAAGATGCCGCAGCAAAAAGTGCTGCGTATGTAACAAATCAGATGCGCGATGAGATGCGGAAACAGGAGATGCGTGCGAAAGGCATTTCCGAGGCTGAGATCGAAAGAGACGACTTAAACCGCCAAAACGCAAAAAGAATTAAAAAAGTGCTGCCCGGTGCTGGGGCCGGCGACGGCCCTTTTGAAGACCCGCTGGTAAATCGCGGACGAGACCCAAACGCGCCGCAAGTAATGCCGACTCCGGGATTGACTTTTGACGGCGCGACGCAGGCTGACAACGCCGCCCAAGGAGTCGGCGCCGTTTTGCCGCCCGATGTGAACGGCGATGTCGGGCTTAATCATTATGTCAGTTCGGTCAATCTCGTTTATAAAATCTTTAACAAAAATGGAACGGTTGCCGCCGGTCCATTTAAGACAAGTGCCTTATTTGGCGGACTTCCGGCGGCTGACCCGTGCCGGGTTAATAACAACGGCGACCCTGTTGTGGTTTATGATTCGTTGGCTGACCGTTGGCATATCAGTCAATTTGCTCTTCCCAGCAATCCGAACAACTACCAGTGTGTCGCCGTTTCAGTAACCGGCGACCCGACCGGTGCTTATTATGTTTGGAGCTATGTTTACCCCGGTGCGATATTCAACGACTATCCAAAAGTTGGCGTCTGGCCGGATGCTTACCACATGACCTTTAACCAATTTAACAATGCCGGCACGGCGTTTTTGGGCGCAGGTATTCTAAGTCAGGACCGACCCAAAGCTTTGGTGGGCGACCCAACTGCCGCGGCAGTTTATGTCAACATCCAACCGATTGACCCCAATGCCGGCGGCCTGCTGCCGGCGGATATTGACGGTATTCTAGCTCCGCCGGTGGGAATGGCCGAGGTCATGGCCGAATACAGGGCTGACGAGTTTGGCGACCCGATTGACGGGATTCGATATTACCGCTGGGTGCCGAATTTCACAACGCCCGCGAGTTCGGTTCTAACGGTTTTGCCTGACGTCGCTTTGGCGGCGTTTGACGCCAGACAGCCGAGCGGCCGAGGAGATATTGAGCAAATGGGCGGAGCGAATTTAGATTCACTCTCAGACCGCTTAATGCACCTGTTCAAATATCGAAATATCGGCACGCAAGCGGCGCCGGTTAATTCATTTGTCGGCAGTTTCCCGGTAAATGTGAGCGGTGTTAGCCCGACAACCGCCGGAACTTATCAAACCGGGGTCCGTTGGTTTGAGATGCGCCGGTCAGGTGATGTTTTCTCGGTATTTGATCAGGGAACACATAATTTAACACCCGGCAACGGCGCCAGCGGTTTGAATAACTGGATGAGCAGCATTGCTCAAGACAATCGGGGTGATATTGCGATCGGTTTTAGTCAATCTTCAACAGCGCAAAATACCGATATTAAGGTTGCCGGCCGCACCGTTAACACGATGAACAGCGGAACCCTGAATGAAGGTGAGGCGTTGTTCTTTGACGCCTTGGGATCTCAAACCAGCACGAGTAATCGCTGGGGCGATTACAGCGCGATGAATGTTGACCCGGTTGACGATTGCACATTCTGGTATACCCAGGAATATTACGCGGCGACCGGCTCCACGACATGGTCAACCCGCGTCGGAAGTTTTAGATTTCCACAGTGCACTAACGCGCCAAAAGGTACTATTTCAGGCACGATCACAACCTGTGCAAGCGGTGCGCCCGTAAACTTGGCCACAGTAAATGCAACCGGCGGATTAAACCGCATAACAGGTGCGGCGGGAACTTATTCGATGACGGTTGCACCGGGAACCTATACTGTTTCATCAAATAAGGGAATTGGTTTAACCGGTACAACGACACCGACTGTCGTCGTGGCAAACGGGCAAAACCTGACGGCTAATATATGTTTGGCCGGCACTGCGGTTCTTGCTCCAACGACCGCGACACTTGTCAGCGAAAGCTGTCTGCCCGCAAATGGCGTGATTGACCCCGGCGAAACGGTAACGGTTGCGTTTGGGGTGCAAAATACGGGCGGAGCGAATACCGTCAATGATGTAGGAACGCTGCAAAACACCGGAGGCGTAACCGGTGCGGGCGGACCGCAGAACTACGGAGTAGTTGTGGCGGGCGGCTCGGCCGTAAGCAGGAATTTCACTTTTACGGCTGATGCAGTGTTAGCGTGCGGTGCTAATTTTATCGCGACAATTCAACACCAGGACGGCGCTACCAATCTCGGTAGCTTTACCTATACACTTCCGACCGGTCTTAACGGCGCTCCTACCACCACCAGCTATACAGGACCGCCGGTGCCTGTGCCGGATAGTGTTCCGGCGGGTGTCAATGTCATTCTGCCGGTCAGCGGTATCGTCGGCAACATCAGCGACGTGAACTTCCGGCTTGACGCTTTGGCAGGTTGCGATACTGTCCTCGGGAACACAAATGCTTCGATGGATCACACCTTCAATGGCGACTTGCAATTCAAACTAACATCGCCCGGAGGCACGACTGTTAATTTAATTACCAATCGTGGCAGCGGCGGCGACAACTTCTGTACCGTCCTGCTCGATGATGACGGCGGATTCCCGGCGGCTTCAACTATTCCGACGACGGGTGCGGTAACCGGCAATTTTGCACCTGAAAGTCCGTTATCCGCGTTTGACGGACAGAACGCCAATGGAAATTGGACGCTGAATGTGGCGGACACCGCCGGTATAGACACCGGTTCACTGCGCCGCTACTCGCTGATTATAAGTGGCCGGACCTGTTGTAATTCGCCTGCGGGGGGCAGCGTCAGCGGAACGATCACATACGGCAATGCGATCGGCAGTCCTGCTCCGCCAAGATTTGTGAGGAGTGTATCGGTAGCCAGCACAGCAGGCTCGCCGGCGGTTGGGCCGGTCATTACCGGAACACCGGGAACTTATGTTCTGACCGGTTTCGGAGCGGGTTCTTATACGATCAAACCAACCAAACCGGGCGGTGCAAACGGATCAATAACTTCAAACGATGCGGCACGAGTTGCACAGGGCGTCGTAGGCGCACCGTCCTTCGTAAGCCAAAACCAGAGGTTTACTGCCGATACGAGCGGCAACGGCGGAGTCACGTCAAATGACGCGGCCTTGATCGCAAGATTCGCTGCCGGCCTCACAAGCACGGGTAA
>JAYVFJ010000427.1:0-10700 GCA_043773225.1 Chloracidobacterium sp.
TGATAGATTTGCCAATGCCTAAAAAAACGCAAACTTTGAAAACTAAATCAACCAAAAGGAGCGAGAGGATCGTGTCCTGAAACACTTGACCACCTCAGAGAGTGTTCATCGGATTTGCTCACCGAGAATTTAACACTAACAGAAATCGTTGGCAAGAAAAAAGCCGGACGTTGCGCTTAGCGCACGTCCGGCTATCCCATTTTGTCACTTTCAGCGACCGGAGATTTTTTGCGCAATTTTATTCTTCTTCGGTAGCGGCTTTCGATTTTTCTTCGGCGAGGATGGCTTTGCGGGAGAGTTTGATTTTGTTGCCTTCTTTGCCGATGCATTTGACCATTATTTGCTGGCCTTCTTTCAGTTCGTCGCGGACGTCGCGGACGCGGCGGTCGGAAATTTCGGAAATATGCAGCAGGCCGTCGAGGCCGGGCATGATCTCGACAAAGGCTCCGAAATCGACGATGCGCGAAACCGTGCCCATATAAGTTTCACCGATCTCAGCCTCTGCGGTGATGGCCTTAATGCGGGCAACAACCTGCTGAGCGGCTTCGCCGTCGGCGGTTGCGATCAATACCGTTCCGTCATCGGAAATGTCAATCTTGGCACCGGTCTCTTCAGTCATGGCGCGGATTACCGAACCACCCTTGCCGATAACGTCGCGGATCTTGTCCGGGTGGATCATCATCGTGATAATACGCGGAGCAAACTGCGAAATATCCTCACGCGGCTGAGCGATCGTTTTGGCCATGATGTCGAGGATGTGAAGCCGGCCTTTTCTGGCTTGCTCCAAGGCCTCCTGCAAGATCATGGCATTGATGCCGCCGATCTTGATGTCCATCTGAAGAGCTGTGATGCCGTCCGCTGTTCCGGTGACTTTGAAATCCATGTCGCCGTAATGATCTTCGGCACCGGCTATGTCGGAGAGGATCGCGTAACGATTACCCTCCATCACCAATCCCATGGCAACGCCGGCGACCGGCTTTTTGATCGGCACCCCTGCGTCCATCAGACTCAGAATACCGCCGCAAACCGATGCCATTGATGACGAGCCGTTTGATTCCGTAATATCGGAAACGATGCGGAGCGTGTATGGAAAATCAGCCTCGTCGGGCAGAACCGACATGATCGCACGGCGGGCGAGGTTGCCGTGGCCGGTTTCACGACGTGACGTTCCGCCAAAGCGACCGGTCTCGCCAACCGAATACGGCGGGAAATTATAGTGGAGCATAAACCGGCGATCAACGGTGCCTTTCTCAAGATCGTCCATGAACTGCCCATCTTGTTTCGTTCCCAATGTAGTGGTGACTATCGCCTGTGTTTCGCCTCGAGTGAATAACGCAGAGCCATGAACTCGCGGCAGCCAGCCGACTTCACAGTTGATCGGACGTATCTCTGAGAACTTACGGCCGTCAGGACGGCGTTTATTGCCAAGCATGTCCTCGCGGAAGATCTTTTCCTTAAGCTCGCCAAAAACTTTGCCCGCCGTTGCACGAGCACCCGCATCGTCCTCGGGATAACTTTCGACAACCTCTTTCTTTAGTGCATCGAGTCCGGCATAAACCTCGATCTTGTCGCGGCCCGTCGAATTCAGAGCCGTGCGAAGCTTGTCCGTCCATTTCTTTTCGACATCGGCAACAATTTTTTTGTCCAAAGCCGGGACCTCAAATACACGCTTCTTAATTTTGAGCGCCTTGCCGAGTTCTTTCTGCCACAAGCAGAGCCGTTTGATCTCACGGTGGGCAAGCATCAGAGCCTCGACCATGATCTTTTCATCAACCTCTTGAGCTTCGCATTCGACCATGCAAATCGCTTCTTCGGTACCGGCGACGATGAGGTCGAGTTCGGATTCGCGGCGTTCGTCAAAGGTCGGATTGATCAGGTATTTGCCGTCGATCAAACCGATGCGGACACCGGCGATCGGATTCTCAAAAGGAATATCCGAAAGATAAAGTGCACACGACGCACCAGTGATCGCGATCACGTCCGGATCGTTCTCCGCATCGGATGATATGACCGAGGCAACGATCTGCGTTTCAAAACGATAGCCGTCTGCGAAGAGCGGCCGCACCGGGCGGTCAATCATTCGGCAGGTCAAGACTTCCTTTTCCGAGGGGCGTCCCTCGCGGCGGAAATAGTTTCCGGGAATGCGTCCGCCGGCAAATGAGTTTTCACGGTATTCGACCGTGAGCGGGAAAAAATCCAACCCCTCTTTTGCAGTGTGGGCACTGACGGCTGCAACGAGCAGCATTGTATCGCCATAGCGAATCACGACCGAACCGTCGGCCTGTTTGGCAACCTTGCCTGTTTCTACGACCAAGTCTTGTGTTCCTAGCTTGATCGATTCATTCAAATATTTTTTTGTCATTATTTATCCTTTACAAAACAAAAGACGAAAAGGCGTGCCGTGAAGCCCTTTCGTCTTTGCAAACTACTGGTTTTTACGTTGATCTTCTTTTGTCCGTCGGCGTTTTGTGCTGTCACGTTCAGCAACCGAGCGGCAAATTCTTCGCAAAGATCTCTTTTTTCTAACAGGCCCGAAGCGGCCTCGTAAAGTGGAAAAGGGTAAAAGTGAAAAGGTGAAAAAGTCTTTGCGACAACATCCGTGCTTTTTCCCTTTTAACCTTTTTCACTTTTTCACTTTTTACCTTCTCAATCCGAGTTTCTTAATAATCTCGTGATACTCGTTAATATCACGACGCTTGAGGTAATCAAGCAGTTTTCTTCGACGCGAGACCAGGACAAGCAAGCCGCGGCGGGAATTGTTGTCCTTTTTATGGATCTTAAAATGCTCGGTCAATTCATTGATGCGCTGCGTGAGCAACGCGATCTGCACCTGCGACGAACCCGTGTCAGAATCATGGGTCTTGTAATCGCCAACTAACTTTTCTTTTACTTCTTTTACTGTGGACATAAAACGTCTTGCTTAAAAATGATCTCTCCTATTGCTCGCAGTAACTCCGCAACTCAGTGCGGTAACCGCGAAAATTTAAATTACAACTATTGCTAATTGTTGTTTTAAAACTAACATATTCAAGGGGTACGGGCAATTGTAAAAAATCCGAAACTACTCATTAAGGCCGAAATCTTTTGGCAGGAAATCTTTTGCTGAGACAACGCGAAAGACATCTTCTTTGATTTGAACTACATAAATACCGCTCTTTTCTAATTTTGTTTTTTGTTCCGAAGAAATATCTACGGCGGCCATCATGCCCAAGATTTTTTTGTCTTTGTGTTCCTTGTAAACTTTTGGAAAACGCTTGAGGACGTCCAAGAATTCCTGTATGTCATCATCTCGCAGTCTGGATTTGATTTCTACAACAACAGCCATATTTTTTTCGCTGTTTGAGTATCCAAGCACGTCTATTTCCATCGTGGAGTCTTTATATCGTTTCTTAACGCGATGGCCGACCGTGTCAAGGCCGAAATCTTTCAACAAAATTTTATCAAGACTTGGAGTAAAGAGGCCTTCAGTAAATCGTCCAAAAGAATTGCCGAACCAGCCAAAATCCTCGTTGACTTTCACAAAGCGTTTTTCGTTTCGCTTAAAGATAGCGTCATGTTCCTCACGCATTTCGCGTATCGCCCGCGAATTTTCCGCAACTAAATCTTTTAATTCCTGATCGGTCATGGCAGTATTATATCACGCTTTAATACTTAAACTCTTCCATAAACTTGGTCGAGAAATTGCCTTTTTGGAAATTTTCATCGGCCATGATTTTTCGGTGGAGCGGGATCGTGGTTTTGATTCCTTCGACGACCATCATGTCGAGGGCACGCTGCATTCGGGCGATGGCGAGTTCGCGTGTGCGGGCGTGGACGATGAGTTTTGCGATCATCGATTCGTAATAGGGCGGGACGACATAACCGGGATAAACGGCCGTATCAACGCGAACGCCGGGGCCGCCGGGGATATTGAACGCAGTGATCTTGCCGGGGCTGGGCGTAAATTTGACAGGATCCTCGGCATTGATGCGGCACTCGATCGAATGGCCGACGATCTGAACATCGTCCTGCGTGTAGCCGATATTTTCGCCTGTCGCGATGCGGATCTGATTGCGGACAATGTCCGCGAGCGTGACCATTTCCGTAACCGGATGCTCGACCTGGATGCGCGTGTTCATTTCCATGAAATAAAAACTGCCGTCCTCGTCGAGTAAAAATTCAAATGTCCCGGCGCTCGAATAACCAATTTTCTTACAGGCCTTGACGGCAACGCTGCCCATTTTTTCACGCTGCTTTTTTGTGATTACAGGTGACGGCGCTTCTTCGAGCAGTTTTTGATGTCGGCGCTGGATGGTGCATTCGCGTTCGCCTAAATGAATGACGTTGCCGTGCTCGTCTGCCAACACCTGTATCTCGATATGGCGAGGGCGTTCGATGTATCGTTCGATATAAACGGCTCCGTTTTTGAATGCCGCGAGTGCCTCGGTTTGGGCGGTCTCGAGCGCGTTTGCGAGTTCTTCTTCTTTTCGGACGATACGCATTCCGCGTCCGCCGCCGCCGGCTGCGGCTTTTATAATTATGGGATAGCCGATTTTTTTTACCAACTCGATAGCTTCTTCAGCGGATTCGATCGGGTCGGGACTGCCCGGCAGGATCAGAACTCCGGCGGCGGTCATCGTCCGACGCGCCTCGACTTTATCGCCCATCATCGCTATAACGTCGGCGCGCGGGCCGATAAATTTGATGTTACAGTCGTCGCAAATCTTTGCGAAGGTCGCCGATTCCGCCAGAAATCCGTAGCCGGGATGAATGGCGTCAACATTAGTGATCTCGGCCGCGCTGATGATCGCAGGGATGTTCAGATAGCTTTCGGCGGACGCAGCAGGGCCGATGCAGAGAGCTTCGTCGGCGTAGCGCACATGGAGGGCTTCGCGGTCGGCCTCGGAATGGACGGCGACGGTTTTGATGCCCATCTCTTTGCACGTCAGGATTATCCTAATAGCAATCTCGCCGCGATTGGCGATCAAAATTTTGCGAATTTCCCGCATAGAATCAAAACTAAATAGCCACAAAAGGCACAAAAGCCACAAAACTTAGGAATTATTTTTGTGTTTTTTGTGCCTTTTGTGGCTATTTTCGTATTCCAAAAAGAGGCTGGCCGTATTCGACCGGCTGGCCGTTTTCGACGTATATCTTGACGACCGTGCCTGAAACTTCGGCCTGTATCTCGTTCATCAGCTTCATCGCCTCGACGATGCAAACCGTCGATTCCGGCGAGACTGTGCTGCCTTCGCTGACATAAGCGTCTTTATCGGGGCCGGGGGAACGGTAAAACGTTCCGACGATCGGCGATGTGATCTTAAGAAGTCCAGCGTCGGCGTCAACTTCAGTGGCAGTGGCAGTAGCAGTATCAGTTGTCGCGGCAGGAGCAGCATTTACTGCCGGTGCCGGTGCTACTGCGGTCTGAACCGAAGTCATCTTGCTCAGTCGAACGCGAATATTTTCGTTCTCAAATTCAAAATCCGTAAAGCCGTGCTCGATTACAAGATCAGCAAGCTCTCGCAACTCGTCCATGTTAAAGGACGGGGCAACTGCCTGCGTTTGTTTTTTAGCACCGTTACCGCTTTTTTTCTCAACCACTACTTCCTTGTCCTTTGCTTTTGCCGAACCCGTATTTCCACTCATTGGATCGCCTCCTAAAGTTGGAACTCAAAACATTAGCCCTTAGCGGCCAATTCACGCGGATTGTCAACCAATTCGATCACCGCCATCTCGGCGTTGTCGCCCTGGCGGCGGCCGAGTTTGATGATGCGGGTGTAACCGCCGTTACGGTCTTTATAGCGCAAGCCGAGCTCATTGAAAAGCCGCTGAACAGCTTTTACGCCCGCAGTTCGCTCGATCGGTTCTTTCTCTTCGCCTTTTTTGCCGCGAAACCGGCTCTGTTGAGCCTTAAAAGTGCTGTTTCCGGCGTGGAAAAAACGTGCCGCCTGACGACGCAGATGAACGCCGCGAAGAACTGCATCATCGCCCGTCAAGTTCTCTGCCTTTCGCGCAAGAGTGATCGCCTTTTCGATAAACGGCCGCAGCTCTTTTGCCTTTGGAACCGTCGTGACGATATGTTCCTTGTCCGCGTTGATCAATGAAGTCGCCAAATTGCGGAGCAGCGAAATGCGATGCTCCGTCGTGCGGCCTAGTTTTCGATGTGCTTTTAGATGTCTCATGGTCTAAAAATAAGACCAATAGGACTCATATGTCCTATGGGTCGTATATGTCCTATTATTAATCTAGGTCGCGGCCCCCGCTGCCTGGTATCGGATTTCCCTGTTCGTCAAAATCCATGCCAAAATCGAGACCCATGCCGTGGAGCATGTCTTTGATCTCGGTGAGCGATTTTTTGCCGAAATTTTTGGTGTTCAGCATGTCCTTTTCGCTGCGTCGAATCAGGTCGCGGATCGAGCGTATATCGGCGTTCTTCAAACAATTATAAGAACGAACCGAAAGCTCAAGCTCGTCAACCGATTTATCGAGCAGATCGTTCCGCATCAGCGGCGGACGGGCGATGTCCTCGAATTTATATTCTTCTTCTTCTTCTTCAAAATTGACGAAGATCGACATGTGGTCTTTGACCAATTTTGCGGCGAGGCCGATGGAATCTTCGGGCTTGACCGAGCCGTCGGTCCAAACCTCGATGGTCAGTTTGTCATATTCGGTATTCGATCCCTGACGAGTTTTTTCGACGTTGTAATTCACTTTCTTGATCGGCGTGTGCACCGAATCGATGGGAATATATCCGACTGAAAGATCTTCGTCATTGTTGAATTCGGCAGAAACATAACCGCGCGATTGTTTCAACCGCATCTCGATATTCAATTTACCGCCGGAGCTGATCGTGGCGATATGAATGTCAGTATCAAGAATCTCAACGTCGCCGTCGGCTTCGATATCGGCGCTTGTGATCGTTCCGGCTCCTTTTTTGCTAATCGTCAGTGTTTTAACGCCGCCGTCGTGCAGCTTGAAAGGAATTTGCTTGAGGTTGAGGATGATGTCAGTGGCATCTTCGACAACGCCTTTGATAGACGAAAATTCGTGCTCGACGCCTTCGATTCTGACGGCGGTGATCGCCGCGCCTTCGATAGACGAGAGCAGCGCACGGCGGATCGAATTGCCGATCGTGGTGCCAAATCCTCTTTCAAAAGGCTGTGCGTAAAATTTCCCGAACCGCTCGGTAAGAGTGTCGGTCTCGACATTCAGGCGGCTTGGCATTTGAAAATCTGTCCAATTATTGCTTGTCATATTTGTTCTTTTATCGGTCAAAACGAGTCGGCCTTGTCCCCGGATCGTGCTTAGCAAGAACGGACTTTCATTATCCGGCTACTTCAGCCACTCGTGTTTACTACTTACTGTAAAGTTCTACGATCAGTTGTTCGTTAATATTTGCGTCAATGTCCTGGCGGTTTGGCAGGCTCGATACCTTGACGCGAAGATCTTTGCCCTCGGCGCTCAGCCATGTCGGACGGCCGCGTCCAACTGCCGTTGACCAAGCTCCATCGACATGCGTATTCTTTTGCGAGCGATCTTTGACGGCGATTGAATCGCCGGCTTTCACTTGAAACGAAGGGATATCGACCTTGCGGCCATTGACCGTAACATGTCCGTGATTTACAAGCTGGCGAGCCTGACGGCGCGAGGTTGAGAAACCCGAACGGTAAACGACGTTGTCGAGACGGCGTTCGAGCATGAAAAGCAGATTTTCGCCCGTGACGCCTTTTTGACGACGCGCTTTTTCGAAATAATTGCGAAACTGTTTTTCGAGGATAAAGTAAATGCGCTTTACCTTTTGCTTTTCGCGAAGCTGTTCACCATAACCGGCCAACATCTTGCGGCGAGCCGCACCATGCTGTCCCGGCGGGTTTGTTCCCCGCTTTTCGATAGCGCAAGAGGGCTTGTAACATCTGTCGCCCTTCAAAAATAATTTTCCACCTTCGCGGCGGCAAAGCCTGCACACCGCATCTCTATATCTAGCCATAATTTTTTGCTTCCGTGTTCAGAGTGCGCGATTTATCGCGTTCTTACCACGAGCTAAAGCTCGCACTCTAACAGTTTTTTCGGAAAAGTTTACAAGTGAAAATCACTCTTCGTCCTTTCGATAGTTATCAAATTTGAAATTTCAAATCTGAAATTAAAAACTTCAAATGCTCAAACGCGCCTGCGTTTCGGCGGACGGCATCCGTTATGTGGAATCGGCGTCGTGTCGCGGATCGAATTTACTCGAATTCCGGCTTGATTGATCGCCCTAATCGCCGATTCGCGGCCGCCGCCGGGGCCTTTGACCCGAACTTCGACTTCACGCATTCCCGCGTCAAGAGCCTTGCGTGCCGCTTCGGAAGCAGCCTGCTGCGCCGCGAACGGAGTTCCCTTTCGCGAGCCTCTAAACCCGCGTGCTCCCGACGAAGACTGAGCAACCAGATTGCCCGCGGTATCCGTAATCGAGATCATCGTGTTATTAAACGTCGCCGCAATATGCACGATCCCCATTGGGATGTTCTTTTTCTCTTTCTTCTTAAAAGTCTTCTTTTTTGTTGCTGCTGCTTTTGCCATATTCTTTGAAGTTCAAAAGTTCAATGTTCAATGTTGCAAGTTGGTTTCAACTTTGAACATTGAACTTTGAACTTGCAACTTATTTCTTACCCGGTGCCTTCTTCTTCGCCACGGCCGCTTTGCGCGGGCCTTTTCTGGTTCGTGCGTTTGTGCTTGTCCGCTGTCCGCGAACCGGCAGCCCGCGTCTGTGCCGCAGGCCGCGATAGCAGCCGATGTCCATCAAACGCTTGATGTCCATCTGGACGTGTTTTCTCAGATCGCCCTCGACCTCAACGTCGGTGTCGAGGATCAAGCGGATCTTATTAAGATCGTCCTCGCTGATGTCCTTGATCTTTACATTGACATCAACCCCGGCCTGACCGAGAACCGCTGTCGCGCGCGATTTCCCTACACCGTAAATGTAAGTCATCCCGATTTGTGCCCTTTTATTGGGCGGTAGATCTACTCCTGCTATACGAGCCATATTCTTCTCCGTTAATCGTGAATCGTGAATCGTGAATAGAAAGAAGTGGTTTTTCTATTTGCGATTTACGATTCACTATTTACTATCCCTGCCTCTGCTTATGCTTCGGATTATCGCAAATAACGCGCACGACGCCTTTGCGGTGAATCACCTTGCATTTGTCACACATTTTTTTTACCGACGGCCTGACTTTCATCTCTAAACTCCCGTGAATCGTCAATCGTGAATCGTGAATAGCAAAACCGGATTTTTCTATTTACGATTGACGATTTACGATTCACTATTTATAGCGGTATGTAATTCGTCCGCGTTTTAGATCGTATGGCGACAACTCAACTAAGACCTTGTCGCCCGGCAAAATTCGGATGAAATTTTTCCTCATTTTGCCCGAAATATGAGCTAAAACCTCATGATTATTCTCGTCAACGGCAACCTTGAACATAGCATTTGGCAATGTTTCCAGCACGGTCGCGGTGACCTCAATCGCTTCTTCCTTAGACATACATAACGAGCCAACTTGCTGAATAGTTGAGCAAACCAATTATTTTAGCCCGTGTCAGCTTTTTTTTCAAGTCGCAGCGACGGTTTCTGCCAGTCCATTTTTCCGTTCGAGTTTTTGAGCTTTTGTAAGCGTCAAAATTTCGGGCCCGTCGGCGGTTACGGCGAGCGTGTGCTCGGCGTGAGCTGACGGTTTGCCGTCAAGCGTCACGACAGTCCATTTGTCGCTCAAAGTCCGCGTTTCAGCCGTTCCGAGATTGAGCATCGGCTCGATCGCAAAGCAGTAACCAGCACGAATCCGTTCTTTTGTTCCCGCCCGCCCGTAATTTGGTATCTGCGGCGATTCGTGCATCTTGCGGCCAATGCCGTGGCCGGTGTAATCGCGCACAATGCCGTAGCCAAACTTTTCGGCGTGCTGCTGAACAGCCCAGCTAATATCGCCGACGCGGTTATTGACAAGGCAAGCCTGAATGCCAAGATCAAGACATTCTTCCGTGACGCGGATCAACTTTTTTAGATCGTCGGTAATCTCGCCGACAGGCACGGTCATCGCGGTGTCGCCGACAAACCCCTCATAAGTCGCCGCCATGTCCAGCGAAACGATGTCGCCGTCCTTCATCGGCTCTTTTTTTGAAAAGCCGTGAACGATCTCGTGATTGACCGAGGCGCATATCGCAAACGGAAATCCGTGATAGCCGATAAAAGTCGGCAGAGCACCGGCGTCGCGGATCATCTTGTCGGCGGCGTTATTAAGGTCCATAGTCGAAACGCCCGGAACGACCATTGGCCGCAAAGCCTCACGGACATCGGCAATCAACTCGCCGACGGCTCGCATTTTGTCAAGATCTTTTGCGGACTTTGCAATTATCATCATGAATTCACCACAAAGGCACTAAGTGCACAAAGATTTCTTTCTTTGTGTCGTTTGTGTCTTTGTGGTTCAAACCAACTTTTCGATCTCGCGATAAATATCCTCGATATCGCCTGTGCCGTCAACTTTTTTGAGACGGCCTGACTGCTCGTAATATTCGAGTAGCGGCTTTGTCAACTCATCATAAGTTTCAAGCCGCACCTTGACCTTCTCTTCCGAATCGTCCGCCCGATGGTCAAGTTTTGCTTCGGTGTGCTCGTCACAAAAACCATCATGTTTTGGCGGCTTTGAGTAAATATTATATATCTCGCCGCAAACCGGGCAGCTTCG